>NZ_JANFVR010000006.1 GCF_024609805.1 Tahibacter caeni | reverse complement strand
GCCCGGCGCAGCGCCGGTCGTGCGGCCTTCGCGCTGTGGGCCGCCGCGTTCGACGCGGTCCGCGTCGGCGCTGCGCGTGTTCGCAGCACCTTCGCCGACGACGCGGATGCGCTCCGGCGCGCGGGCGGCCGGACCTTCGCGCGGCGTGCGCAGATTGGCCATCGCGTCCTCGCTGAGTCCGCGACCCGGCGTGCGCTGCAGCACGGCCTGACGCTCGGCGAACGGCACCGGCGCGGCCGGCGGCGCCGTGCGCGCGACCACGGCACGCTCGAACACTTCGCGCTGCGGCTTGGCCGTCGCCGCGCGTTCGCTGCCGATCACGCTGCGCGCATTCGGCGCGAAGGCGGCGATCGGCGTGACCTCGGCGCGCGCCGCCATGTCGCGGTTGACCGCGACCATCTGCTGGCGCACCGGACGCGAATTGACGAACGTGTCGCTCGACACCGCGGTCACCGCGCCGGCCACGTCGCGATTGAGGTAGTTCAGACGGCGCAGGTCGCGGCCGCCCGAATAGTCGTTGTAGACGTTCGTGATGTAGGTGTTGTTGATCACCGTGTTGGTGATGTTGACGTTGGTGAAGTAGTTGCGGCTCGCGCGGTACGGCGGCACGTAGACCTCGCGCGGACCCAGCGGGAACCAGCCGATCGGCCGGCCCGTGCTGACGCTGATGCTGAAGTTGCTGCCGCCGACGAACGCGACCAGCGCCGGCGCGTAGACCGGACGCACGCTGACCGGGCCCGGGATCCAGCCCCAGCGGTTGCGCACGTGGACCCAGCGGCCATAGTGGAACGGCGCGAAGCCCCAGTCGGCGGCGTCGACCCAGGTCCAGCCCCAGGGGTCCTGCCAGATCCAGCGGCCGTCGCGGTACGGCGCCCAGTCGACCGCGACGCGGCTCGGGAACCAGACGTTGCCGTATTCGGTGATTTCGCTCCAGGAACCATACTCGTCGAGATCTGAATAGCCGATCAGGTCTTCGGACACGTAGCGGCGCGAGACCGAGCGGTCGAAGCGTTCGTCGCGGTCCAGGCAGAAGCGGTCGAAATCGTCCGGACGCGGGATGTCGAACGCTTCATAGTCCTGCAGCGCCGTATCGTAGAAGCGGATCGCCTCGCCTTCGCGGACGCGGAAGTTCGCGCGCTCGCCGTGTGCTTCGCCGCCGCCGTCCCAGACGGCGACGGTCGTGTGGCGGCCGCGCGGGTCGACGTCGATGCGGTATTCGCCGGGACGTGAGATGACGAACGCGAGGGTCGGCGTGTCGACTTCGAAGATCTGCTCGGCATAGATGCGCCGCACGCGCAGATTCAGCGTGCCCTGGGTGATTTCCAGCTGTGCCGTGCGATCGTCGAGATTGAGGATCTGCAGGCTGGTGCCTTCATCGACGCGGAAGGTCGCGTTGCCGGCCTGCAGCTCGGCACGCGCGCCGCGGTCGGTCCAGAGCCGGTCGCCGCGGATGAGCGGACGGTTGCGCACGGCGGCGACCCATTGGTCCTCGCCGGCCGGCGAAAAGCTGACCTCGCCGCGGGTAAAGCTCAGCCGCGCGACGCGGCTGGGGGGATCTACGTATTCGGCGTGGGCGCCTACCGCAGCCAGCGCCAGCAGTGCGCCGCCCAGGATCGCCGCGAACCGCGTGAACATCGACATGAAAGTCTCCTCCGAATGAGCCGCCGGCGGATCCCCACGGGAGCCGCTGCGGCGCGACTATCTGAGCGTACGCTTGCTGAACGCATACCTGCCGCCCCGGCGAACAATCCGCCGGGTTTTCCACCGTTCAACAACGCTTTAGCGCCGCCTTTCCCGACCGGTATCCCCTCGCGGCCGCATTGCCCCCGCTGCCGCGGCTATGGCTAAATACCGCGGCCGCGGGCGTAGCTCAATGGTAGAGCTGTAGCTTCCCAAGCTACTGACGTGGGTTCGATTCCCATCGCCCGCTCCAGTTCGGCAATTCCCGGTCACCGAAAACGTCTGCGGCGCACGACACGCTCAGCCCGGGGCAGTCCGGCGGGACCGGAAGTCGGTGCAGCCGGCTTTGGCCTCGTCAGCCGACCGTCGGCAGATGATCGAGCAGCTTGTCGAGCGTGATCGGATAGTGCCGCACGCGGAAGCCGGTTGCGTTGTAGACGGCGTTGGCGACGGCGGCACCGACGCCGCAGATGCCGAGTTCGCCGACACCCTTGGCTTTCATCGGCGAGGAGATCGGATCGGTCTCGTCGAGGAAGATCACGTCCTGGTGCGGAATGTCGGCGTGCACGGGCACCTCGTAGCTCGCGAGGTCGTGGTTGACGAAGAAGCCGAGGCGCTTGTCGACGACGAGGTCTTCCATCAGCGCCGCGCCGACGCCCATCGTCATCGCGCCGATGACCTGGCTGCGCGCCGATTTGGGGTTGAGGATGCGGCCGGCCGCACACACCGCGAGCATGCGGCGCACGCGGATCTCGCCGGTGTGCGCGTCCACGCCGACCTCGCAGAAATGCGCGCCGAACGTCGACTGCTGGTATCGCTTGTCGAGTTCGCCGTATTCGATCGCGTCCTCGGCGACGAGTTCGCCGTCCTTGGCCGCCTGCGCGAGGGCCGAGCGGCGCTCGCCGGCGATCACCTGTCCGTCGGCGAACTCCGCTGTGCCGGCGTCGAGCCCGAGTTTCTGCGCGACGGCTTCGCGCAGCTTCACGCAGGCCGCATAGACACCCGACGTGGAGTTGTTCGCGCCCCATTGCCCGCCGGAGCCCGCCGACACCGGAAACGCCGAGTCGCCGAGGCGCACGACCACACGATCGAGCGGGACGCCCATCATCTCCGCGGCTGTCTGCGCGATGATCGTGTACGTGCCGGTGCCGATGTCGGTCATGTCGGTCTCGACGGTGACGATGCCGTTGCCGCCGAGGCGCACGCGGGCGCCGGATTTCGTCAGCAGGTTGTTGCGGAACGCGGCGGCCATGCCCATGCCGACGAGCCAGCGTCCGTCACGCACCTTGCCCGGCGCGGCGTTGCGCTTGCTCCAGCCGAAACGCTCGGCGCCGGTGCGCAGGCATTCGACGAGGCGCCGCTGCGAGAACGGGCGGCCGGGCTTTTCCGGATCGACCTGCGTGTCGTTGAGGATGCGGAACTCGACCGGATCGATGCCGAGCTTTTCCGCCATCTCGTCCATTGCCGCTTCGAGCACCATGAGGCCGGGCGCCTCGCCGGGCGCGCGCATCGCGTTGCCTTCGGGCAGGTCGAGCGTCGCGAGCCGCAGGCGCGTCACGCGGTTCTCGCCGGCATAGAGCAGGCGCGTCTGCTGCACGGCGACTTCGGGGCCGCCGCCGGGCAGGTCGCCCGACCAGCTCTCGTGCGCAATCGCCGTGAGCTTTCCGTCCCTGGTCGCGCCCAGGCGCACGCGCTGGATCGTCGCCGGCCGGTGTGTAGTGTTGTTGATCATCAGCGGGCGCTGCAGCGCGACCTTGACGGGGCGCTTCGCCGCCCGGGCGCCGAGCGCGGCGAGCAGCACGTCGGCGCGCAGGAACAGTTTGCCGCCGAAGCCGCCGCCGATGTACGGCGAGATCAGCCGCACGTTTCCCTTCGGAATGCCGAGCGTCGCGGCCATGTCGCCGACGCCCCAGGCGATCATCTGGTTCGACGTCCAGACGGTGAGCTTGTCGCCGTCCCAGGCAGCGATGGACGCGTGCGGTTCCATCATGGCGTGCGATTCGTCGGGCGTACCGTAGGTCGCGTCGAACTGCACGGGCGCGCGCTCGAACGCGGCGGCGAAGTCGCCGACCGCCGTGTCTTTTTCGTTCTTGCCGGTCGGCATCACGGCCGAGTCCTTCGCCCGCGCGAGATCGTAGGCGCCTTTACTCCGCACGTAATCGACGCGGATCGTCTGCGCGGCCGCGCGCGCCTGCTCGAAGGTTTCCGCCACGACCAGCGCGATCGCCTGGTGGTAGTGCTCGATCTCCGGGCCACCGAGCAGCCGGGCCGTGTTGAAATTGCCCTTGCCGAGCTTGCCGGCATTCTTCGCCGTGACGACGGCGAGCACGCCCGGCGCCTTGCGCGCGGCGCTGTCGTCGAGCAGATCGATGCGGCCCTTCGCGATGCCGGCGCCGACGATGTATCCGTAGGCTTGGTCGGGCACGACGTCATGGCGCTCGTAGGCATACGGCGCGGTGCCGGTGGTCTTCAGCGGACCGTCGATGCGGTCGGTCGGCTTTCCGACGATTTTGCCCTGATCGATCGGATTCGTCGTGGCGGGCTTGTCGAATTTCATGCCGGCCTCCGGGCGTCCACGAGCACGGCGGCGATCGTGCGTTCGGCCAGTGGCTTTTTGAACGCGTTGTCGGGCGTGGTCCTCGCGCCGTCGAGCAGGGCGGCGCTGACGGCTTTCGCGCCGCGCGGCAGCGCCGCGTCGGCCGCATCGACGCGCCAGGGCTTGTGTGCGACGCCGCCGAGCGCGATGCGGCCGCTGCCGTCGCGCTGGACGACTGCGGCGACCGACACCAGCGCGAACGCGTAGGACGAGCGGTCACGGACCTTGCGATAGACCTGCCGGCCGCCGGCGGGCTTCGGCAGGACGACCGCGGCGATCAGTTCGCCCGTCTGCAAGGTGTGCTCGATCTGCGGCGTCGTGCCCGGCAGCCGGTGCAGCTCGCCGATCGGAATGGTGCGCGTCTGTCCGTCCGGGCGGACGGTTTCGACGCTCGCGTCGAGTACGCTCAGCGCGACGGCCATGTCGCCCGGATACGTCGCGATGCAGGCGTCGCTGACGCCGAGTATCGCGTTGTGGCGGCTGAAGCCGCCGAGCGCGGCGCAGCCGCTGCCGGGATGGCGTTTGTTGCAGGCCTGGTCGGTGTCGTAGAAGTACGGGCAGCGCGTGCGCTGCAGCAGGTTGCCGGCGGTCGTCGCGCGGTTGCGCAATTGTCCCGACGCGCCTGCGAGCACGGCCCGCGCGAGCACCGCGTAGTCGCGCCGCACGCGCGGGTCGGCCGCGAGGTCGGTATTGCGCACGAGTGCGCCAATGCGCAGGCCGCCGTCGCCGGTCTCGGCTATCGTGTCGAGATCAAGGCCGTTGACGTCCACGAGATGCGCCGGCGTCTCGATCTCGAGCTTCATGAGATCGAGCAGGTTGGTTCCGCCGGCGATGAATTTCGCGCCGGGCGTGCCGGCGACGGCCGCTGCCGCTTCGGCCGGCGTGCGAGCGCGTTCGTAGCTGAAGGCTTTCACGTGAGCCCTCCGGCGACGTCGTCGATCGCGTCGAGGATGTTGGAGTAGGCGCCGCAACGGCAGAGGTTGCCGCTCATGCGCTCGCGGACTTCCGCCGCGCTCAGCGGTGGTGCCGCCGTCAGGTCTTCGGTGACATGGCTCGGTATGCCGTTCCTGATCTCCTCGAGCACGGCCACCGCCGAGCAGATCTGGCCCGGCGTGCAATAGCCGCATTGATAGCCGTCGTGCTTCACGAACGCAGCCTGCAGCGGATGCAGGCGCTGCGGCGTGCCGAGTCCTTCGATCGTCGTGATGCGCTCGCCATCGTGCATCACTGCAAGCGTCAGGCAGGAATTGAGCCGCCGTCCTTCGACGATGACCGTGCAGGCGCCGCACTGGCCGTGGTCGCAGCCCTTCTTCGTGCCGGTCAGGTGCAGGCGTTCGCGCAAGGCGTCGAGCAGGGTCGTGCGCGTGTCGAGCGCGAGCGTGTGCCGGCTGCCGTTGACGGCGAGGGTGACGTCGACGAGCACCGGCGCCGTCGCCGGCGCGGGCGCCGTGGTCTGCGCGGCCAGCACGACCGCGCCCGGCAGGACGGTCGCCGCGGCGGATGCGCCGCCTGCGATCAGCACCTGCCGGCGCGTCATCTTCAACGGAGAATTCTCGTCCATCGGATCGATCTCCTGACGCTACCGCGCGAAGCAGTTATCACGCGGCTCGTTAGTGGGTCGTGATCGTCTGGTCCGTTCTTCGGACCGGTCCTCACCGGAGTTTTCCAGCCAGGCGTGGCGGCACCGCGCCCGGCGATTGTCCGGCCCGCCATTCGCGCCGGCGGCGCGCGCTCGAAGACGCCGGGCGGGACGCCGCCAGCCGAGGCCGTTGGCGCACGCGTCGCGTGACGACGTCGTGCCACGTCGTGGCCGGCGCCGGACGGCCCTCGCGGCTTGCGCCTGAGATAACCGCCGCTCTTGCAGCAGTTGCAAGACGGGGCCGTCCATCACGGCCGGAGGCAGCCCGGTGGCGGCAACGCTGTTCATTTCGTATGCGCACAAGGACGAGGCGTACCGGCAGGAGCTGACCGATGCGCTGGAGCCGCTGGCCGGAAGCGGACTGCTCGACGTCTGGCACGACCGCCGCATGATCGCCGGCGACGACATCTTTCCGAACATCGCCGCGGCGCTCGAGCGGGCTCGCATCGTCGTGCTGCTCGTCAGCGAGGCGTTTCTCGGTTCCGAGGAATGCGCGCGCGAGATGTGGCGCGCGCTGGACAACCGGCGCAAACGCGGCACCGTCGTCGTGCCGGTGATCCTGCGCCGCTGCGACTGGCGCGGCGCGCCGTTCGGCAAGCTCAATGCGCTGCCGGTCGACGGCGTGCCGCTGGATCTGGCCGAAGACCGGGCGGCCGTGCTCGCGGCGATCGCCGCCGGCCTCGTCGCGGTCGCCGAGGATCTGGCCCGGTCCGATGCGGTGCGACGCCGGCGCCGACGCCGGTTGCTGGCCGCGGCCGCTTCCGCATTGCTGCCGCTCGTGCTGCGCTTCGGCCTGCCGTGGCGCACGAGCTCCGGTGCGGATCCGGTTCCGACCGATCTGACGATGCCCGGCGGGGTGTTCGTGCTCGCCGAGATCCGCGCGACCGCGCCCGACGGCAAGGCCTGGAACCCGCAGGCCGAAGGCGTCTGGAGATTGCCCGTGCCGCTGCTGTGCTTTCGCCAGACCGGCGACGCCAGCGAGGTCTGCCAGCCGAGTCCGTACGGCGAGATGCAGGGGCGCCAGCTTGGCCGGACCAATGCGAGCCACGTCGCAGAGAGCTATGCGGCGATGACCGGCTGGAACCGCACGTTTCTCGTGCGCCTGAAAAACCAGCTCGGCGCGGGCAAGCCGGTGCTCGGGCAAGGCGAATGCCGGTTCGGCGAGCCGTGCCGCATCCAGGCTGTCGGCGACGCGTCCGTCACGATCGCCGAGGTGCTGGTATTGCCCGCGCTCGACGCGACGGATGCGGCGCAGCGGCGCTATCTGGAGCGTTGCGTCGGCGACGGCAGCCTACTCGTGCAGCAGTGGCGCGTGCTGTCGACGCTCGCCGGAACCGGGGCGGATCGGGAGCGCCTGAGCTACGGCGCTCTCGCGCTGCGCTATGCCGCCCTCGACGGATTCGAGCTGAGCGCCAATGTGCTCGATGCGCTGCTCGAAGGCCGGCCCGCGGCTTTCGCTTCGGCCGGCGTGCGCGACGCGCCGTTCCGTGCCCAGCTCTGGCTGGCGGCCGTCATGCGCGACGACGGCGTCGCGCCGTCGTCGTCGGCATACGTCGATGTCGCGCTGCTGCTGCCGCGCCTGCGCGACAGCCTGCAGGTGCGGGGTTCCGGCGCCGCGTCCTCCGGTACCTGCGATCACGCCGGAGAACCGCCCGTCGCGCCTCAGCCTTCGTCGGCCTCGTAGCGTTCGTGCAGCTTGACCGGTTCCACCGGCTGCTGCGCGCGGCGCCGTATCCAGAGATTGATCAGCTCGACGAAGACCGAGAACGCCATCGCCGCGTAGATGTAGCCCTTCGGAATCTTCTGGCCGAAGCCGTCGGCCATGAGCACGAGGCCGATCATGATCAGGAAGCTCAGCGCGAGCACCTTGACCGTCGGGTGGCGCTCGACGAACTCGCCGATCGGCCGCGCGAACAGCAACATGAACGCGATCGAGATCAGGATGGCCGCGAACATGACCCAGCGCTGCTCGACCATGCCGACGGCGGTGATGATCGAATCCAGCGAGAACACGATGTCGAGCAGCATGATCTGCACGATGACGCCGCCGAAGCTGGCCGCGGCCGTGCCGGGACCGACGTGCTCGGACGCGCCTTCGAGCTTCTGGTGGATCTCGTGCGTGGCCTTGCCGATCAGGAACAGGCCGCCGCCGATCAGGATCAGGTCGCGCCAGGAAATCGCGTGGCCGAACACGGCGAACAGCGGCGCGGTCAGGCTGACGATCCAGGAGATCGCGAACAGCAGGGCCAGACGGGTGATCGCGGCCAGCGCGATGCCGAGGCGGCGGGCCCGGTCGCGCTGGTCGACCGGCAATTTGCCCGCGAGTATCGAGATGAAAATGATGTTGTCGATGCCGAGCACGAGTTCCAGCGCCGTCAGGGTGGCCAGCGCGATCCAGATTTCGGGGTGGGCCAGCATTTCCATGACGCTCTCCGGGCGGTATGACGGGGCAGGGCACACAGACCCGCGCTGCACGCGGGATGCGTGGTGCGGGCGACGTTCGTGGATGACGGGAGTCCTGCGCCGCCGCGACCGGCCGCGCCGCCGACGTCCGCTGCCGCCTGCGGCGGCGCTGCGTCGACCCGGATTCCCCGCGCCGGCAGCCTAGCATCGGCCGGTGTGAAGTCCTCGCGAGGATGGCGGACGCGGCCTGGGCCGCGGAGCGCCGCGGCGCCGGTCCGCGGCCGTCGCGCGGCGATAGCTCCGGCAACCGCATTCTTGCTATCGTCGCGCGTCGCCGCGGCCGCGCCGGGTGGGATGCAGCCTGTCGCAGCGCCGCCGCGGAATCCATCTCCGGCTCCGGTACCGCGGCAGGATCGCCGCCTTCTCGCAACGCCTGCGCGGTTCCGACGCGCCCTCGCGGGTCGTCGGCGCTCGGAAGATTTCGTATGAACATTGCAATATTGTCGCGTAATTCAAAGCTGTACTCGACGCGACGGCTCGTCGAGGCCGGGCGCGAGCGCGGCCACCGCGTGCGCGTGCTCGATCCGCTGCGCTGCTACATGCGTATCGCGCCGGGCGAATTCAGCATCCACTACAAGGGCAAGCGCCTGGCCGACTACGCCGCAGTGATCCCGCGCATCGGCGCGTCGATCACGTTCTACGGCACGGCCGTGCTGCGCCAGTTCGAGATGATGGGCGTCTACACGCCGAACGGCTCAGACGCGGTGCTGCGCGCGCGCGACAAGCTGCGCTGCCTGCAGCTGCTCGCGCGCCAGGAAGTCGGCATGCCCGACACCGTGTTCGGCGACAACCCCGACGACACGGCCGATCTGCTCGCGCTGCTCGGCGACCCGCCGCACGTGATCAAGCTCAACGAAGGGTCGCAGGGGCAGGGCGTGCTGCTGGCAGAGAAGCGCTCGTCGTCGCAGAGCGTGATCGAGGCGTTCCGCGGGCTGTATGCGAACTTCCTCGTGCAGGAGTTCATCAAGGAAGCCAAGGGCGCGGACATCCGCTGCTTCGTCGTCGGCGGCAAGGTCGTCGCGGCGATGCGGCGCCAGGCGCGCGCCGGCGAGTTCCGCTCGAACCTGCACCGCGGCGGCAGCGCGAGCGAGGTGGAGCTGTCCGCGCGCGAGCAGGAGGTCGCCATCCTCGCCGCGCGAACGATGCAGCTCAACGTCGCCGGCGTCGACCTGCTGCGTTCCAAGCGCGGTCCGCTCGTGCTCGAGGTCAATTCTTCGCCGGGCCTGGAAGGCATAGAGGCGGCGACTTCCGTCGACGTCGCCGGCGCGATCATCGACTACGTCTGCGCGGCCGCGCTGCGGCGCAAGCGTCGCGGCGTCTGATCGAGCGACGCGGCTTCGCCGCATGTGCCATTGGTCGTGCGCGGCGCTTTTCTTTCGTCAATGAATGTCATCGTACGAAGGTTGCCGTTGACAAGCGCCGGCCGCCTTACCTAGCATCGCCCGGCCGCTGTCTCATGCTGATATCCGAAGACGGTAGGCAGGGGGCATGGGTATCTGACGGTTGAGACGGAGTGAGCGACGTGAAGCGTTTTGCCAAGGCTGTTGTGTTCGCTGTGGGTATGTCGCTGGCCATGGGCTCCATGGCGGCGGAAAAGCTGGATCCGGCCCTGCAGGCCGTGACCAAGGAAAAATTCGACGACCAGGCCGCGGCGATCCGCCAGCAGATGAAGGCCGGCGGTCGCTGGGAGTTCGTCGACACCGCCGAGCGCGCCCAGGTCAACACGCGTCTCGACGAGATCGCGGCGCTGCTCGCCAAGAGCAACTCGGTCGACGAGATGAGCCGCGAGGACAAGGGCAAGCTGCTCGAGGCCCAGGAAGACGTCAACGCGGTCCTGACCAAGAAGGACGGCCGCCGCCTGATCTGCCAGCAGGTCGCGCCGACCGGTTCCAACCGCAAGCAGAAGCAGTGTTCCACGTTCGCAGAGCGCGAACGCCAGCGCCGCGACGCGCGGGACTTCCTGCGCAGCACCGGCGACGACGGCGTCCGCACCAATTGATGGCGGGCAAGGGCGGCGCCGGCACGACCGGCCGCCGCCCTCTTTTTTCCTGCTTGCCCGACGTCGCCGGCTGCGGCATGCTGTACGAAGTCATTCGTTGAGGTGGCCGCCGTGACGACCCGCCGCGTTTCCGATCTACCCAAGCCTACCGAGGCCGAACTGGCCATTCTCGGCGTCCTCTGGGACCGCGGCAGCGGTACGGTCCGCGACGTGCACGAGGCCCTCTACGCCCATGAAGGCGGCGGCTATACGACGGCGCTGAAGCTCATGCAGGTCATGCACGCCAAGGGGCTGGTCGAACGCGACGACTCCCAGCGCGCACACGTGTTCCGTGCCGTCGTAAGCAAGGAACGCACCCAGAAACGCTTTCTGTCCGACATCGTCGACCGCGTGTTCGACGGTTCGGCTTCGCAGCTCGTGCTGCATGCGCTCGGCAGCCAGAGCGCCTCGCGTGAAGAACTCAAGGAAATCCGTCAGTTGCTGAATCGCCTGGACCGGGAGTCCAAGTGATGGACGCCGCCGTCGGGGGACTGGCATCCGGCGTGCACCTGCTCGGCCTGGTGCTGCTGCATTTTCTCTGGCAGGGCGCGCTGATCGGCGCCGCCTACGGCCTGCTGCGCCGCCACCTGGCCGCCGGCACGCCGCGCTATACGCTCGGTCTCGTCGGTTTCGCGCTGCTGACCGTCGCGCCGATCGTGACTGCGTTCGTGCTGTATGCCGATGCTGCTGCGACCGAGCCGTTCGCCGCGCTGACCGCGGCGCCGGCCGCCGCCGCGGCGACGTTCGCAGCCGAGCCGCAGGGCCTGCTGCAGCAGTGGACCGACTATCTGCCCTGGCTCGTCGCGCTCTGGGGCTGCGGCGTCGTCGTGCTGAGCCTGCGCGCGCTGCTGCACTGGCAGGGTCTCAATCGGCTGATCCGCGAAGGCTCGCCGCTGCCGGAATGGAGCGGGCGCCTGGCCGGGCTCTGCGCCCGCTTCGGCCTCGGCAAGGTCGGCCTGCTGTATTCCACGAAGATCGAGACGCCGACCCTGGTCGGCTGGATACGCCCGGTCATCCTGCTGCCGGCCGCCGTCGCGCTGCGCTTCCCGGCAGCCCAGATCGAGCTGATCCTGGCCCATGAGCTCGGCCATCTGCGCCGCTGGGACCACCTGGTCAATCTGGCCCAGGTCGTCGTCGAGACGGTGCTGTTCTATCACCCGGTCGTGCACTGGATCTCGCGCGACCTGCGCGATCAGCGCGAGATCTGCTGCGACGAACTCGTGCTGCGCATGAGCCAGGCCAATCCGCGCGATTACGTCGCGACCCTGGCCGATCTCGAACAACTGCGCCTCGACGGCCCCGGCGCGCTCGCGCTGCAGGCCACCGGCGGCGTACTGCTCGAACGCGTGCAGCACATCGCGAAGCTGCCGACGACGCGGCTGGACCTGCGCGCACCGGTGCGCCTGCTGCCGCTGTTCGTGGTCGGTCTGGCCGTCATCGTGCTCGGCTATGCGCAGCGCTCCGCCTGGGAAAACGCAAACATGCTCGCGCTGCTTGCTCCGCAGCCGCTGCGCGAACTGCTGCTGCGCGACCAGGCCGGCATCACTGCCGCGCCGATCGCCGTCGCCGACATGATCGGTGACCGCCGCGGGGTGCGCCTGCCGCGTCTGCCGATCCTGGCCGAACCGGCCGTCGTCGAGCCCGTCGCGCCGGCCCTCACGGCGGCACCGCCCGCCGCGCTGCCGATCACGCAGACCGCGCCGCCGAGCGAGGCGCCGGCCGTGGCCAGCCTCGTCGAGACCGCGCCGGTCAAGCCGCTGCCGGCCGCCGTGCCGGCTCCGAGCCCGGCCTCCGACGCGACGCCGGCCGCGCCGCAGACCCTGGATACGGTCGTGGCGATCCGCGAACCGATGGCCGCGCACGCCGTGCAGCCGCTATACCCCGAGCGCGCGCTGCTGCGCGGCATCGAGGGCAGCGTGCGTCTGTCCTACTACGTCGACGAGGACGGCCGCGTGCGCGACGTGCGCGTGGAACAGTCCAACCCGCCGACCGTATTCGACTCGGCCGCCCTCAGCGCGCTGCGCAAATGGCGCTTCGTGCCGGGCAGCTTCGAGGCGGGCTCGCGCCGCTATTCGCGCCTGTTCGTGTTCGCGCTCGAAGGCGGCGCGCCTCTGCCGGCCGGCAGTGCGATCGAGGAAGCGACGACCCTCGAAGCCGGCGACTGCCGCACGATCACCGGTTCGCGCATCTGCCGCCGTGCCGGCGACAGCGCTTCGCCGGTCACCGAGATCCCGGCGCTGAACTGAGCGCCTCGCGGCCGGCCCGGCGCCCTGCCGGAGCCGGCCGCCCGATGCAGCGCGTCGGAACTTCAGCCGTCATCGCGGCTCGCTACGCCAGCGCATTGATACTTAACGTGTCTCTCAACGGCACTTAACGCCGATTTAAGCCGCGTTTTTCTAGAGTTGCACCCACTGTACTCCTGCGAACACTCCTGGTCAGGTCGTGACTAGCAGACTACGGTAATCGGGGCAGTAGCTATTTGGCCCAAGCGAGGTGCGTTCCCCCAATGGCACCTCCTTGGGCCAATCTTTTATGGCCGTCCGCGCCGCTCGTCGCTCCCCCCGTACACTTCCTCCCGCGTTCCGGCGCATTCCTTCCGAACCGGCGCATCCCTTTCCGAAATGGAGTTCGTTAAGCTAGGCCCATGCGCGTACTCGTGATCGAAGACAACCGGGACATCGCGGCCAACATCGGCGACTTCCTCGAAGACAAGGGCCACGTCGTCGACTTCGCCGGCGACGGTGTCACGGGCCTGCATCTGGCCGTCGTCAACGAATTCGATGCAATCGTGCTCGACCTCACCCTGCCAGGCATGGACGGTCTGGAGGTCTGCCGCAAGCTGCGCCAGGAGGCGCGCAAGCAGACGCCGGTGCTCATGCTGACCGCGCGCGACGCACTCGACCACAAGCTGTCCGGTTTCGATTCCGGCGCCGACGACTACATGACCAAACCGTTCGCGCTGCAGGAACTCGAAGCGCGCCTGCTCGTGCTCGCGCGGCGCGGCAAGGGCCCGCAGAGCCGCGTGCTGCAGGTCGCCGACCTCAGCTTCAATCTCGACACCTTGACGGTGACCCGCGCCGGCAAGCAGATCCCGCTGAACCCGATCGGCCTGAAGCTGCTGCAGTTCCTCATGGAAGCGAGCCCGTCCGTGGTCACGCGCCAGGATCTCGAACACCGCGTCTGGGGCGAGGAACTGCCCGACAGCGACTCGCTGCGCGTGCACATCCACGGCCTGCGCGCGGCGCTCGACAAGCCGTTCGACAAGCCGTTGATCCAGACCCGCCACGGCATCGGCTATCGCATGGCCGACCCCGACGCCGCCAGCAGCTGACCGGATCATCGGGGGAGACCGCGCCGCCGCCGGGCTCTTGACCTCGGCCGCCGGCCGGGTCAAAAGCAGGTTCCGCTTCATACAGAGATTCGTCCGTGCGCTACCGCCGCCGGCTCCGCAGCCGCATCGTCATCTCCTTCGGCCTGTTCGGCATGGCGCTCACGGCGCTGTTCGCGCTGGCCGTCATCGGCCTGCGCGGCACGCTCGAAGACCAGCTGATCAATGCGTCGCTGCAGGACGGCGTCAACAAGTTCCTCGATTTCAAGCGCGAGCACCCGGAAGAGGGCGCGCAGTTCCCGTTCTCGGCGGTCACGGCGCTGATCGTCAGCGAGCGCAAGTTCGCCAACGTGCCGTTCGCCTGGCAGAAGTACGGCACCGGCGTCTACGACATCCGCGAGCCCGACGAGCACGGCCGCGAGCGGCCGTACAAGCTGGCGGTGCGCAAGGAAGCCGATCTCTGGGCGTTCTACCGTTACGACGTCGCCAAGGAAGAGCTCGGCGAACGCCAGCTCGTGACCGCGCTGGTCGCCGCGGTGCTCGTGTTCTCGCTGCTCGCGTTCCTGCTCGGCTACTGGTCGGCGCGCCGCGTCATGCGGCCGGTCGCCGATCTGGCCGAGCGCCTGCGCGCGTTCAAGAACGGCGCGCCGGCGGAAGATCTGGCGTCGCACTACGCCAACGACGAAGTCGGCGAGCTGGCCGCGGCGCTGGACGACTACCGCAGCCGCCTGACCGAGATGGTCGAGCGCGACCGCGAGTTCAATGCCGACGTCAGCCACGAGCTGCGCACGCCGCTCGCGGTCATCGCGACCACGGTGGAGCTGCTGCTGGCCGCGCCGAACCAGAGCGAGAAGACGCGCGACCGTCTCAAGCGCATCGAGCGCGCTTCGCGCCAGTCGACCGAGCTGACCGAAGCCCTGCTGCTGCTGTCGCGGCGCCAGCGCGAAGCGCCCAGCGACGGCGAGACCACCGATGTCGTGCGCGTGGCCGAGCAGGTCGTCGAGGTCAATCGCACGCACCTGGCCAACAAGCCGGTCGAGGTCGTGCTCGAGGTCGACGGGCCGCTGGAGGTCGTCGCGCCGTCGTCGGTGGTCGCCGTCGCGCTGACGAATCTCGTCGGCAACGCATTCAAGTACACGCCCTCGGGCGAAGTGCGTGTGCGCATCGGCGACGGCAAGGTCGTCGTCGAGGATTCCGGCCCAGGCATCAAGATCGAGGACGCCGAGCGCCTGTTCGAGCGCGGCTACCGCGGCGAAGGCGCGACCGGCAAGGGCGCCGGCCTCGGCCTGGCCATCGTGCGCCGGCTCTGCGAGCTGTATGACTGGAAGGTGTCGCTGCGGCCGCGGCCGCAGGGCGGCGCGGCGGCGACCCTGGACTTCCGCCTGCGCCGCGGCTGAAGCCGCGGCGCGTCGCTGTCGCCGTCGCCTCAGGCGTCCAGCGGTTCGAGCCAACCGTGGCGGTCCGGGGTCTTGCCCTGGAACAGGCCGAAGAACAGGTCCTGGATACGGCCCGTCAGCGGGCCGGGCTTGCCGTCGCCGACCGGCTTGCCGTCGACCGAGCGGATCGGCGTGATTTCGGCCGCCGTGCCGACCATGAACAGCTCGTCGCAGAGATACAGGTATTCGCGCGGCAGGTCGCGCTCGACGACCGGGATGCCGTTGTCGCGCGCGAGCGTCATGACCGAATGCCGCGTGATGCCGTTGAGGATCGCGCTGGCCACCGGCGTCGTGTGCAGCGCGCCGTCGAAGACCAGGAACAGGTTCTCGCCGGCGCCTTCGCTGAGCAGGCCGGTCGACGCCAGCGCGATGCCTTCGCCGAAGCCGAGGCGCCGCGCCTCGCGCGCGATCAGCTGGCCCGACAGGTAGTTGCCGCCGGCCTTCGCGCCAGCCGGAATGGTGTTCGGCGCGAAGCGCTGCCAGCTCGACACACAGGCGTCGATGCCGCGTTCGAGCACGTCCGGGCCGAGATACGGGCCCATTTCCCATGTCGCCACGACCACGTCGGTCGGTGTTTCCGCCGACAGGCCGAAGCCGCCGAGGCCGCGATAGGCGAGCGGCCGCAAATACGCTTTGCGCAAATTGTTGGCCTTGATGACGTCGCGGCAGGCGGCGTTGATCTCGGCCAGGGTGTAGGGCATGGCCAGGTCGTAGATCTTGGCCGACTGGAACAGGCGCTTGTTATGGTCAGTCAGGCGGAAGATCTGCGGCCCGGACGGGGTTTCATAGCAGCGTATGCCCTCGAACACCGAAGAGCCGTAGTGCAGGGCGTGCGACATGACGTGGGTGGTCGCCTCGGCCCAGGGCTTGATGCGACCGTTCTGCCAGATGAATTCGGGGTATTGCATGGCCATGGCGGGTATTCCGGGCGGGCGAAGGCGGCAAGCCTAGCGGCTGCGCGCGCTGCTTGCCTAGCGCGGCGGCCGGAATAAGGCCCGGGAGACGAGGCGGGAGCGGCGGCCAATACCGTGCCGAATCTGCCAAATCGGTCACGAAAAGAGACAATTGTTCACGACGTTGGTTTAGCATACGGCGCAGCAGGGCGAAATTGCGGCCGATCGAGGGGGAAACCGGGAGGCGAGGGGAGCTTGCCACCGGCTCGGCATTACCCATCGGCGCGGCAATGGAAGCGCGGTCCGCAGTACAGCGGCATTGGCAGCAAGGGGATGGGTTCATGCGTATCCGGAAAGCGGCCTTCGCGGCCGTTGCGTTGGTGATGGCCCTTTGCGCGACGGCAGTCGGCGCACAGACCTATTCCTACTCGATCTACGTCGACGGCGATCTCAACGCGGGCAGCGGCTGCACCGTGCCGCAGATGACCGGCGCCGATGCCCGGCTCGACGTCAGCGTCAGCGGAGGCACGTCCCCGCAGGTGGTTTCGGTCACCCGCTCGGTCTGCAACGGCAGCAGCTTCCCGGCCGGCGCCGCGATCGGCGGCGGCTATCCCGTCGGCCTGAACAACGGCGTCGGCGGCGCGGACGTCATCGAGCTCTCCGACGCGATCAGCTCCCTGCAGATCAACAACAGCGCCGGCCTTCGGCTGGCCGTCGTCGCGCAGAGCGCCGCGGGCACCGACGATCTGGTAACGACGGCGAGCGGCGGCCCGATCATTCTCGGCCTGCCGGCCCTGCCGATTCCGTTCCTGACGTTCCCCGTGCTGCTGATGCTCGTCGGGCTCGTCGCCTTCTTCGGCGCGCGTCGCGCGCGTCGCGCGGCGGTGTGGCGCACTTTGTCGCTGTTCTTCGTCGCGAGCGGCATGGTGTTCGCGGCGAACTTCGTCGTCGACGGCCAGGTCAGCGACTGGAACGGCGTGCCGCCGCTGGCCACCGATCCGGCCGGCGATGCGACCAGCGGCGAAAGCGCGATCGACGTGACCGCGCTGTTCGGCGCGATCGAGAACGGACGCGTGTTCCTGCGCATCGACGTGCGCGATCTCGAGAACAACCCGCCGACGGTCAACCCGGCGAACGCGACGACGCTCGAAGACCAGCCCGTCGTCATTGCGCTGAGCGGCACCGATCCGGAAGGCGCGCCGATCACGTTCAGCGTCGCGACGCCGCCGACCAAGGGCACGACGAGCAACCTGACCTCGACCGGCACGAACACCGCCGACATCACCTATACGCCGAACGCGAACGCGAACGGTCCTGACGGCTTCTCGGTCACGGCCAGCGACGGCCAGGGTTCGTCGGTACCGGCCGCCGTGACGATCGCGATCACCCCGGTCAACGACGCGCCGAGCTTCACGAAGGGCGCCGACCAGGCGATTCCCGAGAATGCCGGTGCGCAGAGCGTCAGCGGCTGGGCCACGGCCATCCTCGCCGGCCCGCCGGACGAAGCGGCGACCCAGACCGTGTCGTTCACGACCACGGTCGTCAGCACGACGGGCAATCTCGTGTTCTCGTCCGTGCCGGCGGTGTCGCCGGCCGGCACCCTGACCTTCACCGCGCAGAACGGCACGTCCGGCATCGCGACGGTCAGCGTCGTCGCGCAGGACAACGGCGGTACGGCCAACGGCGGCATCGACACCTCGGCCGCGCAGACCTTCACGATCAACGTCAACGCCATCAACCACGCGCCGAGCTTCACCGGCGGCGCGAGCCCGAGCTCGCTCGAAGACGCCGGCCCGCGCACGGTGACCAACTGGGCCACGGCGATCAACGACGGCGACGGCAACACCCAGATTGTCGACTTCCAGGTCACCGGCAACACGAACGCCGCGCTGTTCTCGGCGGCCCCGGCCGTTTCGCCGACCGGCACCCTGACCTATACGACGGCGCCGAATGCGAACGGCACGGCGACGATCACGCTGGTGCTGCACGACAATGGCGGCACCGCGTTCGGCGGCATCGACACGTCCGCGCCGTTCGTCTTCACGATCACGGTCACCGCGGTCAACGACGCGCCGAGCTTCACGGCCGGTCCGAACCAGAGCGTGTTCGAGAATGCCGGCCCGCAGACCGTCAATCCCTGGGCGACGGCGATCAGCCCGGGCCCGGCCGACGAATCGGCGCAGACCGTAGGCTTCACCGCGTCGGTCACCGGCACGACCGGTACGCTGGCCTTCTCGGCCGCGCCGGCGGTATCGCCGACCGGCGTACTGACCTACACGCCGCAGACCGGCACCTCGGGCACCGCGACGATCAGCGTGGTCGCGGCCGACAACGGCGGCACGGCCAACGGCGGCATCGACACCTCGGCCGCGCAGACCTTCACGATCACGGTCGCCGGCATCAACCATGCGCCGAGCTTCACGGCCGGCCCGACGCAGACCTCGCTCGAAGACGCCGGCGCGCAGAACGTGGCCGGCTGGGCCACGGCGATCAGCGACGGCGACGGCAACACGCAGGTCCTGGATTTCCAGGTCACCAACAACACGAACGCGGCGCTGTTCTCCGTCGCTCCGGCGGTGTCGCCGACGGGCGCCCTGACCTATACCGCGGCGCCAAACGCGAACGGCACGGCGACGATCACGCTCGTGCTGCACGACAACGGCGGCACCGCGAACGGCGGCACCGACACGTCGGCGCCGCAGACCTTCGTCATCAACGTGACCGCGGTCAACGACGTGCCGAGCTTCGCGGGCGGCACGTCGGCTTCGGTGCTCGAAAGCGCCGGTCCGCAGACCTTCGCCAACTTCCACACGGCGATCTCGGCCGGTCCGGCCGACGAAGCCGGCCAGACCCTGAGCTTCACGACGACGGTGCAGTCGACGACCGGCAGCCTGACCTTCAGCACGGCGCCGGCAGTGTCGGCGACGGGCACGCTGACGTTCACGGCGACCAACGGCACGTTCGGCACGGCCACGGTGCAGTCGGTGCTCGCCGACAACGGCGGCACGGCCAACGGCGGCATCGACACGTCGGCGCCGCAGACCTTCACGATCACGGTCAACAACGTCAACGACCCGCCGGTGTTCACGGTCGGTCCGACGCAGACCGTGCTCGAAGACGCCGGCGCGCAGACGGTCGCCGGTTTCCTGACCGGCATCGCCGACGGCGACGACGGCTCGCAGACGATCACGTTCAGCATCACCGCGAACACGAACGCCGCGCTGTTCAGCGCCGCGCCGGCGATCGCGAGCAACGGCACCCTGACCTATACGCCGGCCGCGAACGCGAACGGTACGGCGACGATCACGGTGCAGGCGCAGGACAACGGCGGCACCGCGAACGGCGGCAACGACACCTCGGCGCCGCAGACCTTCGTCGTCAACGTGACCGCGGTCAACGATGCGCCGAGCTTCACCGGCGGCACCGCCGCCTCGGCCCTCGAAAGCGCCGGTCCGCAGACCTTCGCCAACTTCCACACGGCGATCTCGGCCGGTCCGGCCGACGAAGCCGGCCAGACCCTGAGCTTCACGACGACGGTGCAGTCGACGACCGGCAGCCTGACCTTCAGCACGGCGCCGGCAGTGTCGGCGACGGGCACGCTGACGTTCACGGCGACCAACGGCACGTTCGGCACGGCCACGGTGCAGTCGGTGCTCGCCGACAACGGCGGCACGGCCAACGGCGGCATCGACACGTCGGCGCCGCAGACCTTCACGATCACGGTCAACAACGTCAACGACCCGCCGGTGTTCACGGTCGGTCCGACGCAGACCGTGCTCGAAGACGCCGGCGCGCAGACGGTCGCCGGTTTCCTGACCGGCATCGCCGACGGCGACGACGGCTCGCAGACGATCACGTTCAGCATCACCGCGAACACGAACGCCGCGCTGTTCAGCGCCGCGCCGGCGATCGCGAGCAACGGCACCCTGACCTATACGCCGGCCGCGAACGCGAACGGTACGGCGACGATCACGGTGCAGGCGCAGGACAACGGCGGCACCGCGAACGGCGGCAACGACACCTCGGCGCCGCAGACCTTCGTCGTTAACGTGACCGCGGTCAACGACGCACCGAGCTACACGCCGGGCGCGAATCCGAGCGTCAACGAAGATTCCGGTCCCGCGAGCATCGCGTGGGCCACGGCGATTTCGTCCGGTCCGCCCGACGAGTCCGGCCAGTCGTTCGGCTTCAACGTCGCGACCGTCAGCGGCGGCGCGCTGTTCTCGGCGCTGCCGACGGTCTCGGTCGCCGGCCAGCTGACCTTCACGCCGGCGCCGAACGCGAGCGGCACGGCGACGTTCACCGTCACCCTGCAGGACAACGGCGGCACCGCGAACGGCGGCGTCGACACGTCCGCGCCGGCCACGTTGACGATCACGATCAATGCGCTCGACGATGCGCCGGTCGCGGTCAACGACAGCGCGACCGTCAACGAAGACTCGGGCGCGACGGCGGTCAACGTGCTCGCCAACGACACCGACATCGACGGCGGTCCGATCTCGATCGCGTCGGTCACGCAGCCGCTCAACGGCGTCGTCGTGATCACCGGCGGCGGCACGGGCCTGACCTACGCGCCGAATCCGAACTACTGCAACGCGCCTCCGGGCACGACGCCCGATACGTTCACCTACACGCTGACACCGGGCGGCAGCACCGGCACGGTGTCGATGACGGTCACCTGCGTCGACGACAATCCGGTCGCGGTCAATGACAGCGCGACGATCACGGAAGACGATCCGGCCACGGCCATTCCCGTGCTCGCGAACGACACCGACGTCGACGGCGGTGCGATCACGATCACTGCGGTGACTCAGCCGGCCAACGGCATCGTCGCGATCACCAGCGGCGGCACGGGCCTGACCTACCTGCCGAACCCGAACTACTGCAATGCGCCGACGCCGGGTACGCCCGACACGTTCACCTATACGCTGACGCCGGGCGGTTCCACGGCTACGGTCAGCGTCAGCGTGACTTGCGTCGTCGACAATCCGGTCGCGGTCAACGATGCGGCGACGATCCTCGAAGACGCGGCCGCTACGGCGATCAACGTGCTCGGCAACGACTCGAATCCGGATGGCTCGCCGATCAGCGTCGGTTCGGTCACGCAGCCGGCCAACGGCGTCGTCGTCATCACCGGCGGCGGCACGGGCCTGACCTACCAGCCGAATCCGAACTACTGCAACGCGCCTCCGGGTACGACGCTCGACACGTTCACCTACACGATCTCGCCGGGCGGCAGCGTCGGCACCGTGACGGTGACCGTGACCTGCGTCGACGACGCGCCGGTCGCCGTGGCGGACAGCGCGACCGTGCTCGAAGACGCGGCCGCGACCGCGGTCAACGTGCTGGCGAACGACACCGACGTGGACGGCGGTCCGAAGTCCGTCGGTTCGGTCACGCAGCCGGCCAACGGCATCGTCGCGATCACCGGGGGCGGCACGGGCCTGACCTACCAGCCGAACCCGAACTACTGCAACAACCCGCCTGGCACGACGCTCGACACCTTCACCTACACGCTGGCGCCGGGCGGCAGCTCGACCACGGTCACGATCACGGTCACCTGCGTCAACGATCCGCCGGTTCCGCCGGCCGTGCCGAACATTCCGGTGCACACGCACATCGCGATCGGCGTCAACGACGGCACGACGGGCGATCTGCTGATTCCTGGTGCGATCACCGATCCGGACAGCAGCAACTTCGTGATCACCGGCGCGCCGTCGACGACGGCCAACGGCGGCGAACTCGCCGTCAACGCGGCGACCGGTGCGTTCACCTACAACCCGCCGCCCGACTTCACGGGCAACGACACCTTCACGTTCACGGTCTGCGACGACGGCACGCCGGTGGCCTGCAGCGGCGCAGTGACCGTGACGTTGGTCGTCAGCGGTCCGAAGATCTGGTTCGTCGATGACGACGCCGTCGTCGTCGGTACGCCGGACGGTACGCTGCTGCAGCCGCTGCCGACCTTGACCGCAGCGGCCGGCGTGGTTGCGGCGGGCGAACGCATCTTCGTGTTCAGCGGCAATTACACGACCGGCATCACGCTCGCGTCCGGCGTCGAACTCGTCGGCCACGGTATCGACGCGGCCACCGTGAACGACTTCGACGGCGAGCTGGCGATCACGCCGCCGAGCAACAGCATCGTGCGTCCGCTCGTCGACCAGACGCCGCCGGTGCTCACCAATGCGAGCGGTGCGGCCATCACCGTGACGAACAACAACACGATCCGCGGTGTGCAGATCGGCAACGTGAACACGGCGGCGATCAGCGGCACGGGCTTCGGCACGCTGACGGTGTTCGACGACGTGCGCATCAGCACCAACAACAAGGCGCTCGATCTGACCAACGGCACGTTCTCGCCGGGCTCGGTGTTCAGCGCGTTCACTTCGACCGCGGGCGTCAACAACGTCGATCTCGACAATGTCGGCGGCATCGTCGATCTCGGCACCGGTGCGCTCAGCGGCGCGACCGGAACCGCGTTCTCGGTCGTCAACGGCAGCACCGTGCAGATCACCTATGCGGGCACGATCACCAAGGCCTCGGCCGGTGCGCTGATCGACATCGACACGAAGCCCTCCGGCAACGTGACGCTGAACGGTGCGCTGTCGGCCACGGCCGGTACGGGTATCCGCCTGAACAACGTCGATTCCAACTTCAGCGCGTCGGGCGTCGTCACGCTCAACGGCGGGGATGCGGCGATCGACGTGCTCGCGGGCAGCGCCGGCACGATCAACTTCAGCAACGCGGCCTCGGCGATCACGAATCCGACGAACGAAACGGTGGTCATCAACTCGAGCTCGCCGACGTTCACGTTCGCGGGTGCCATCACCAAGAACAACAACTCCGTCAACGGCATCCGCATCGACGGCAACACGGCCGGTTCGGCCTCGTTCCCGAATTCGACGCTGACCTTGTCGACGGGTACCGCGAACGCGGTCCAGCTTGCGAACAACGGCACGATGACGACGACGTTCACGGGCGGCGCGCTGACGCTGTCGACGACGACCGGTACGGCCTTCAACGCAACCGGCAGCGGCAACGTCGCCGTCACGGGGGCGACGAACACGGCCACGGCCACGGCCGGCATGGGCCTGCAGATCGACAACAACACGATCACGGCGGCCGGCGTCACGTTCCGCAGCATCAACTCGACCGGCGGCACGAACGGCATCCGCCTCAACAACACCGGCGCCAACGCGGGCCTCACCGTGACCGGAACGGGCACGGCCGGCAGCGGCGGCACGATCTCGAACGCGACCACCACCGGCATCTCGCTGGCGGCGACGCGCAGCGTTTCGCTCAACCGCATGAATATCTCGGGCAGCGGCGACGACGGCATCAACGGTGCCACCGTCACCAACTTCACCTGCGACTTCTGCGTGCTGACGAACAACGGCAACAGCACGACCGACGAAGGCATGCAGTTCAGCGACCTCGCCGGCACGGCGAACGTCACGAACTCGACGTTCACGAACTCGGCGCACAACAGTGTCTACATCCAGAACACGACGGGCACGCTGGCGGCGCTGACCATCAACGCCAACAACTTCACGAGCAACAGTGCGGCCAACGGCAACCATCATGTGCTGATCGAAGGCGTGACCGGTACGCCGGTGTTCACCGACATCGACGTGACGAACAACACCGTCGCCAACGCGGCTTCGATCGGCGTGCAGATCGTCGGCAACAACACCACGTCGATGCCGAGCGTCACGGTGACCGGCAATACCTTCACCAACAACATCCTCGCGATCGATGCGTCGCTGGTGCAGGGTTCCAACATGACGTTCAACATCAACAACAACACGGTCAACACGACCGTCGCTGCGGGTAGCCATGCGATCAACTCGAACCAGGGCGTTCCGAGCACGGGTACAGTGCGCGGCCGCATCGACAACGTGCAGATCGGCACGGCCGGATCGGTCGGTTCGGGCTCGCCGATCGGCAACGGCGTGCGCGTCATCGGCAACGACAACGGCACGAAGCAGTACATCGTGACCAACACGACGATCCGCGAGACGCGCAACGGCCGCGGTATTGAAGTCGTGAACCGCAACGGCACCGGCCGCATGGATGCGACCGTCACCAACAACAACGTGAACACCGATGCGCTTCCGGCGAACCTGCCGCTGTCGGCGATCCTCGTGCAGTCCAACTGTGTCGGCACCTGCAATGCGATTCGCGCCGACGTGGCCGCCAACAGCGTCACGGTGCCGTCGGGCGGTTGCGCGTTCGACCTGACCGGCGTCTGCCTTGCTCTGGTCGAGACCAGCACGTCGACCTGCGAGCTGCTGGATCGCGCGCCGACCGGCGCGGCTTCGGCCAACGCGGAACTCGTCGGCAACAATCCGGCCAGCACGAGCACCAGCGCGAGTGCCGGTTGTGCATTGACTCTCACGGCACCGATTGTGCCGCCCTGATCAACGGCCGGGGCGGTATTGCGTTCAGGGGGAACGGGGCTCCCCACACAGCCCCGGAGGAGAAACGCGATGGCAGAGCCGTTCCTTTCCGAAATACGCATCATGAGTTTCGTGTTCGCGCCAAAAGGCTGGGCCCTGTGCAACGGCCAGCTCTTGCCGATCAATCAGAATCAGGGGCTTTTTTCTTTGCTCGGCACGACCTTCGGTGGTGACGGGCGCGTCAACTTCGCGCTGCCCGACCTGCGCGGCCGCGTGCCGATCCACGTCGGCAGCGGTCATACGCTGGGCGAGCGCGGCGGTGAGCAGGCGCACACCCTGTCCATCTCCGAGATTCCGACGCACACGCATGTGATGAATGCGACGAGCAAGACCGGCGATGCCAATCCAGCCGTTCCGCTCAGCAACATCTTCGCGAAGCCGGCCCTGCCGGCCTACGGCCCTGCGACGAACCTGGTCGCCCTTGCACCGAGCACGCTCGCCAACGTCGGCGGCTCGCAGGCTCATCTCAACATGCAGCCTTTCCTGACGCTGAGCTTCTGCATCGCCTTGCAGGGCATCTTCCCGTCGGCCACCTGAGGATCAGCACATGGCACAACCCTATGTCGGAGAAATCCGCATGTTTGCGGGCAACTTTGCGCCAGCCGGGTGGATGTTCTGCGAAGGCCAGCTCTTGCCCATCTCCGAAAACGAAACCCTGTTCAACCTGATCGGCACGACCTACGGCGGCGATGGCCAGAGCACCTTTGCCCTGCCCGACCTGCGCGGTCGCCTTCCGCTGCATCAAGGCAACGGATTCATCCTCGCGGAAACCGGCGGCGCGGAAGAAATCACGCTGACCGCGTCACAGATTCCGGCGCATTCCCATCCGTTCCTCGGCAGCGCGTCGGTGGCGACCGATACGTCGCCGCTCGGTACGGTGGTGGCGCAGACCTCGACGTTCGATTTCTACCAGTCGACGCCGGGCGCCATCGTGATGGCGCCGCAGAGCGTTTCGCCGGTCGGCGGCAGTCAGCCGCATACGAACTTCCAGCCGTATCTCTGCGTCGACTTCATCATTTCGCTGTTTGGCATCTTCCCGTCGCCGACCTGAGGAGAACTGACATGGCCGATCCTTTCGTCGCCGAAATCCGCATCTTCCCGTTCAACTTCGCACCGCGCGGCTGGGCCTGGTGTGACGGCCAGCTCCTGCCGCTGTCGCAGAACACCGCGTTGTTCTCGCTGCTCGGAACGACCTATGGCGGCAACGGCAAATCGAACTTCGCCTTGCCGGACCTGCAGGGTCGCGCGCCGATGCATCCGGGGCAGGGGCCGGGTCTGTCGCTGCACGACCTCGGCGAGACAGGGGGCAGCGAAACGGTTACGCTGCTCGAGTCCGAGATCCCGTCGCATGCGCATGCGTTCAATGCGAGCGGTGCTCCGGCCGATGCGCAGACGCCGGCGGGCTATTCGCCGGCGCGCGTCAGCGGTGCATTGCCGTATACGGCGCCGGCCGGTGCGCCGCTCGGTGCCATGTCGCCCAATGCCATTGCACCGGCAGGCGGCGATCAACCGCACAACAACATGCAGCCGTACCTGACGTTTTACTTCTGTATCGCCCTGCAAGGGGTATTTCCGCCGCGAGGCTAAGCAAACGCACTGGGAGTGCATATGCGACGTCGCGAGTTTCTCCAGAACAGCCTGCGGGGGGCAGGCACGATGGCTGCGCTGTCGATACCACTCCCCCTTCTCGCCGCGATACCGGCAACGGTATCCGGCGTCACCCTGGCGCGCTGTGTCGGCGAAGGCCCCGCAGCGCAGTGGACCGCACTGGCGGCCTGCGAGGCCGTCTGTTCCGGATCGGAACGCGTACGCATCGATATCGACGCGCTCGCGTTCCCGGACGGTTACGAGTCGGTCGCGATCGATGCGATGTTCGTCACCGAGAACGGCCTGCGGCCGTTCCGCATGGCGAGCTTCCGCCGCGACGCGATTTCCGCGCTGAGCAAGCCGTTCGGGTTCGAGGCCGGACGTGCCGGACTCGCCGGCTTGCGCATCGAGCGCCGTCTGCGCGACCGCGAGGTCGGAACGGCCGCATCGAGCCTGATCGGCGGCGTCCACACCGAGATCGCACCAGGACGTTACGTGCTCGCCATCGGTTCCGGCGACGCCGACGTGTCGCTCGCGAACGTGGCCGTGCCGGCGCAGCCGGCCGACGCCGTCGTGCTGCGGGACGGCAACGCACCGGCCTTCGGCTACCTGACGTTCACGGTGCGGGCCATCGAGGTCTGATGCCGGCTGCCGATTACCGCACGCCGCTGGCGGCAGCGCTGGCGGCGCAAGCGGCGAACCTGCGGCTGCGCGAAGAGACCGGGGCCGACGCCGATTTCGTCGTCGCGCTCTACACGGACACGCGCTGGGAAGAACTGCGACAGGCGCAGTGGCCCGAAGCGGCGGTGCGCGAGTTCCTTGCCCAGCAGAGCCGATTGCAGTCGGACCACTACCGCCTGCATTACCCCGGAGCCGAGCTGTTGCTGATCGAACGTGCGGAAGCCGGCACGGTCACGCCGATCGGGCGCATCTACCTGCGTGCCGGCAACGAAGAAGTCCGGCTCATGGACATCGCGCTGCTCGCCTCGGAATGCGGCCGCGGCATCGGCACGGCGCTGGTCGTCGCGCTGCAGCAGGAAGTCGCGCGACGCGGTCAGCGCCTGACCCTGCACGTCGAGCCGAACAATCCGGCGCAGCGGCTCTATGCACGGCTCGGGTTCGCACGGATCGAGAACCGCGGCGTCTACGACTTCCTCGGCTGGCCCGCGGCTGCCGCGCTCAGTTGAGCACGGCTTCGAAGCGGGTACGTCCGTTCTGCACGTCGATGGGAACGAGAAACAGCGGCAGGACGCCGAGCTCGGGATGCTGCAGGTGGTAAATGCCCTGATCGCCGCGCGTCTGTGGCGGAGCGAGCAGGATCAGCGAGAATGCCGTGCCGCGCGGCGAAGGCGATACGAGCCGCTCGACGGCTCCGAGCTCGAAGGCGAAATCCGTATCGACGATCGGCAGCTTCGTGCCGATCAATGACTCGAAGTGTTCGGGCTTGAGGGCGGCGAGATCGAACATGGCAGTCCTGGACGCTGGCTATGGAGCACTATGGTAGCGATCCACGTGAATTTATGTTTCGGCGGACACGGCGAGCGCCCGACCGCCGCCGTTGGAGCGAAACTGACACGAAGCGCGCAGGGCGCAACGCGTTCTACGTGGCGGTGACGAAGAATCAGGGGGATTTCATGAGCGTTTCCATGCGGCAACGGGTCCGCCGTTGGCGGACGGCACTCGGCGTTCTGCTGTTGTGCGGCGGCTGCGGTGCGGCATCGGCCGATAACGGCGTCGCCGAAGCGGCCAACGGCAATGCGGTAGGGCCGGTCCTGCTGGCGCCGCAGGGCGACGATATGTTCGCGCTGCTGCGCTACGGCGGCACGGACGATTCGCTGCTCGATCGCATCTTCGCGAGCCGATACGAAACGGCTGCCGCGATCAACGGCTATGTCGACGTCGTGTTGAGCCCCGACGGCATCGCCCACCCTTACGCACCCTACGTGCTGTTCGACGCGCCGTCCTGCGAGGGCCGTGCCTTCATTTCCAGCGCGGCTGCGCGTCCGGCGCGCTATCTGCGCGCCGCGATCGTCGGGGCGGATTCCAAACTGTTCATCGCGAGCAGCGATCACACTTCGCACGTGGCTATCGAGAGCCAGCTCGGCGCAGCCGGCTGCCGGCCGTACCGTCATCGCATCACCGCGTACCCGGTGCAGGCCGCCGGCACCTTGCTCGACCGGTTGCCGCCGCCGTATCGCGTGCAGGCCGTTCGCTGACTTCGACGGCGCGGGCCCTGCGAGGTCCGCGCCGCTGCTCCGAAACGTACGAAGGACTCAGCGGAACGCCGCGACCGTGGCGCGCGTGTTGTTCAACACGCGGGCATTGTCGTTGCGGTTCGTCGTGCCCATGGCGCGGCCGCCGTAGGTCTTGCTCGGATTCGACCAGTAGTTGATGCGCGTGCAGGTCGTGCTCGAGCAGGCGTAGGCCATGATCGTGCGCCAGCCGCCGGCCGTGGACTGGAAGCCGTGTCCGTAGGCGTAGGGCGTATTGGTCGGATCGTTGGCGGGATCGTGCCGCGCCGACTGCAGATGGCCGATCTCGTGGGCGAACGAGTAGTAGCCCGTCGCGCAGTCCCAGTAGACCTCGGCGAACGCCGTGCTCGCGCTCGCACCGATCGCCGACGCCAGGCCGCAATAGGCCGTGTTGTTGACGATCAGCACGGCGACGTCGGCCGTGACGCTGTTGCGCTGGGTGTGGATCGCGTCCATGTAGCCGTCGGACGTGCCGCGGTAGCGCGCGAGATCGGTGTCGAAATTGCCGGTCTCGGTATAGGTCACCTGCGACTTGGCCGCGAGCTGCATCGTGATCTGCACGCCGCTGTTGGCGTAGCCTTGGTTGGACTCGGCCACGGCCAGGTTGATCAGCGCGTTGATGTCGCCGGACACGCTGGCGACCTTCTGCGTGTAGTTCACGAGTACGCGGATCACCGTGTTCGCGTTGACGGCCTTGCTGCCGGCGGGCAGCGGCGCGGCCTGCTGGAACAGCTTGCGATAATCGGCCGGCGGATGATCCGGCGGCAGCGCGTGCTCGTCGGTCTCGACGACGACGTGACGCGCGTCGTGCAGCGGGCGGATCTTGAACAACTGGCCGCCGACGCGGACGTTGCCGGTGATCTTGTCGCCGTTGCGCACGAGGATGACCGAGTTCATGGCGTCCTCGGCGATCTCGTCCGGCCCCATCTCCCGCGCGAGCGCCGTTTCGGCGATGCTGCCCTGCCAGATCAGGCTGCCGTCCTCGGCGTAGTAACTGTTGCTGTATTGCGCGGTCAGCTTGACCGGACCGTTGATGTCGAGGTCCAGGGTCAGGCTCTTCGTATCGGCCTGCAGCGCCGCCGCATTGACCAGGACCACGTCGATCCGGGCCGAGGCCGGCTCGGCGGCCAGCGCGTCGAACGCGGCATCGCCCTGCACGGCGCGATAGACCGCCGGCACCGGCGCGAACAACGACGGCGATCCCTGCGCTGCGGCCATTCCCGACGCCAGCAGACCCGCTCCCGTCACACTCCAGAGTAAGAACCGTTTCATTCCGCATCTCTCCCCACGACGAGCGCGCGATGCGAATCCGGCGCGGCAAGGAGTCGCGCGCCTATCGGGTCACGAAAGCAGCCGGATTCCCCCAACCCCCTCGGACGCCGCCGCGCGGACGCGGCGGCGAATAAGGTTGCGGAGCCTCCCCAGGACACCGCGGATCTTGGATTCCAGGCTACTCGGGAAACGCGTGCGTTTCGGCTCAGGCGGCGGGATCGGCCTGCAGGCGCTCGACGACCGTCGTCGTCGCACGAGCCCGGTTCAAGGTATAAAAATGCAGCGCCGGCGCGCCGCCGGCGATCAGGCGGCGGCACAGCGCCGTGACGACGTCGGCGCCGAATTCGCGGATCGCGTCGTGGTCGTCGCCGAAGGACTGCAGGCGGCGCGCGACCCAGCGCGGGATCTCCGCGCCGCAGAGCTCGGAAAAACGGCGCAATTGGGAATAGTTCGTGATCGGCATGATGCCCGGCACGATGGGCACCTTGACGCCGAGCCGGCGCGCGTCGTCGACGAAGCGGAAATATGCGTCGGGGTTGTAGAAATACTGCGTGATCACGCCGTTCGCGCCGGCCTCGACCTTGCGCTTGAAATGCAGCAGGTCGGCCTGGGCGTCGTCGGACTGCGGATGGATTTCCGGATAGCCGGCCACTTCGATGTGGAAGAAATCGCCGGTCTCCTCGCGGATGAACGCGACGAGGTCGCTCGCGTAGCGGAAGTCGCCGTAGCTGGCCATGCCCGAGGGCAGGTCGCCGCGCAGCGCGACGATGCGGCGGCAGCCCTTTTCGCGATACAGCTGCAGCAGGCTGCGGATCTCCGCGCGCGTGCCGCCCATGCAGGACAGGTGCGGCGCGGCGTCCAGGCCGTGCTGCTCGCGCAGCTGGCAGACCGTGTCGGGCGTGTAGCTCAGGGTCGACCCGCCGGCGCCGAAGGTCACCGAGACGTATTCGGGATTCAGCGCCTTGAGCGCCGGCAGCGCCTTGTCCAGGGTTTCGCGCTGCTCGTCCGTCTTGGGCGGAAAGAATTCCAGCGAAACCGGAATCGGCAGGCGGGACGGGGCGGTCGCGGGCATTGCGGGAGTCCTGGACGGAAAGGGCGGGTAAGGGCGCGGACCGGGAACGGACACGCGGACGCGCAATATATCTCGACTTCCGGATACAGAGATAGATAGCTGCCGGCGGCCATGCTGGATCAGGCCGCCCGCACGGCGCCGATGAACGCGGCGAGCTTCCGCGCATCGAGGCGCCCGTCGCTGCGCACGCCGTTGCAGAGATCCAGGCCGAACGGCCGGACCGTGCGGATCGCGTCGGCGACGTTGTCCGGGCGCAGGCCGCCCGCCAGGAACACCGGCTTGCCGCAGCGCTCGACGATCGCGCGGCTCAGGGCCCAGTCGTGCACGCGTCCGGTGCCGCCGAGCTCCTTGACCGCGAGCGCCGGATTGCCCGAGTCCAGCAGCAGCGCGTCGACCGCCGGCGCGAGCGCGACCGCCTCGTCGACCGATGCGGCATCGACGACATGGACGACCTGGACCAGTGCGATGCCCGGCAGCGCCTCGCGCAGTCGCGCGTGAGTGCCCGGCGCCACCGCGTCGACGAGCTGCACGGTATTGCAGCGGCAGCGCCGCTGCTGCGCGACGATCGCGTCGGCGTCGGTCGACGACGTCAGCAGGAACGTCGCGATCGGCGGCGGCACCGTCGCCGCGATCGCCGCGATCGCGGCTTCGTCGATGACGCCGGGACCGCTCGGCATGGCCGAGACCAGCCCGAGCGCGTCCACGCCCTCGCCGATGGCCAGCGCGGCTTCGGCCGGGTCGCGGATGCAGCAGATCTTGATGCGCGGCGGCGGCTGGGACATGGGAAGGCCCGGTTCGAAAAGGGCGCACAGCATGCCGCGCGGACCGGCAGGTTCCAAGCGCGCATCGTTGACACTTCGTCGCGCCGCGGCTGCTGCACAATGCGGTCATGTCGAGTCCGACCGCCGAAGGCGTTTCCAGCGACGCGCAGTTCCGCCGCCGGCGCGAGCTCGCCGAAACTGCGGCGCGCGGCGGTCTCGGCGGTGCGTTCTACGTGCTCGGCTGGCTCGTCGTTGCCTACGGCGCCGGTCTGCATCGGTCGCGGCCGCTGCTCGCGGCCGGCCTGACCGGCCTGTTCCTGCTGCTCGCCGGATTGCGTCTCGCGCTCGGCCGCCGCAGCGCGGGGCAGGCCGAGCCGATCGCGCCGCTGCTGTCGGCCTGGTGGCTGCTGCTGCTGACCACGGCCGCGCTCTGGGGCGGGCTGGCCGTCTGGGTGCTGCTTGACCCGCAGATGCAGCCGGCCCGGCTCGTCGCGCTGATCTGCACCGTGGCCTATGCGACCGCGTTCGCGCACACGTTCGCGATGCGCTGGCACTACGCGTTGCTCGCGATAGCGCTATTGTTCCTGCCGAGCGTCGTGCTGTCCTGGTTCGTCGTCGGCTTCGGCGGCGTCGCGTTCGCGCTGAGCGTGTTCCTGGTCTACCTGCTGTCGGCATTGCGCCAGAGCCGGCAGCAGTACGAGCGCCAGCTGCTGCTGGAGCTCGCGCTGCTGCACCAGCGCGACCTCTACGAAAAGCAGAGCCGGACCGACGCGCTGACCGGCCTGGACAACCGGCGCGAGTTCGCGTTCAACCTCGAACGCGCGCTGATCGCCGACGGACCGCTGTCGCTGCTGCTGATCGACATCGACCATTTCAAGCTGATCAACGACCGCTACGGCCATGCCGCCGGCGACGCCGTGCTGACCGCGTTCGCCGACCAGCTGCGTGAGCACTTCGACGGCCGCGGCGCGCGCCTCGCGCGGATCGGCGGCGAGGAATTCGCGGTACTGCTGGCCGGCGCCGACGAAGACGCCGCGGCCGCCGCGGCGCTGGCGTTGTGCCGGCGGCTGGCCCGCGCACCGCTCGCGCCGAACGCCGAGCGCGGCGCCGTCACGGTCAGCATCGGCGTCGGCGAACTGCGCGCCGAGCGCGGCCAGCGCAGCGACGATTTCCTCGCCGCGGTCGACCGATCGCTCTATCGCGCCAAGGCCGAAGGCCGCAACCGCGTCTGCCGCGTCGAGCGCTGAGCGCGGCGCCCGACCGCTGTGCCGGCCTGCCGGCGCGCAGCCTGGGAGAAACGGCTGCCTCGATGCACTTTCCCTGCACAACGTCTGCTGGGGGAAGGAACATGGGCGTCGTCAATCCCACGCGCGAGCGCCTGGTGCTCTGTTTCGACGGCACCTGGAACAGCCTCGCATCGCATACCAACGTATCGAACCTGTACGCGCAGATCGCCGACGAAACCTGCGGGCTGGCGTCGCAGCGGAAGTTCTACGACGAGGGCGTCGGCACTGGCCAGTTCGACCGGATCCGCGGCGGTGCCTTCGGCATGGGCATGGATCGCAACATCCGCACCGGCTACGCCTGGCTCGCCACGCAATTCACCGCGCAGCCCACGCCCGTGCGCTCCCCCGCGCCGGCTCCGGTCGCCGCGGCGAGCTGCGCGACGCGGCCGGCGACCGGCATCCAGCGCCTGGCCAACGGCGACCTGCCGTCCACGCCGCAGCCGCGAGAGGGACTGGAGTTCGTGACCGGTCCCGACATTTTCCTGTTCGGTTTTTCGCGCGGCGCGTTCACCGCGCGCAGCCTCGCCGGGCTGATCAACTTTCTCGGCATTCCGAGGCAGCTCGGCCGGAACAGGAAAGCCGCGAGCCTGGCCCTCGCGGACGATCCGCAGATCCGCGACGCGTGGGAGCTCTATCGCACCCGGCCCAAGCCCGGCGCCAGGCTCACCGACACCTACGCGAAGCGGCTCGACGCGTTTCGCCAGAACTGCCATTACCCGGTGCGGATCCATTTCGTCGGCGTCTGGGACACGGTAGGCGCGCTGGGCATTCCGCGTGTGTTCGACGAGGACTGGCTGTGGCGGTTTTCCAACCGCTACGAATTTCACGACACCCGCCTCGGTGCCGGTGTGCGCAATGCGTTTCATGCGCTGGCCATCGACGAGCATCGCCTGCCGTACACGCCGGCGTTGTGGACCGACGCGGCGCCGACGACCGAAGCCGTGGAGCAGCGCTGGTTTCCCGGCGCGCACGCCGATGTCGGCGGCGGTTACGAGAACTGCCTGCTGCCGGCGCCGCCGCTGAAGTGGATCGCCGACCGCGCGGCCGAATGCGGCCTGGAATTCCTCAACGACCGGCGCACGGCGGTGGCCGGACAGATCCCGCCGTCCCTGGCGCAGGCGCCGGCGTCCTTCGAGCTCGACGGCAGGGAGCACCTGTCTCCCGTGCACGACAGCTATGCGAGTTTCCTCGGCGGAACCTACAAGGCGATGCGCTCGCTGCCGTTCGTCGGCGGCGGTCCGGTGTACCGGCGCATGCTCGTGCGGCTCGACGGCATCAACCAGACCGTCGATCCGACGGCGTTCGCCAAATGGCGCGCCGACGACGACTACCGCCCGCCGAATCTCGCCCAGGCCGGCCGCACCGACGTCTCGTTCAACGCGGTTTCCGACCCGGCTCCGGATGGAAAGAACTATGTCGTCAGCGCGGGAGCCGTGTGATGGCCATTCTCAACCTGCTGACCTGCCTGGTCTTCGTGTTCCTCGTGTTCTCGATCGTCGTCAGCGGCATCCTGGAGTGGTGGGCGCAGTTTCGCGGCCTGCGCGGAAAATGGCTGCTGCTCGGCGTGAAGCGCCTGATCGACGACGAGGCGATCTCCGACCGATTGCTGCAGCATCCGCTGATCGGCGGCCTCTATCGGGACCGTGCGGCGCGCGGCAAGCCGCCGTCGTACGTCGAGCCGCCCAATTTCTCGCTCGCGCTGGCCGCCGTGGTGCTGCGCCGCGCCGCCGCGACGTCGGGGGGCGCCTCCACCACGTTGACGTTCCAGGGTCTGGTCGACGCGACCCAGGCGCTGGCCCGCCAGAACTCGCCGCTGGCGGACTCCCTGCTGCCCATCCTCGATCGCGCCAACGGCGAACTGGCCGCCGCGTTGAAGGGACTGGAGGATTGGTTCGGCGCGGGCATGAAACGTGTCAGCGGCTGGTACAAGGCGGCCGCGCAGCGCCGGCTGTTCGTCGTCGGCCTGCTGGCGGCAGCGCTGTTCAACGTCGATGCGATCGCGATTTTCCGCGCGCTCGACGGCGCCCCCGAACTGACTTCCCGCATCGCCGGCCAGGTGGCCGATTCCGTGCGCGACAAGCGTCTCGGCCCGGTCGACGGGGCCGCGATCGCCGAAGGCACGCTCACGCCGCAGCAGGCGCAGGAACTGGCCCGGTGGGCGCTGTCGCTCGGCGCCGGGCAGATTCCGCTGGGCTATGCCTGCATCGCCGCGGCGAACGTCGTCGGTTCGGTCAAGCCCGAGGGCAACGCGACGCCGGACGGCAACGTGCTGAAGGACGCGGCGCGGGCCTGCGGCGACGAGTTCGCCCGGCGCGCGAAGCAGTGGACCTTGTCGGACTGGCTCGTGAAGCTGCTCGGCTGGGCCGTGACGGCGCTCGCCGGAACTCTCGGCGCTCCGTATTGGTTCGGCCTGCTGGCCAAGGTAGTCGGCCTGCGCGGCAGCGGAACCAGACCCGCCGAGCCGGCGAAGTCGTAGGCGCCGCCAGCCGGTTCGCCGGCAGCCAGGCGCACGGGACTCGGGCGCGCTGCCGGCGCGGCGGCTGCGCGTCCCGGCTCGCGCAGCGATTCCGGGCGGTGGGCCGGCGCCGCCGGGATTCTCGCTGCTCGGGTAAAACCGGCTTTCGGATCACTGCCTTGCCAAGCTTGAGAAATCCTTGAAATCCGCATCAAGCAGCGCCGGCGGCGCCTCGCTGCAATGCACCGATGGCGGCGGTCGTGCCGCCATCCCGGGTGTCATCGAAACAAGGATTTCTGTTCCATGCGTGCTTCCCGTCTTTTCGCCCCGGCAGGTTTCGGCCTGCTGCTGGGATGTTCCTGCGTCCATGCGTCCGACTTCCAGGTCACGCGCCTGGACGACAGCAATCCACCGCAGCCCGGCATGCTGCGTGCGGCCGTCGCCGCGGCCAACGCGGCACCGGGCGCGGACCGCATTTTCATCGCGTCCGGCGGCACGGTGTCGCTGACCGCCGGCGAGCTGACGATCACCGGCGCGCTCGAGATCCAGGGGCTGGGACCGGCGACGAGCGGGATCGACCCCGGCGCCGCGTCGCGCGCGCTGAGCATCGTCGGCGACATCAACCATCCCGACGCCGTCGACGTCGTGCTGCGCGGGCTCTCGTTCACCGGCGGCAGCAGCGGCAACACCGGCGGCGGCGCGGTCGCGGTGCTGGATTTCGCCAGAGCGCGCGTGGAGAACTGCGTGTTCGCCGGCAATCGCGCCCAGGCCTCGGGCGGCGCGCTGTACGTGTACCAGAGCCGGCTGACCCTGCTCGACTCGGTGCTGCGCGAGAACGCGGCCGCGGATGTCGGCGGCGCGCTGGCGGCGGAGGAAAGCCAGGTGCGCGTGGAGCGCAGCGTGTTCGTCGCCAACGACGCCGCGTTCGGCGGCGCCGCCGGCGCCACCGGCGTGACCACCCGTTTCGACCTGATCGCCAGCCGCGTCGAGAACAATACGGCCGCCCATTCCGGCGGCGGACTGGCCTTGTCGGTGCCGGACGTCGGGATCACCGCGAGCACGCTCAGCGGCAACGCGGCGGAATACGCCGGCGGCGGCGCCTATCTGCTCGGCGTCACCGATGCCGGTGCGCTGCTCGTGCAGAACAGCACGCTGTCGGGCAACACGGTGCGGCACGAGGCGGGACACGGCTCGGGCGTGGCTCTCGTGCACGGGCGGCTGCAGCTGCGCAACAGCACGGTCGCGTACAACCGGGCGCCGGCCGCCGACGCGGCCGGCGACGGCATCGGCATCGGCGGCGGCGTCTACGTCGGCGAAGGCGGGCACACGCTGGAGCTGATCAGCACCGTCGTGGCCGGCAATACGCGCGGCTCCGCCCTGCTGCCGAGCGAGCTCGCGCGCGGCGTGGACATCGACGGTCCGCCGAGCCTGCTGTCGGCCCGGCGCAGCCTGATCCGCGTCGCGCCGGAAGCGGGCGTGCTCAACGGCGTCAGCGTCGACAACCTTGTCGATGTGGACCCGCTGCTGCTGCCGCTCGCCGGCAACGGCGGTGCGGTGCCGACCCACGCGCTCGGTGTCGGCAGCCCGGCCTGCGAGCGCGGGGAGGACACGACGGGCCTGTCCTACGACGAACGCGGCGCGCCGTTCGCGCGTCGCTACGGCGTCGTCGATGTCGGCGCCTACGAGTACCGCGCCGACACGATCTTCCTCGGCGACTTCGAGAACCACCCGGAGGGCAGCTACGGCTGCTCGCGGCGCTGAACGGCGCGGCCGGAAACGATGCCGGCCCGCGCGCGGCAGGCCTGCGCGGCGCCGGTCAGATGGTCCAGTCGGGCCCGGGCAGGGCCAGCAGCGCGGCGCGCAGGCTGTCGTTCCATTGCCGGCGCACGAGATTGAGATAGGCGTCGTCGTCGCCGAGACGCTGCTGCTGGGTGATCGTCAGCGTGTCGCGGCGGTACAGCAGCAGATCGATCGGCGGGCCTACCGAGAGATTGGAGCGCATGGTCGAATCCAGCGAGACCAGCGCGCATTTGGTCGCCTCGGCCAGCGAGGTGTCGTAGCGCACGATGCGGTCGAGGATCGGCTTGCCGAACTTGATCTCGCCGGTCTGGAACCACGGCGTGTCCGGATTGCTCTCGATGAAATTGCCTTCGGAATAGACGAGGAACAGGCGCGGCGCCTCGCCGGCTATCTGTCCGCCGACGATGAACGAGCCGCTGGGATCGATGCCGCTGGAGCGCAGATAGGGCTCGTCGCGCTTGCGGATCTCGCGCAGCGCGTCGCCGACGAGTCCGGCGACCTCGAACAGCGAGCTCGCGTTGTATACCGAGGACTGTTCCGGCGCGTGCCGGGCGCGGTGTTCGAGCAGGTTCATCGCGTTCTGGGTCAGCGACAGGTTGCCCGCGGACAAGGTCACGATCAGGCGCTGGCCCGGCACGGCGAACACGCGCATCTTGCTCGCGCGGCGCACATCGTCGACGCCGGCGTTGGTGCGCGAGTCGGAGGCGAACAGCAGTCCCTGTTCGAGATTCAGGCCTATGCAGTAGGTCATGGATTCGACACTGGCTCAGGAAGCGGCGGAGGCGGATTCTGCCGCCCCGCCGCGGCGGCGGAAAGGGAATGCCGGGCCGGAGCGGTCCGCTCCGGCCGCGGTGCGCGGCGGCTTCGCGCCACGGCTCAGCCCGCCCCCTGGTTCTGCTGCGCCGGCAGCGGAGCGGCGAGATCGGTGGACACCATGAACTGGCGATGGATTTCCTCGCCGAGCCGGATCAGTCTGCCCATCGCATCCTGCAGCCAGGCCTCCAGGCCGGTGGCGAGGACTTCGTCGATGCGCGCGTAGCGCGACTGCGCGGCCAGCGCGCCGGCCCGGCGCACCGCCTCCAGCGGTTGGCCGCCGGCCAGGGTCTGCAGCACCTGGTGCAGGGTCTGGGTGCAGGTCGCCAGCGAGCGCGGATTGGTCTCCTGCAGCAGCATGAGCTCGGCCACGCGTGCGGCGCTGACCGATTCGCGATAGAGCCGGCGGTAAGTCTCGAATGCCGACAGCGACTGCAGCAGCGCGCTCCAGCGGAAGTAGTCGATCGCATCCTGGCCGTCGCCGCCCTCGGCGTCCTCGCTGCCGGCGATGTCGAGCAGGCGTATGGCCCAGTCGGCGCGTTCGATGAACGCGCCGAGCTGCAGGAAGTGATAGCCCTCGCCGCGGCCCAGTGTGCCTATGGTCACGCCGCGGAACGAAGCCGAGCGGCTCTTGACCCATTCGAGCAGGTTGCTGATGCCCTCGCCGTGGATGCGCGCCCAGCTGTTGCCGCGCATGTCCAGCCAGGACGTGTTGAGATCCTCGTACATTTCCGCGGTGATCGCGACGCGCTGCGCGCGCGCGGCTTCGCGCGCCGCGCGCAGGCAGTTGTAGATCGACGAGGGATTGTCCGCGGCGAGCAGCAGATGTTGCAGCACGGTTTCCGCGTCGATGCCGCCGTAGCGCGCGCGCACGGCCTGGGCCATGCCCAGCGCTTCCAGCGCGCGGCGCCACGGCGCCGCCTCGGCCTTGCCGCGGTCGTAGCGTTCGGGCAACTGCGCGATGCGCAGGGTCACGTCGATCAGGCGCGCGGTGTTCTCCGCGCGCTCCATGTGGCGCGAGGCCCAGTAGAGGTCGTTGGCCGTGCGGCAGAGCATCAGGCGCCTCCTTCCAGTACCCAGGTGTCCTTGGTGCCGCCGCCCTGGGACGAATTGACGACGAGGGAGCCCTCGCGCAGGGCCACGCGCGTGAGTCCGCCCGGAATCACGTGGATGCGCCGGCCGCAGAGGATGTACGGGCGCAGGTCGATGTGCCGCGGCGCGAGGCCGCTCTCGACGAAGGTCGGGCAGGTCGACAGCGACAGCGTCGGCTGCGCGATGTAGTTGTCGGGCGCGGCCAGGATGCGCGCTCGGAAGGCCTCGATTTCCGCGCTGCTCGCGGCCGGGCCGACCAGCATGCCGTAGCCGCCGGCACCGTGGACCTCTTTCACGACGAGCTCGGCGAGATGTTCCAGCGTGTAGCGCAGGTCGTCCTCGCGCCGCAGCTGGTAGGTCGGCACGTTGTGCAGTATCGGCTCCTCGCTGAGGTAGAAGCGGATCATCGCCGGCACGTAGGGATAGACCGACTTGTCGTCGCCGACGCCGGTGCCCGGCGCGTTGGCCAGCGTCACGCGGCCGGCGCGGTAGGCGTCGAACAGGCCCGGCACGCCGAGCAGCGAATCGGGCCGGAACACGGTCGGATCGAGATAGTCGTCGTTGATGCGCCGGTAGATCACGTGCACGCGCTGGGGTCCGCGCGTCGTGCGCGCATATACGGCCGCGTCGCGCACGAACAGGTCGGCGCCCTCGACGAGCTCCACGCCCATCTGCTGGGCCAGGAACGCATGCTCGAAATAGGCCGAGTTCGCCGAGCCCGGCGTCAGCACGGCGACGACCGGATTGTCGATGCCGGCCGGCGCGGCCTCGCGCAGGATTTCCAGCAGCGCGTCCGGATAGCGCTCCACCGGCGCGATCTGCTGGCGATTGAACAGCTCCGGTATCAGCCGCGCCATCATGCGCCGGTTCTCGAGCATGTAGGACACGCCCGAGGGCACGCGCAGGTTGTCCTCGAGCACGTAGTATTCGCCGTCGCCGGCGCGCACGAGGTCGATGCCCGACACGTGCGACCAGGTGCCGCCGGGTACGCGGATGCCGCACATCTCGCGGCGGTATTCGCTGTTGTGCAGCACGAGCTCGCGCGGCACCAGGCCTTCGCGCAGGATGCGCTGCTCGCCGTAGACGTCGTCGAGGAACAGGTTCAGCGCGTGCACGCGCTGGCGCAGCCCGGCCTCGAGCTGCCTCCACTCCGCGGCCGGTACGATGCGCGGCACGAGATCGAACGGAATCAGCCGCTCGTTGCCGGATTCCTCGCCGTAGACCGAAAACGTGATGCCGACCCGATGGAAGGCGATTTCGGCCTCGCGCCGCTTGCGTTCGATCTGCGGTTCGGGCGTGGACTGCAGCCAATGGTCGAACGCGTGGTAGTGCGTGCGCACGCCGCCGCCGCGGTCGTGCATTTCATCGAAGCCGTTCGGCATCCCCATGCCCCCGATCGATAGCGGAGGCGCACCCTCCGGCTTCGTGATAGCACGGCGACGGCGGCCTGCCTAGATGTTGCGATGCAGCAGGGGCTTGGCTATTAGTAGGGGCTGCATCGGCCGTCGTGCGGTTGCCGGCCGCCGGCGGTGGTGCGGATGCGAAGGCGCCGATACGAAAAAGCCGCCGGTTTCCCGGCGGCTTCGCATCGTGCGGCGCGGCAGGCGGCGGCCTGCGGCGACCTCAGTAGCGGTAGTGCTCCGGCTTGTACGGACCGTCGACGTCGACGCCGAGGTAGGCGGCCTGTTCCGCCGTGAGCTTGGTCAGCTTCACGCCGATCTTTTCCAGATGCAGGCGCGCGACTTCCTCGTCGAGCTTCTTCGGCAGGCGGTAGACGGTCTTCTCGTAGACATCCTTGTTGGCCCAGAGGTCGATCTGCGCGAGCGTCTGGTTCGAGAACGAGTTCGACATGACGAAGCTCGGGTGGCCCGTGGCGCAGCCGAGGTTCACGAGGCGGCCTTCGGCCAGCAGGAACATCTCGCGGCCGTTCGGCAGGACGTACTTGTCCACCTGCGGCTTGATGTTGACCTTCCTGACACCCGGCAGCGTGTTCAGCGCGTCGACCTGGATCTCGTTGTCGAAATGGCCGATGTTGCAGACGATGGCCTGGTCCTTCATCTGCTGCATGTGCGCGACGGTGATGACGTCCTTGTTGCCGGTCGTCGTCACGTAGATGTCGGCGATGCCGAGCGAGGATTCCAGCGTATCGACCTGGAAGCCTTCCATCGCGGCCTGCAGCGCGTTGATCGGGTCGATCTCGGTCACGATCACGCGGCAGCCGTAGGCGCGCAGGCTGTGGGCCGAGCCCTTGCCGACGTCGCCGTAACCGGCGACGACGGCGACCTTGCCGGCGAGCATCACGTCCATCGCGCGCTTGAGGCCGTCGGCCAGCGATTCGCGGCAGCCGTACAGATTGTCGAACTTCGACTTGGTGACCGAGTCGTTGACGTTGATCGCCGGCACGAGCAGCTTGCCGGCCTCCATCATCTGGTAGAGGCGGTGCACGCCGGTCGTCGTTTCTTCGGAGACGCCGCGCCATTCCTTGACGATCGCGGTCCAAAAGCCGGCCGGGCGCTCCTTGGCGACGCGCTTGAGCAGGTTCTTGATGACCTGTTCCTCATGCGAGGACGAGGCGGTGTTGACCCAGTCCGAACCCTGTTCGAGCTCGTAGCCCTTGTGGATCAGCAGGGTGACGTCGCCGCCGTCGTCGACGACGAGCTCCGGGCCCTTGCCGTTCGGATGGATCACGCAGTCGAGCGTGCAGTCCCAGTACTCTTCGAGCGTCTCGCCCTTCCAGGCGAACACCGGCACGCCGGCGGCGGCGATCGCGGCGGCGGCATGGTCCTGGGTGGAGAAGATGTTGCAGGAGGCCCAGCGCACCGAGGCGCCGAGGTCGACCAGGGTCTCGATCAGCACCGCGGTCTGGATGGTCATGTGCAGCGAGCCGGTCACGCGCACGCCCTTGAGCGGCTTGGCCGCGGCGTACTTCTTGCGGATCGACATCAGGCCCGGCATCTCGTGCTCGGCGATCTCGATTTCCTTGCGGCCCCAGTCGGCCAGGGACATGTCGGCGACTTTGTAGTCGTGCTGCGGCTTTGCGACGGCATTCATGGTGAACTCCAGTGCTTTAGGGCGGGCGCGGTGTCGGATTGGAACCCGATTCCGCCGAGCCTGATTCCGCTTCGCGATGACCCAGCGAACGGACTTGCAGCGCCCCTCGGCGGCGAGAGGGCGCGGATTATATCGCCGATTCCGGATGGAAGGATATGTTGCAGGCGGGCTGGTCCGTGCGGGCCTGCGGTACGACCGCCGGGGCGCTTCGCGGCGGCTCGAGGCCGCCGGCCGGAGCGGGACGGCGCCGCGGCGACGGC
>NZ_JANFVR010000599.1 GCF_024609805.1 Tahibacter caeni | reverse complement strand
CTGCCGCCGCGGTCGGCGCCGCCGCCGGCGCGGCTGCTGCTGATGCTCGACGACCGCCTCGCGGCAGTGCCGTTCGCCGTGCTGCATTGGCCCGACGGCCGCGCGCTGGTGGACACCTCGACGATCACCCTCGTGCCGGCCGGCCTGCGGGCCGACAGCTTCGTGCCGCTGGCGCGGCCGTCGCGGATCGACGTCCTGATCGCTGCGGCCGTCGGCGACCGCTCCGGCCGCCTGCCGGCGCTGCCGCGCGCGTCCGACGAGCTGTCCCTCGTGCGCGGCGCGCTGGCCGGTGTCGACGTCGTCGGCGATGCGGGCGCGGCGTTCACGCGCGAGCGGCTGCGCACGGCGCTGGAACAGCCGCAGTCCTGGCTGCACGTGGCCGCTCACGGCACCAACGACGCCCGGTTGCAGAGCTATTCGGGGCTCTGGCTGCCGGGCAGCGACAGGCCAGTGTTCGTGAGCTGGCTCGATCTCGTCGAGCGGCCGGTGCGAGTCGACCTGCTGCTGCTCAGCGCCTGCAATCTCGCCGGCGGCATCGATCGCGGCGTGGCCGGCGCGGCGAATTTCGCGACCGCGCTCAGCGCCGCCGGCGCGCATCACGTCGTCGCGGCGCTATGGCCGCTCAGTGATTCGGCCGGCACGGAATTCACGCGCGCGTTCTACGCCGGACTCGGCGGCGCCGATGCGCCCGATCCCGCAGCCGCGCTGCTCGCCGCGCAGCGCCGGCTGCGCGCGAGCCCGCATTTCCGCCACCCGTACTACTGGAGCCTGTTCGTGCACCTGCAGCATTGACGCCGTACGCCGCCCCGGCGCGACCGGCCCCGACGCCGGTGGATCGGCGTCAGCGGACCGGCAGATCGCGTTCGCGCAGCCACTCGCGCGCGTCTTCGGCGTCGTGCTCGAACCAGGCGCGCGTGGAGCCGAGCCGGTAGGTGTAGCCCCAGGCGTCCATGTCGCGCATGAGGCGCTCGCTGCCGACGCCGGGCAGGCGCGCGGCGAGCACGATCTGCAGATAGCAGGTCGCGTCTTCCTCGGCGACGGAATCGGTCGCGTCGGTGTGCACGGCGGCGCGGCGTTCGGGCGGCTGCACGATCAGGTGACAGGCTTCATGCAGCGCCGAATGTACCGGCGTGTCGGCGCGCACGTAGACCGTGTTGCCGATCAGGCCGGCTTCGGGTTCGCCCCAGTAGCTGCCGGGTATCGCGGCACCGTCGTCGACGAGAACCAGTTGCAGGTCGTGGCTCGCAAGCAACGCGCGCAAGGCATCGACGCCGGTTTCGCCGAGGGTCAGTACCGCCGAGGCAGGCGCGTGGCTGCCGGTCGCCGAGTCGTCGCGAACCGCATTCGTGCCGTCTGCGGCCGCCGCGGACGCGGATGCCGGTTCACGCGCGGGCGATGCCGTCTGCGTGTTCGCGCCGGGCGCCGTCCGCAATGCCGGCTCCGTCATGCCCGCAGCGCCGCGGTCGCGGACTTCGCGCCGCTCACGCCTCGCGCGCGGAGATCGGGAGAGCGTCGTGTAGGG
>NZ_JANFVR010000598.1 GCF_024609805.1 Tahibacter caeni | reverse complement strand
CGGCGCGACGGCGAGCAGCAGCGGCAGCGCGAGGCGCGCGCGCGCGGTCGCCGCGGCGCTCAGCGCGAGCAGCGCGACGCCGCTCCAGAACAGCGCGAGCTGCAGCAGCAGCAGCGGCTGCGGACCTTCGTGGAACAGCCGCGCGGCCTGCCACAGCAGCACGATGCCGATGCCGTTGATGTTGGAGATCTCGCCGCTGCGCGCCTGCCACCATTGATAGCTGCTGTCGAAGGACAGCCAGCCCGGATGGAACGCGAGCGCGAACAGCAGCGCCGCCGTCGCGGCCAGCGCGGCGACGGCGACGGCGAGCGCGCGCGACGGCGCGCGTGTTCCGCCGTCGTGTTCCGCGGACGCAGTACGGCGTTCTGCGTCCGGCGTGGCTCGTGGATCCTGCATGCTCCGGCGGTCTCGGCGCGTGCCGGTCCGGTCGGCGCCGCACCACCGTATGCGCGGCAGCCGTTGGCAGGTCGGACAGGCGGGGAGTGGTCGGTCGTCGTGCCGTGGTACGGCGCGGACGGCGCGCCGGCGCGGCCATCGCAGCCGCTTCGGCGCCGCGCGAGTCTAGCAGGGGCAGGGATGGCGACGGGGCGGCGCCGGACGACGATCGCCGCCGGATGCGGCGGGCGGCGGCGCAGTCGCGGGAGACCGAGCCGCGCACCGCGGTTCATTCGGCGACGTAGCGCCAGGCGGATTTCGTATCGGGGCGGCGCCAGATCGTGAAGAACGGGATCGGCTTGCGGCTGCCGTCCGGAGCGGCCGCGTTCGGCTGCAGGAAGCCGATCGTGATGCCGAGATCGCCGCTGGCGGCGACGATGACTTCATCGGGCGCCCAGGTCACTGGGCTGGTGCCCGGCGCGCTGCCGGCGCCGACGGTCGCGGCGATCTTGTCGGCGCCGACCACGACGAGCGCATCGTCCGGACCGCCGAGGTTGATCGCATCGGCGCTGCCGTACTTGGCGAAGGCCGGGCCGAGGCCTATGCGCTGCGCTTCGTCGGAGAACGCGCGCTCGGCCTGGTCGAGGCTGCGCGCGTATTCCTGGGTCCGCGTCGCGTCCGCGGCGGCCGCGCCGAACTCGGCAGGCAGCGCCGGCGGCAGCGGCGTGGCGGCCTGCGGCGCCTGATGGCTGACGCTGCGCTTGTAGGCGACGACGCGCCAGTCGCCGCCGCGGCGCACCCAGTAGGCGAGGTACTTCAGCGGCTGCGTGCTTGCGTCGGGCTTGTGCAGGGTCATGTAGCCGAACGTGAAGCCGTGCTGGCCGTCGGCCGAAATGCCGCCGCGCTGCGGCGTCCAGTCGAGGTGCGACTTCTGGTAGTCGGGCGTGCTGCGCAGGTAGTCGCGCACTTCGTCCAGGCCGCGCGCGAAGCGGTTGCCGCGCACCGGCATGACCACGTCGTCGGCGAACATGGCACTGAGCCCGCTGACCGGGTCGGTCGCGGCGCTGGCGCGGGCGAAGTCGCGGTCGGTCGCGAGCAGGGCGTCGACCGCGGCCTGCGCCGTGGCCGGCGCAGGCGCGGCATCGGCC
>NZ_JANFVR010000597.1 GCF_024609805.1 Tahibacter caeni | reverse complement strand
CAGCGGCGCAGCTGCGGCACGCCGTCGAGCCCCTGCAGCCGCTGCAACCCGCGCGCCTCGTGCCGCGCGGCCCAGCGCGCGAGTCCGCGCAGCAGCCAGTGCGCGCTGCGCGTGTCGCGGCGCACGAAGGTCTCGTCGCCGGCTTGTACGCGCTCGATGTGCCCAAACGTATCGGCCTTGAGGAGTTCGCGGATTTCTGCCGGACTATTGGTCATCGCCGCAGCGTAGCATGGCGCTCCGCGCCGGCCTGTCATCGGGAGTGGAAGCAATGACGATAGTGCTGTACGTGCTCGCCGCGGCGATGATCGTCGTCGGCCTGTTCGGCACCGTGCTGCCGGCGCTGCCGGGCGTGCCGCTGATGTTCGCGGGCATGTTCCTGGCGGCCTGGGCCGGCCACTTCGTCTACGTCGGTCCGCTGACCCTCGGCCTGCTCGGCCTGCTCTGCGTGCTCGCGATCGCGGCCGACATCGTCGCCGGCCTGCTCGGCGCCAAGCGCGTCGGCGCGAGCCGCTGGGCGCTGTTCGGCGCCGGCATCGGCACGCTCGTCGGTTTCTTCTTCGGACTGCCCGGCCTGATCCTCGGTCCGTTCGCCGGCGCGCTGGCCGGCGAGCTCATCGCCGGCAGCAGCATGCGCCGCGCGACCCACGTCGGCGTCGGCACCTGGCTCGGCATGCTGTTCGGCACTCTCGTCAAGGTCGCGCTCGCGTTCGCGATGCTCGGCGTGTTCGCGTTCGCGCTGCTGATACCGGCCTCCTGATCCGCGCGAGCCGATCCGCGGCCGTCGTCACGGCACCGCGGCGGCGAGCTCGCGCAGTTCCTCGGCCGCGAGATCCGGCGCCGCGACCGCGATCAGCGCCGTACCGTGCAGGCGCCCGGCATCGGCGCGCCACTGCAGCTGCGACCAGCGCAGGCCGTAGTTGCGCACGGCGGCGAGCGCCTCTGGCGAGGCGGACGGGCCGCGTCCGTCGATCGCCGGCGCCGGCACGTCGATGCGCACGGGCACGGCGACGACTTCCACGACGCGCTCCGCCGGCCAGCCGCGGCGCAGGCGCCTGCGCGCGTCCTCGTCCAGCGACTGCGCGCCGGCGATCACGGCCGCGCGATACGGCAGTTCCTCGCGCCGGCTCTGCAAGCGGCCGTCGGCATCGCGCAGGCGGCGGTACCAGACGTAGCCAGCGCTGGCCTCGACCGGCACGCGGGTCGGACCGGCGAACAGTTCGGCCAGCCGCTGCAGCCAGCGCGGCCGCCGCGCGAGGCCGCAGCTGTCGACGACGAGGCGGCTGTCGCGATCGAGCAGTTCGGCCGGCAGCGGCGGAAATTCGTCGCGCGCGAGCGTCCGTTCCAGCGCCTGCAGAGTCGCGAGTTCGCCGTCCGCGAATACCGGCACGCGCAATCCCTGCCATTGCGAGCCGTGCGCGACGAGGCGCACGCGTCCCCAGGGCTCGGCGCCGCGCAGCGGCGAGCGGCGCAGGAATTCGCGCGCGTCGGCCAGGCTGCGCGCCGCGGTCACGAGCACGCCGGCCTCGGC
>NZ_JANFVR010000596.1 GCF_024609805.1 Tahibacter caeni | reverse complement strand
TCGTGCTCGCGGCGCAGTTCGCGCGGCGGCCGCCGGCGCCGACGACGGCGGTTCCGGCCACCGTCGACCGGCCGGTCGACGCCGGCAGCGCCGCGTCCATCGTGCTGCCGGTCGAACTCAACGAAGGCGGCGAATGGTCCTGGGTACGCCTGGGCGGCATGGATTTCCTCGCCGCCCAGCTGCGCAGCGCCGGCCACGCCACTTTGCCGAGCGACACGACCCTCGTCCTGCTCGCGCGCAATACCGCGACGCGTACGCCGCAGTCCGATCTCGACGCCGCGCGCGCCAGCGGCGCGCGGCTGGTACTCGCGACCCACGCCCGGCGCGAAGGCGACCATTGGCGGATGCGGATCGAAGCCTACGCCGCCGACGGCAGCCGGCGCGAGGCGGTCGGCGAGGCTGCGACCGTGCTCGACGCCGGCCGCGCGGCCATGGGCCACCTGTTCGGTCCGTCGCTGAGCACCTCCGGTCCGGCCGGCGACCAGCGCGCCGAACATCTGCAGCGCGCCGAAGCCGCGCTGCTCGGCGACGATCTGGCGCTGGCGCGGCGCGAACTCGACACCGTCGGCGCTGCCGGCGACGACGCCGAGCTGATCTACCGCCGTGCGCAGATCGATTTCCGCGCCGGCGACTACGAGGCGCTGGACCGGCGCCTGCTGCCGCTGCTGCAGCGCCTGGATCCGCGGCACGACGCACCGCTGCGCGGCCAGGTGCTCAACGGCCTGGGTTCGGCCGCGATACGGCGCAACCGGATGCAGGACGCCGAACGCCATTTCACCGAGGCCGTCGCACTGCTCGAGCCGACCGGCGACGCGCGGACGTTGGGCCAGGCCTATACCGGGCTCGCGATCAGCCACGCCGCGCAACACCGCTTCGACGATGCGCTGCGCCTGTTCGCCGAGGCTCGCGTCGCGCTCGAAAAAGCCGGCGACGAGCTGGCCGTCGCGCGCGTCGACGGCAACCTCGGCATTCTCGACATCGAGCGCGGCCGCTACGCCGAGGCCGTGGCCGGCCTGCGCCGCGCGGCGGGCCGCTTCGCCGCGTTCGGTGCGGTCAACGAACAACTGACCACCTTGATCGGCCTCGCGCGGGCGCAGTCGGAAATGCTCGATACCGCCGGCGCGAGCCAGACCGCGGACACGTTCTGGAGCCTCGCCGCGCGCAGCGCCAGCCCGCGCCTGCGGCATCAGATGGCCGTGGTCCGCGCCGACATCCTGGCCCAGTGCGGCCGCCTGCAGGAGGCGCGCAGCCTGCTCGCCGGGCTCAAGCGCGAACTCGACCTGCCGGTGGAGAACGACACGCTCGCACGCGCCGATGCGGTGCTCGCGCGGCTGGCCCTGGCCGACGGCGACGCCGAGCTGGCCCTGCGCCTGGCTCAGGCCGGCCTCGAAGGACTGCCCGAGGAGCAGTTCGAGCGCGAGCGCGCCCAGCTCTGGCTGCTGCGTCTGCGTGCGCTGCGCGCGCAGGAGCGCGACACCGAGGCGCGCGGCCTGCTGCCGGCGCTGCAGGAGTGGGCCGCGCAGGCGCGCGATCCGGCCG
>NZ_JANFVR010000595.1 GCF_024609805.1 Tahibacter caeni | reverse complement strand
CGTCCACCCGTGAACGGCCGCGTCGAGCGCGCGTTCGCGCTGAGCCTCTGGCGCGCCGCCGGCATCTTCGGCGTCGCGCTGCTGCTCGGCGCCGTCGCCGGCGGCCTGGCCTGGTGGCTGTTCGCGGCCGCGGCGGGCCAGCTCGCCGAGCTGTTCTGGCGTCTGCGCCGCTACGGCCTCTGGCTGCAGAGCGGTTCGCGCCGCAGCGACGAGGGCGGCGCGCTCTGGGGCGCGCTGTATCGCATTCCGGCCCTGCGCCAGCGGCGCGAACTCGCGCGCCGGCGCCGGCTCGTGCAGCTGCTGCGCGCGTTCCGCACGACGGCCGCCGCGCTGCCCGACGCGACCGTCGTGCTCGACGGCGGCGGCGCGATACTCTGGTTCAACGCCGCCGCGACGCGCCTGCTCGGCCTGAGCTATCCGCACGACATCGGCGGGCATTTCTCCAATCTCGTGCGTTCGCCGCGCGTGACGCGCTGGCTAGAAAGCGGCGACTGGAGCGAATCGCTCATGGACGTGCCGGCGCCGGTCGACGACGCCGTGCGCCTGGGCCTGCGCATCATTCCGTACGCCCAGGGCCAGCGCCTGCTCGTCGCCCGCGACATGTCCAAGCTCATGCAGCTCGAACAGGTGCGGCGCGACTTCGTCGCCAACGTCTCGCACGAGCTGCGCACGCCGCTGACCGTCGTGCACGGCTATCTCGATCTGATCGAACCGGACCAGTCGCCCGAACTCGAACCGATACTGCTGGAGCTGCGCTCGCAGTCGCGGCGCATGACCCAGATCGTCGAAGACCTGCTGACCCTGTCGCGGCTCGAGGCCCAGGACAGTCTGCCCGAAGAGCGCGTCGCGATGGCCGGCATGCTGCAGACCCTGCGCCGCGAAGCCGAAGCGCTGAGCCTGGGCCGGCATGCGATCAGCATCGCGCTGCGCACCGACGTCGACCTCAACGGCTCGCCGAAGGAACTGCACAGCGCGTTCTCCAATCTCGTCAGCAACGCCGTGCGCTATACCCCGGCCGGCGGCCGCATCGAGATCCGCTGGGAACTGCGCGACGGCCAGCCGGTATTCAGCGTCAGCGACACGGGTCAGGGCATCGCGCCGAGCCATCTGCCGCGCGTGACCGAGCGCTTCTACCGCGTCTCGAGCAGCCGCTCGCGCGACACCGGCGGCACCGGCCTGGGCCTGTCGATCGTCAAGCACGTGCTGCAGCTGCATCAGGCGCGCCTGGCGATCGAAAGCGAAGTCGGCGTCGGCAGCACGTTCTCGTGCATCTTCGGCGCCGAACGCGTCTGCGCCGCGACGGCCAGCGAGGAAATCTGATGCGCGGCCGCCGCTGCAGCCGGCTGCTCGCGCTGCTGGCCATGCTGGTGCTGCTGCCGGCGTTCGCGGCGACGGCGGCCGAGCGCCGCCTGACCAGCGTCGGTTCCGACACGCTCGGCGAGCTGCTGCAGGCCTGGGCCCAGGCCTATGCCGACGGCGACGCGCCGCTGCGCTTCCAGATCCGCACGCCGGGCTCGGCCGCGGCGCCGGCAGATCGGAAGA
>NZ_JANFVR010000594.1 GCF_024609805.1 Tahibacter caeni | reverse complement strand
CCGCGCGCCAGAGCCAGAGCACCGGCCCCAGCGCATGCCAGCGGCGCGCGAGCGCGGCGAGCGGAGCGGTCGACGGCAGCGCGATCGCCTGCAGCAGCACGGCCGTCTCGGCCGGCGCCGTCGCGGCGCGCGCAGGACCGGCCGTGCGCAGAAAAGGCAGCTTGTACATGCGAGCCTCGGGCAAGGAAGGCAGGCGCGACGTCGCGAGCGACGCTGCGCGAACCGTGGAGCTGGCTGGCAAGGGGCCGGGATGGCGGTCGGCCGGGGCTGGCTGCTCTGACGTGGACGTCTACGCGGACCGCGGCAGCGGAACGCTGCGCAGTAGCCGCGTCATTTGGTCAGGATGAGCTTGTCGTTGCGCGTGCGGCGCAGGCGGTATTCCTGCCCCAAGTGTTCGATCACGAGCTCGCGCGATTCGCGCAGCAGCAGGCGCGAGTCGACCCGGCGCTGGGCCGGTGCCGTCGTGCCCGCGGGCCGCTTGGCCGGCGTGCTGCCATTGGTCTGAAGTGCAAGCGTGGACGTCATCACCGACATGGCTGGCTCCGGGTTCCGGGTGGTGTCGAGATGATAATGATTCGCATTTGAGTGTCAAGCCGACGCTTGCGGACAGCGAAGATCAGCCTCCGCCCCACCAGCGCTGCAGGCCGGCGAGGTCGCCGTTGTACATGTCCCGGTCGCAGTTGCCGACGCCGGCGATGCTCTGTGGGGCCGGTCCGGATGCGCCGTCGGTGTATTGCCACAAGGTCCAGGCCGGCCACAGCGGCGCCAGCGACAAGGGCCGGTTCGCATAGGTCGCGACCCATAGCCAGCAGCGGGCCAATGGCGACGCGGCGGTCGCCGCCGCGACGAGCTGCTTCAGATAGCTGCTGCCGTAGACGCCGGGCCAGCGTCCGCTGCGCTGGAACACCGCCTGCACGAACGCTTCGGCCTGGGCCAGGCTCATCGAGCTGCCGGCGGTGTTCTGCTCCACGTCGAGCACGAGCAGATCGCCGGGCGCGGCGTTCGCCGTGGCGAGGAAGTGCGCGGCCTGGGTCGGGGCGTCGCTGCCGTCGCCGAAATGGTAGGCGCCCCAGAGCAGGCCTGCCTGGCGGGCCTGGGACTGACGCACGGCATAGGTGGGATCGACGTAGTCAGCGCCCTGCGTCGCCTTGTGCAGCACGCCGGCGATGCCGGCACCGCGCAGCGCGCTGAAATCCACGCTCTCGTTGTGATGCGAGAGATCGACGACGACGTTGATCATGCCCGGTTCCCCCTGCCCGCCCGCTGCGGTTTTGTGGAACTGTACAGGATGCCTGCGGGTGCGCGGGGTCAGTCCAGGAAACGCGCGCGGCCGGACACCTCGACCGGGCTGCCCGGCAGCTCGCCGATCGCGACCTGCAGCAGCGAACGCGCGCCCATGTCCTCGCCCTGCACGATGGTCACGCCGCCGCCGTGCGGCCAGCCGATGTCGCGCAGGCGGCCGGCCAGCGCGGCGGCGGCCGCGCCGGTCGCCGGGTCCTCGTAGACGCCGCCGGCCGCGAACGCATTGCGTGCGTGAAAACGC
>NZ_JANFVR010000593.1 GCF_024609805.1 Tahibacter caeni | reverse complement strand
GCAGGTCATGCCGGCCGTCGACGTCGCGGCGCTGACGCGCGAGGACGCGACGCGGCGCGCGCGCGACCTGCCGCCGCGCTTCGCCGCGCCGATCGCCGTGCAGATCACGCCGGAGAACGCCGGCACCTGGGAAACGCTCGACGCGCAGACCAGCGTCTGGCGCCTGCGCCTGACCTCGCCGGGCGCGTACTCGATCAATCTCGGCTTCACGCGCTACCACATGCCCGACGGCGGCCGACTGCTGGTCTATCCCGCGGGCCTCAAGGCCGACGGCGACCGCTCGCTCGTGCGCAGCTTCGGCGCCGCCGACAACGCCGAGCACGGCCAGCTCTGGACCCCGGTCGTCGCCGGCGACGACGTCGTCGTCGAGGTCGTCGTGCCGACGGCGCAGCGCAAGGCGCTGCAGCTGGAACTGACCTCGGTCAACCACGATTACCGCGGCTTCAACCGCGTCGCCGCCGAAATCAGCGGCGCCGCGGTCAAAGACGCCGGCGACGTGTCGGGCTCGTGCAACGTGGACGTGATCTGCCCCGAAGGCGACCCGTACCGCGACCAGATCCGCTCGGTCGCGGTCTATTCCACCGGCGGCAGCACGTTCTGCACCGGCAGCCTCGTCAACAACACGGCGCAGGACAGGAAGCCGTACTTCCTGACCGCCTATCACTGCAGCATCACGTCCGGCAACGCGGCCTCGCTCGTCGTCTACTGGAACTTCGAGAACTCCTACTGCCGCCCGGTCGGCAGCGCGGCCTCGGGCCAGGCCGGCGACGGCAACTTGAACACCTTCCAGAGCGGCGCGTTCTTCCGCGCCGGCAACTCGGCCTCGGACTTCACGCTCGTCGAGCTCGACGAAGCGCCGCCGGCCGCCGCCAATGTGTACTTTGCGGGCTGGGACCGGCGCAGCCAGAACTTCCCGTCGGCGTTCGGCATCCACCATCCGTCGACGGCCGAGAAGCGCATCAGCCTGGCCAACGGCGCGACCGCGACGACGAGCTACAACTCCACGGCCGAACCCGGCGACGGCACGCACGTGCAGGCGCGCTGGCGGCCCGGCATCGGCGTCACCGAGCCGGGTTCGTCGGGCTCGCCGCTGTACAGCAACGAAAAGCGCGTGATCGGCCAGCTGCACGGCGGACCGTCCTCGTGCACCGCGACCGATACGAACAAGCGCGACTACTACGGCCGCCTGTCGGTCAGCTGGACCGGCGGCGGCAGCAACAGCACGCGCCTGTCGAACTGGCTGGACCCCGGCAACACCGGCGCGCAGACCGTCGACGGCCTGAACAGCGGCGGTGGCGGCAGCAACCTGCCGCCGACGGCGAACTTCAGCGTCGCGACGAACGGCCTGACGGCGACGTTCACCGACACCTCGACCGACAGCGACGGCACGATCGCCTCGCGCAGCTGGAACTTCGGCGACGGCACGACCTCGACCACGACGAATCCGAGCAAGACCTATTCGGCGGCCGGCACCTACACGGTCACCCTGACCGTGACCGACAACGGCGGTGCGACGAACACGAAGTCGTCCTCGGTCACCGTCACGGCCCCGTCGGGCGGCA
>NZ_JANFVR010000592.1 GCF_024609805.1 Tahibacter caeni | reverse complement strand
CCTGGGCCGCGGCGCTCGAGCAGGCGCGCGCGCTGGCCGGCGAGCGGCCGATCCCCGAGGCGCTGAACCGGCCGCCGGCGCCGGCGAAGGTGCGCGGCGTCACGTTCTGAGGCGCTGATAGCGGTTTTCTACCGGTTTGCTAGCGAAGCGGCATGGCGCGCGGGAACCGGCCCGCCACAGTCGGGACTTCCGATCGTCACCAGCCCGTCATCCTGCGGGGATGCGGCCCGGACGGTCATTCCCACCGCCAGAGGTCGAGACCATGCACGCCGTACTCCGTACCGCCGTCCTGTTGTCACTTGCCGCCGCCGCGCCGCCCGGGCCGGCACAGGCCGCGGGCGCCGCCGCGCTGCAGCACGTCACCGTGCCGCGGACGCCGACCACCTGTTCCGCCGACGGGCTCTGTCTCGAGGTCACCGTCGGCCCGGCCGATCCGGCCGACCTCGGCGCCTGCGCGACGACGACGAGTCTGACCGCGACCGTCGGCGATCCGATCAGCTGGTGCTATACCCTGACCAACCAGTCGGACCAGACCCTGGCCTGGCACAGCCTTGCCGACAGCCTGCACGGCAACGTGTTCGCGCAGCAGGCGGCGACCTTGGGTCCGGGCCAGAGCCTGCGCCACGTGCTGGTCGAGCGCGCGGCCGCGATCGCGGCCGGTCCGCTGCAGGCGAGCTGGAGCGCGAGCATCGAGCAAGCCCGCTACGACGTCGACGACACCCAGCCGATGAACTACGTCGACGCGAGCACCGAACCGGCGCTGCCGATGACCGGCGGCTTCGCGTCGGGCCGCAGCCAGGCCGTGCAGCTGCCGTTCTCGTTCGACTTCTTCGGGGTGACGACGGACCGGCTCTGCGTCGGCCACAACGGCGCGATCGAAGTCGGCAGCTCGGTCTGCGCGGTGCCGGGCTCCCTGCTGTTCCCGTCGCCGTATCTGAACGCCGTGATCGCCCCGGTCTGGATGAGCTTCGATCCGGCCCGCGGCAGTCTGTACACCAAGACGCTCGGCGAGCCGGGCCAGCGCCGCTTCGTCGTCGAATGGAAGGACCTCGCGCTCGGCTTCCCGGTCATGGAGGGCTATACCTTCGAAGTCGTCATCGAGGAGGCGACCGGCGCCATCGTGTTCCAGTACCTGAGCACCGGCTCCGGCGACGGTTCCTGGGGCAACAACGGCGACGGCGCGGTGTCCGGCCTGCAGCAGAGTCCGAGCAGCGGCCAGATGTACTCGCAGTTCGCGCCGACCCTGACACCGGGCAAGGCCGTGCGCTGGACGCCGGCCGTGCAGCCGCGCCACAGCGTCGCGACGACGGCGGACTTCGACATCGGCGCGCCGCAGCTGCTGCTCCCGATTCCGGCGATGACCGCGTTCGCCGGCACCGGCATCTCGATCCAGCAGCCGCTCGTGATCGGCAACATCGGCAACCGCACGCTGGACTGGACCGCCGGCGAATACCCGGCCGCGGGCTCGCCGCTGCGTCAGTTCAAGCCGCTGCCGGCCGCGGCCGACGGCCCGGCCGACGCGGGCCGCGCGACCGTGCAGCGCACCCTGCCGCTGCCGCTGCGTCCGGCGCAGCCCCT
>NZ_JANFVR010000591.1 GCF_024609805.1 Tahibacter caeni | reverse complement strand
AGCACGCCGCCTCCGCCGGGCGCGGCACGCGGCGCGGCCGGTCTGCTGCAGTCGCAGCCGGTGCGCTCGGGCCAGCAGGTCTACGCGCGCGGCAGCGACCTCGTCATCACGGCCGTGGTCGGCAACAGCGCCGAGGTCATCGCCGACGGGTCGATCCACGTCTATGCCGCGCTGCGCGGCAAGGCCATCGCCGGCGCCCAGGGCGACACGGCCGCGCGCATCTATTGCCAGGACTTCCAGGCCGAGCTCGTGTCCATCGCCGGCCACTACCGGGTATTCGAAGACATCCCGGCCGATCTGCGCGGCAAGCCCGTGCAAGTCTGGCTGGAGGGGGAGAAGCTGCTGCTGGCCAGGCTCGGTCCGTAGCGTCAAAGCGACAAGAGCCAATGTGGAGAGAGCAACTTGACTGAATTCATCGTCATCACCTCCGGCAAGGGCGGAGTCGGCAAGACCACTTCCAGCGCCTCGATCGCTGTGGGTCTGGCCAAGCGCGCCAAGAAGGTCGCGGTCATCGACTTCGACGTGGGCCTGCGCAACCTCGACCTGATCATGGGTTGCGAGCGCCGCGTCGTGTACGACTTCGTCAACGTCATCCATCAGGAGTGCACGCTCAAGCAGGCGCTGATCAAGGACAAGCGCTACGAGAACCTGCATGTGCTGGCCGCGTCGCAGACCCGCGACAAGGACGCCCTGACCAAGGAAGGCGTCGAGCGCGTGCTCAACGAGCTCAAGGACGAGGGCTTCGACTACGTGATCTGCGATTCGCCGGCGGGCATCGAGAAAGGGGCGTTTCTCGCCATGTATTTCGCCGACCGCGCCGTGGTCGTCGTCAATCCGGAAGTCTCCTCGGTGCGCGACTCCGACCGCATCCTCGGCCTGCTCTCTTCCAAGACGCGCCGCGCCGAGAACGGCGGCGAGCCGGTCGCCCAGCACCTGCTGCTGACGCGCTACAACCCGGCGCGTGTCGCGGCGGGCGACATGATGAGCATCGACGACGTCAAGGAAATCCTCGGCATCGAAGTGCTCGGCGTGATTCCGGAATCCGAAGGCGTACTGGCCGCGTCCAACGCGGGCGTGCCGGTCATCCTCGACGAAGCCTCGCACGCGGGCCACGCCTACGACGACGCCGTCGCGCGGCTGCTCGGCGAAGAGCGTCCGATGCGTTTCCTCGAAGCACCGAAGAAAGGCATCCTGTCGCGACTGTTCGGGAGCTGAGCATGGGCCTGTTCGATTTCCTGCGCGGCAGCCCCAAGCAGACCGCGACCATCGCCAAGGAGCGCCTGCGCATCATCGTCGCGCAGGAACGCAGCGCCCGCGGCAGCCCCGACTATCTGCCGCTGCTGCGCCGCGAGCTGCTCGAGGTGATCCGCAAGTACGTCAACGTCGACCAGGACGCGATCGACATCCAGGTCAAGCGCGACGGCGACCATGAAGTACTGGACTTGACGGTCACCCTGCCCGACAAGGCCGGTGCCGCCGCGACCGCGGCCGCGCGCGAGGCGTGAGCGGCGCGAAGTCCGCGACCGCGGCGCTGCGGGCATGACGGAGCCGGCATTGCGGACGGCGCCCGGCGCGAACACGCAGACGGCATCGCCC
>NZ_JANFVR010000590.1 GCF_024609805.1 Tahibacter caeni | reverse complement strand
CGACGCGATCGTGCTCGGCGCGCGCGACCGCGCGATGTCGCGGCCGCTCGGCGCCGTGGCCACGCAGGTGCTCGCGGCGAGTCCGCGGCCGGTGCTCGTCGTGCCCTGAAGCGGCCGCGGCCGCTTTGCGGGCGAGAAACGCAACGCCGGCGACGCGTCGAACACCCCGCTTTCACCGTGGTCTGCGCAGACTGAAGACTCAGGGGGCAAGGTAGCGCAGTCATGGCTTCATTGACGATCGTCGTCGCCGACGACGACGAGCAGCTGTTGGTAACGCTGGCGCAGCTGCTGCGCCTCAGCGGACATGTGGTCCATACCGCGCGCGACGGCAACGAGGCGCTGGCTGCCTGCCGCGCGATGCGGCCGGACACGGCCCTGCTCGACATCGACATGCCGGGCCTGTCGGGCTGGGAAGTCGCCGAGGCACTCAGCGCGGACGCCGGCCCGCCGTGCCGCCTCGTCGCGTTGAGCGGACGCGGTTCGGCCGAAGACCGTACGCGTTCGGAAGCCGCCGGTTTCCATGCGCATTGCGTCAAGCCGGCCGAGCCCGGCGAACTGCTGCGCCTGCTCGGCGCCTGATCATCCGCGGCGGCCGCGCCAGTCCGCAACTGATCCGATCAAACACTCAAAAAACTGACGCTGTTCGGACGCAACTGATCCCATCACCATAGCGGCATGAACACACTCCGCTATCTGTTCCTGCTGCTGTCGGCCGTCAGCCTGCCGGTCGGGGCCGAATCCTCGCCCGACGACCTGACCGAACACCTGGCCGCTTGCAACGTCTGTCACGGCGCCAAGGGCGAAGGCGCGACCGGTTCGGAGTATTACCCGCACCTGGCCGGCAAGCCGGCCGGCTATCTGCTGCGCCAGCTGCGTGCGTTCCGCGACGGCGGGCGCAGCTATCCGCAGATGGGCTGGCTCATGCGCAACATGGACGACGCCTATCTGCAGGCGATCGCCGCGCATTTCGCTGCGTTGCCGCCGCGCACCCACCTGCCGAGCACCGTGCCGCGGACCGTGGAGCCGGCGCTCGCCGCGCGCGCCCGGGCATTGATCGAACACGGTGACGCGGCGCGCGGCCTGCCGGCCTGCGCCGCCTGCCACGGCGCCGACCTGGCCGGGCTCGAACCGGCGATCCCGGCCCTGGTCGGCCTGCCCGAGGAATACGTCGTGGCCCAGTTCGGCGGCTGGCGCACCGGCGTGCGTACGGCGCAGCAGCCCGACTGCATGGCGCAGATCGCGCGCAAGCTCGAACCGGCCGAAATCCGCGCGCTCGCGAGCTGGCTGTCGGCGCAGGAACTGGCCGAGCCCCGGCGTCCGGCCGCGGCCGGCAGCCTGCTGCCGCCGCTGGCCTGTGCCGATCTGCCGCACGCGCCGGTGCAGCCATGAGCCGCCTGCGCCGACGCCTGCTGTTTTCCGCGATCGTGCTGCTGCCGCTGCTGCTGGTCGCCGCGGGCTGGATCGCCCTGCTGTACCTGCAGCAGGGCGGCAGTGCGCCGTTCCGCGTGCCGCAGGGATTCGCGCGCGTCGTGCCCGGCGACGCGGCGCTGGTCGAGCGCGGCCGCGCGCTCGCGCGCATCGGCAACTGCGCCGGCTGCCACACGGCGCA
>NZ_JANFVR010000059.1 GCF_024609805.1 Tahibacter caeni | reverse complement strand
GCTCTGACGGGGAAGTTGCGTCCGCAGATGGCTTATTGAAGACGAAAAGCCGCAAACAGCGGCTTTCGCGGCGAGATTTTGGCAACTTTGCGCCTGGTTTCGATGCCGGTTCCGCAAATCGAGCTTCTGGCATGCGGTGACGAGGGCTTATTCAGACCTTCCCTAGGCAGTGCGCCCTTCGGTTTTCGTAGCGGTGATGGCTGCCGTCAATCCATGCCCACCGGGTCGGGCTGCGTCGGTGAGTATGACGCCGCTTATTTGCAGCGTGGCCGCAAGCGTACCGAGCTGGGGTTGTTGCGAGAGGTTAGGCGTGCTCGGAGCTGCCGGGTTGGCGGTGATGCCAGCGGGCGGTGCATCGGCGCCCAGCTCGGCTTTGAGGCTTTCGGCGTCTTTCACTGTTGCCAGATACGGCTGAGCCGCATCCAGCGGATCGGTGGCCGCTTTGAGCTTTGCGTCGATCTCGGCCTCCGGCACGCCCTTGGCTGCGAGGAAGCGGTGGACGTTGGCGCGCAGGTTACGGTCGTATTCCTCGGTCGATAGCCCTTCGGACTCGACCGTTCGGCGTTGTTTGCGCAGTTGCTCGCGCAGTTCGTTCCAACGCGGGGCGAAGTCGGGGCTTTCGCCCGCACCGTGGGTCTCGGCATCGAGCATCTGGCCTGCGACGGCGCCGCCAGCATTGAGGTTGCCTTGCGGCGTGTTCTTCGCCATCTGCTCGGCGATGTAGCGCTGCCGTTCGGCTTCCCGCTCGCGGTAGTCGGCTTCGTCTTGCGACGAGTCGAATTTCAGGTAGGGGGCGAAGATGCGTCGCTCGTAGAGGTCGGCGCTCAAGGATTCGACGGTACGACGCGTATCCGCGTTGATGGCGGCGAACTCGGCGGCGCGGGCAGCCTGCCCGGTGGTCGCCTCGGTCTTGATCTGCTGTGCGAGGTTTGTGGCGGCGGTCAGGTTGGCGGTGATTTCCGTGCGCAAGGTGGCGAGGGATGCCGGGGAGGCGGTTGCGACGCTTCGGCTTAGCGCTGTGAGCTGTGCGAGCTGGGCTCTGGCTTCACCCACGCCGCCGGCGACGCCGGCGGCGCGCGAAATTTCCGCGAGGCGCGCTTCCAGCTCGAAGCTGGCCGCGGTCAGGCGGCCAATCAGTTCGACGCGGAGGCTAGCCTCCGGCTCGGCAGTTTCCTGCCGAGCCGTGCTGTCTCGTTCATCGCTGTGGCGCGGTGTTTCGATGGTAGCCCCCGAAAGATTCCTACCCCGAGCCTGCCAGAAAAGCCCTAATTTTCGGTTAACGGGCAGCACACAAAAGATTATTTTTGGTTAAATGATAGACTTTTATCCGCCGCGGTCGATGAGTTCGACGCTCTCGACGCCACGGCGCCCCAATCGACTTTTTGAGGAAGAAAAATGGAGCCGACCAACTGCAATTGCTCTGCCCAGAAAGTTCTTTCCTTCGAAGAAATTTCTCTATGCAGGGACGCGATCGGAAGCGTTTACAACTGGCATCAGCCGCCAAGAGGCATCGAAACCGGCGTTTTTGGAGCAAGAGACTTGCTCGGATACTTCAGCACCAGAGAGGGAAGTAACTGGGACGACTGTGCGCTCGCTGTGCCATTCTCATTTGGGATGCTAACAGCACGTGTGACGACGCGAAACTCTGTCATCGATAGGGTCGATTTACCGGAACTCGATGTTGCGCTGTATTCGGTGAGAAACGACATTGCCACTCACCTGGTTTCCGCTCGTTTCATTGCTGCGCAGAATCCTGAAGGAATAGCTATTGAAACGGAGCAACGGGTAAAGAGCTATGACTGGCGCTGCTTAGCGAAGTGTGCGCCGAGTTGCATCGCATGCGTTGGTGATCTTCAATGTTGGGTGATCTGCGCTGGTGCTTGTGTAATTTCGTGCGCACTCTGAAGCACGGGAATGCATTCGCTGAAGCGCGAAGTGAAGTAGTCCGGGACGCCAGCTCCCGTAATCTGGCTGGAAAGCAAGCTGCGATCCCGTCGCCTTCGGTGACGGGATCGCCACACTCGAACGTGCTTATTGGCTTGACTGCAAGCTGTGGAGAAAGTCCGCCGCGGCCTGAGCCTGTGCGGCGGCGGTGAAAATGGCGCGCTTGTCGGCTTTCAGGATGGAAAGCCAATAGGCGAGATAGTCCGCATGGTCGGGCTGGATTTCGGGCGTGACGCCGAGCATGGCGCAGAGGAAGGCCGCGCCGAGTTCGGCGATCAGTTCCTCGAACGCATAGGCGTTGTCGCCGAAGCGCTTACCAAATTCGCGTGCAAGGCGGGTGCCGTGGCCGGTCCAATGCACCAGCTCGTGCGCCTTGGTGGCGGCGTAGCTTTCGGCATCGTGGAAGGCGGCGAGTGGCGGGAGCTGGATCACGTCCGCTGCACGGCTGTAACAGGCGCGGTTGCCGCCGTGGCGGAACGTTGCGCCGGTGGTGGCAAAGAACCGTTCGGCGGCGACGAGGGTTTCAGGAAGCGGTATAGCTGATGCGGCTGCGGGCGGCTGGTACTGTGCGGGCAGACCTTCGATCTGTTCGACGTTGAAGACGGTATAGCCCTTCATGAACGCGATGTGCCGTTCCTCGTCTTCGCCGTTCTCGCCGGTTTCGGTGGCGGTGATGCGGTTGGCGTAGACGATGGGCGTGCCGGTTTCGCCTTTCTTCACATGGGCACCGAGTTCCTGCGCTTGCTTGAAGGTCATCCAGATGGGCGCACGATAGCCGCGTTCGATGGCGGCGCCCCACAGCAGCAGGACATTGACGCCCCGGTATGCCACGCCGTTGTGACGTAGCGGCATGGTGGCGGGAGTGCCTGCGACATTGTCCGTCCATGGTTTGTGCCACGGGCGACGGACGTTCTCCAAGTCGGCGATGATTTTCTCGGTGACGCGGGTGTAAACATCAACGCGGGTGGTGGATGTAGCAGCGCTGGCGTGCATGGCCTTTCTCCTTCGGGCTGGGGTTGCGGATGGCAACCCCGGTTGCCCGCCGGCGAGGCCGGGGAGGAAAAGCGCAAGGGCGGCCCGGCGGGAGGGGGATCACCCGGCCTGGCACGGAGCGCATGCGAAGGAAGGTTGGGGATACCGCTGGGGCGGCGCGTCAGCGCTTCACCCTTGCGCTGCGCCAGGGGCAGCGCCCCTTAGGGACTTATTTATCAATAACTTATGCCGAACTTCTGGAAAGCTTTCACGTTTGTGAGGCATTTACGCACTAGAATGGACGCCCTGTCGGGGCGTGAGTAAGGCAACCACGAACCGGCGTTGCGGTTCTAATTTCACTATTGCAGAGGCGTATGGGTCAGAACGCATCCTCCGCTGCCCTACAGACTTCGCCGGACGGTCGCGAGGCAATGCCGCCGTTGGACCGGGGCGAGAAGCAATTCAGCGTATTGGAAATCGCCAACGCGGCGGGTACGAAATGGATAGAAGATGCGCGCCGATTGATTGCAGCGCTCGATTCGCCCGCACGTGTTACGGATGTGACGCAGAGCATTATCACTGGCGCGAATGTGGCTCTGGAGCGTGTCATTTATGCTCCAGCTAACGATTCGGTTGCAGCGTTCGATGCTAAGCGCTCAAGCAATTATTATCGCCGCCCCATTGTCACCGTTTCACCAGAGGACGGCTCGACTGTTTCGGACGAGGCGTTTCATATCGACCGCGCACTAGAAGATATTTTCTCAGGCCAGTTGGGGCTTACGCCGCCTCGCGAACTCATCGTTCCCGAAAGTCGCGATGATGTAGAGCGTATTGGTACGTCGCACGATTTTCTGGCGATGATGTTCTGGGCACATATCAAGGCGTTGTACCGCGAGCAACATCCGCAGACTGCGGACGGGCGGTGGTCGGTCGATGCGCGATTTGACGAAATGGCGGGCATGCAGCCGGATGATGTCATGCGACGGCTGGCTATCGTGAAACGAACGCAGGGGCACCTGATACACGGATTGCGTGCAAGAGATTCCGATGGCCTTTGGGCGTATTACTGCATTCACGTCGCTTCGGCGAACGAACGGCGCTTCCTGGAGGCGATTCGTGGTGACGGCAAGGTCGATCTTAAAACGTTCGGGGTCATCGTGCTTTCGGAGTATGAGTCTTCGTTCCGCGAGCGGCGAAGCGTGCGTGTTCGTGCGCGGCTAGATACGGTCGTCGCGTCATATGCCGAACTCGCGCAGCGGGAACGTGGCTATTCGTATCCGTCTGGCGACACCCGGCATGCAGGGCCGATTTCCGAATTTGAGCGGCGACGGTGGAGTGCAGCTCTTGAAAACGAGGGATCGCGGCGCGCGCTCGTTGAGCAGCTAGCCCGCAGCATTGGTGAAGAACACCATGATTGGTGAAGAACACCATGCCGTCGCCGCCGACCATGAGTTGCCGCTGTTTACGGATTTGACGTATGACCGGCGTCTTCAGGCAATGGCGGCAGACATAGCCCTGGGGGTTATCCGGCGTCGCAAGCTGCCGCTCGATTTCCTGGCGAGTTTTGCCAATCTGATCGTGCACGACGACTCCCATCAGGTTGCGCGAACTGAGCGCATGATGGACGCTTTGCGCGATTCATTTCGCTATGTCGGGAGCGACCGAGACGCATTTGCGAAGTTCTTCCTGCTTGTCTGCCAGAACGAAAGCCTCGTCGAACCGAATCAGTATTTCGCCGCTCTGAAACTGATTACGGTCAATCAAAGGAAGGTCGAAGCGGCGCGCGGCCTCGGAATTATTCCGACCATTGGCGCCTTGGTTGGCTTGACGGCCTTAGGCCCTGTTGGCGCTGCGCTAGGGGCATTCGCCGGGAAACGGCTCCATCGTGATCGGGAGAAAGAGCCGTATTCCGCACTTTCGGAAGACGCGCTGCATACCCTTCGCAATTCGGCCGCATTGCTTGATGCCCTCATGCGTGTCGGTCCGACGTGGGCACCAAAACTGCTGAGCGCCGTACAGCGCTATTGTTTGGCACCCGAAAAGGATCGCGGCGCGATTGAAGAGATCAGCACGCTTGTTTCTCTTATCGCGGACTGCGCGCTTGAAAATAAGCAAATACTCGAGGGTTCCGAGGCGATTGAGAAGGCGGGCCTTCGCATCGAAATGAACGCGGTGCGGCGGTTGGCCGAATTATCGCTCGACCTAAATCTTTCGGTAAATGAAAGAAACCTGTTGCAGCGTTTGCTGCAATCTGACTTCATGGTGGAGATACGTGCAATCTCTATCCTCGGTCATGCCATCGAATCGAAGCCTCACAGTGAAAAGCGCGCTATTTTGAGGGAGCTTATTGGAAGCTCGCTTGGGAAAGCGTTTGACGCTGCAGAGTACCCTGCCGATCAGCGTGAGGCGATGACCGAGCGTATCATTGATGCGCTGCTGTCACACGACAAAGCCGTTGACGTAGCCACGCCGGAAATGCGTTCCACCGGGGCGATGTCGCACGCTGCAAGCTTGCGTGATTCCTTACCAAAGGTGGCCCCGGCGATCTGGAAGACGGACAAGCAGCCGGACGACACTCCGGTTACTTTTATAAAACGACACTACGGTGCTTTTTTGCGTGCCGACGCGACTGGCTTGACACGGCCAGATCTTCGCCGGCTCGACTATTCGCTGTATATGGGGCTGTCGAACTGGCTGCGGAATAACGAGCTGCCGGAAGACTGCCCGCTGCCGGTGAAATCTGAAGCATTAGCACGTGAGGAGCAAGAATTCGAGGCGCTAGGCGTCGATGAAGGCTCTGTTGTTCGGACTGTTTGGCGGCGACGGGCTCGAAGCGAGCCCCAAAGGTCGCCCAGAAAGACGTAAATGCTGCAGCGCAGCAATATGAAACGACGAAATCCACCGATTCATCGTTGACACGCCCTTGAGGCGAGAGTAGCGTCCAACTCGCGCAGTGATGCGCCGAGGCGGCTTAGCCGTTCTCGCAACTCATTTATTTCCCAGGAGAAATGTCATGGCTTGCCCAAATTGCGGGAGCGGGAACGTGCGTGCCGGAGAAAGTGGCTTCCTGTTCGACAACTACTACTGCCTCAATTGCGATCGCCCGTTCGAGGGTATTTCCCGAGTCGTCAAGGGGGTCGCAGTGGGGGCGCTCTGCGCCGCTGTGCTTGGTCCGGCAGGGTTCTTGGCCGGTGCTGCCATGCTTGATGGGGATGGTGGCGAGGCGATGTAGCCCCCAGTCGAAGAGGAACTGGTTCTGCCCCGGAATGCATCTCCGGGGCATCTTTTTCTGACTCATCACACCGTTTGGGAGAAGGCCATGGGACTTGATGACGCGAAGGCGAAAGCGCTGTCGCTTCTGGAGACAGCGATCACCGAGCTGCAAAGCTCACCCCAGGATGCGCGAGAGGTTGCTGAAGATTGCAGTCTCGGCGCACTGCGAGCCAAGCAGTTTGCCAAGGCTGCGGCGTTGGCGTTACCGACATTTTTCGGGCCTATAGGGCTGGTGGCACTCCCTGCAGAGACGGTGGCACTGCTCCGTTTGATGAGCACCAGCGCACTTGCAACCGGTTGGGCAATCGGCCGCACGCCAAGTGAGCACGATTTCAAGCTCATTCTCGGCGTCTGGTCCGGCCAACTCGACATCAAGGGGCTTGCCCTCGCGAAAGGCGGCGCGGTAGCTGCTCCCGCTGCCGGAATGCTTGCCAGCGCAGCGAACAGCATCGGTGTGCATGTTTCCTCCAGCACACTTGGAAGCAGCTTGATTGGCTCATCGGCAACAAGCCTTTCGACGCTCGGGCAGGCATACGTGCCCTATGCGGCCAAGCAGCTTTTCGGCAAGACGATCGCTAATGCATTCGGTCGTTGGGCGCCGATTCTCGGGCCGCTGATTTGTGGCGGCATCAATGTAGCCGTTATCAACAGCGTGATGGATGCGTCGGAGGAGTATTACCGCGCTACCTAGACGGCAGCAGATCGTTCCGGCTGCACCGGTCGAAGAGCGTTGAGGTATCGAACGTCGACGAGGTGATACGACATGAATTTTATCTTCAAGGTTCACGAACTTTATCTGGAAAGACACATGGATGCCATGCTCGAGGCGGCGTCTAACGATCGTGAATGCCCAAGTTGCCGACGACACTGCAAGCAAAAACTCCTTCAGCCCTGCGATGCTGTGTTAGGGATGGCCGCGCAAACAATGCCGAGCGCTTGGGAGCACGTATTTTCCATCGCCCGACACTTGGTTCCGTTTCCAGTCAAGGTTGCCGTTCAAGTCGTCGCAAGCCTGGATGGAAACGAGTCCCCACCGTATGTCCAATGTTCTCATTGCAATTTCATCTGGGCGTGTTGAGCTTTCGGTAAATACAGCAGTGATAGCGAAGCTCTTGGGCTCGCTGACTTGTTGGGCGCATAAAAACGACCATCGCGCCGTTCGTTTTACAGCAGGCCGCGCTGCGTGAAGGAAAACTGCCTCGCGGCCTGTTGACGACAAAGTGATCCAGCGTGCGAACGCCGATGAGATCAAGTACGGCCCCACCTGTTTTGCAGTCAAGCGCTGTTGCTTGGCGGTTGCGATACGTATGCCGGGAACCAGCGCACGGATGCGGCGCAACGGGCGGCCACATAAACGGTGTAGGATTTCACTTTCGTTTCAGTGCGCTGGATGGATGCAATGCTTCCGGAATCCGACATGCCGCCGGAAGATTCCAGCGGAGCTTCCGATCTGGGTACGGCATTACAGGCCTATGCGCTGGCGCAGCTCTACCGGATCGGCGAGCATTTGAAGCGCCACAGGCATCCGCACGGCGCGGTTCACGAGGCACGCAAAGCCGTGCGCCGGTTCCGGTCGGTGATCGCGCTGTGTCGTAGCGCCGCACCCGAACTCGTGGATGCTGCTGATGCAACGATCCGGCGCGTGGGAAAAAGGCTCTCGCGGCTGCGGGATGCGCATGTCGCAACCGAAACGGTTGCTGGTTTGCGGCACCATGCCGAGCATGGCGACGCCTGGCGCGCGCTGCATGCGGCGCTCAAGCAGGAACGCGATACCCGATTGGAGGCGATGCTGGCGGATGACCCCGGGTTTGCGGGATTGCGCAAGCGTGTTTTGCGGGTCGCAAGAACCGTTGCGGGCGCGCAGTTCACTTCGCTTGCCGACGAAACGGTGCTGCTGGCCCTGCGCGCGAGTGCCGCGCGGATGCAAAAGGCTGAGCGCGACGCGCGCGAGCGACCGGGTGCAGCATTGCGCCATCGGTGGCGTAGGCGCGTGCGGCGGCTACGCCTGCAACTGGAATGCCTGGAAGAAATTGCGCGTGACGGACTTCCCGCGGTGCGCGCAAAGGCGCGCTGGGTGCTGAGCGAAGCGCTGGAGACGATGCCGTCGGTGGTAACGCTGGAGCGTCTTGCCGACCGGCTCGGAAGGCAGCAGGATCTCGTGAATCTCAGGGCGGCGTTGCGCCGCAACGATGCACTCCCCTCGCGCGACGTGCTGCTGCGTGCGCTCACGCAACGGCGTACTTCCTGAGAACATCGCATCGGGTGACGCGGTTCGTCCCAATTGTGTAGGCGGTCGGTGCGCCGGTGGACTCGTGACATTGCCGGTTACGACATTGCAGGCAAGGCGGTGCGCTTCCTCACTCACGCGCGTGCAGCTGCCCCGCCGGACGCGGCGCTAACCGCGGCCTTGCCTGCCATGCGTGTGGTGAACCGGCCCTCTGCCTCTCGTCACATGGCGCATCGCTCGCGCCGATACAAGGGAGGAACCGATGACACCGACTGACGCAGTCGCACTCATTCACGCACTGGCGGCACTGATTGCCGCGCTGGCGCAACTGATCGCCGTGCTGCGCGGGCCGCCGGGATGAGCCGCCGTCGCTAGACGCGCTTGCAGGGTTCAACGGTGAGCTGCAGGCCCATCGCGTGCATGACCGCGCAGAGGGTATCGAGGCGCGGATTGCCGCTTGCTGATAAGGCACGCGACAGGCTTTCGCGCTTGATGCTAGCGGCGCGCGCGACGTTGGCGATACCGCGCGCCTGAGCGATTTGCCGAATGGCGGCGAGCAGCACATGCCGCCCGTCTTCGTCGGTGGCTTCCTCGAACGCCACTTTGAGGTAGTGGGCGGCAAATTCGGGATCGCGCTTGATGCGGTCGGTTACGTAGTCGTCATGCGACACGGATGCGGGTTTGCGTTTTCTCACTTGCCAATCTTTCTATCGTTCCGCGCGGCTGTGATCCACGACTACGCCACCGCCAGCTTGAGTTTTTCTGCGACAGCGCGCAGGCGTTTGTTGCGCGTCCATAGCGGGGCGGCGTTGAGGCGCGCGGCTGCCAGCAAGTGTGCGTCGACATAGCCGATGCCTTTGCCCACAAGGCTATAGCGCTCGATGAATGCCATCACTTCCTCGTCGCGGGCGGGCAGCGCCTGCGGAAGGTCATCAAGCGACTGAAGGATGAATTTGCGTTGGCGGAGGCTGCCAAGCGCCAGCTCACCAATCACGAAGGGATGCGTGAGGACTTGCCCTGCATCGAGCAGCGTGCGCAGCTTTGCGTCGTTGCAGTGCAGGTAATCGATCCAGACCGAACTATCGACGAGGATCATTTACGCTTCGGGCGGCGGCGGGGAGCCGCGGATGCCTTCGGCTCACTGCCGCCCAGCAGCGCGAGCCTGCGGCCACTCTCGCGGGCGATGATGGCTCGTAGTGCTTCGGCGATGAGTGCATCGAGTTCGAGAATGCCCGTCAGATCCCGCGCTCGGGTGATGAGGGTGTCATCAAGTGTCAGCTCGGTGCGCGTGCGTTTTTCCATGCTGCTTTCGTAGCATGACGTAGCGGAATTTCCAGCATTTTACGCGCCGCGCACCGCGCGGGCCGCGTTATTGGCTAGGTGCTGATGCGTTCAGGAGTTGTTTCCCGATTTGAGCGCCGAGTCGTGTGGGGCGGAATACGCGGTCACCGGATTTGTTGTGGCTAAGCGAGAGCAATCCCGATTCAACGAGCTGAGTAAGGTCGGCGTCATAAAAGCGCGGTTCGCTGGGCCGAAACTGGGCATCTGCTCCGCTGCCATCAAGCCAGAGATTGCGTCCAGTTCGACTGGAAGTTTCAATCAACGTTCCGGCCTGGTTTCTCTCAATCATCACCAGAAGTTCACGCGCTTGCGTTGAAAGCGTTGTTTCCGGGTAAATAGCACGCGCCATGTCATCAAGCGGGCCAAGCCCTGCGGCGACGGCAGTGATTTTCTCGTCGAGGACGCGGAGCTTTTCCAGCAACTCGTCACGCCCCTCGGCGAACGCTGCCTTCACGCTGACTGTCATCGCTTGGTTACGCTCGATGGCGCGCATCAGGTCAGCATGGCCGTGTGTTGCCATCCATTCGGTGAACTCCTGAACACTCAGTGCATCCCGGCTGCTCTTTTGACCGGCATAATCGGCCATGAGACTGACGATCTGGGTAAATGCGGCAACGACCGCTGACAGCTCCATCGTGGTGCTCCTGAATGAGTTTTCAGCATGGTACATCCGGGAATCTCAGCTGCTGAGATTCCCGGATGCAGGAAGAGCACCCCGCCGCTGTTGCAACGGGGGCGCTGCCGATGGCGGCTATTCCGCCTTGGTGCGCGACCAGATGAGCGTATGCACGCCGTCTTCGCCTTCGATCAGGCGGGCATAGACGGTAGCCGCGAAAGACGGATCATCCAGCGTGATCGACAGGTAAGGCCGGTCGGCCTGGCTGACCTTCTTCCAGGCGGCGCCAACTTCGTAGTTGCCGGCGACTACGAGGCGGTAGTCGGGGGCGTTCTCGTTCGTCTTGTCGAGGGCGACGAGCTTGGCTTTGACGTCGAGCGTCAAGGTGCGAAGCGTGCCGCCGAAGCCGGTGCTGGTTTTCGTGAATGTGCCAATGGTAGTCATGATGTTCTCCGTTGTTGGTGAAGGCTCGCGACCATCGCGGCCTTGTGGGATGCCTGAAAGGAGCGGCACGCGCCGGATGCACCGCTTTTTGCGGACGTAACCTGTGGTGGAGGGCTGTTGGCACGGCAGGTGAATTTGCCTCGCGAGGAAGGCGCGCATGCGCCGGGGAAATTCGTTCCCGTGACCAGTTGCATCCATCGGCGCGTGGCCCGCGCCAACCATCCCCGCCAAGGCCCGAGGTCGTACGGCGTTCTCTCCAGGAGAACAGCAGGCGCTACGGCCAACAGGCAGCGAAACCTGCATGCGCAACGGCTTGGCAGGTGCGCCGTTGACGTGAACCGGGCGCGGCCAAAGCCGCGCCCGCTTTTTTTTTGCGCAGACGCAGAAACGCACGCCCGACAGGACTGCCGGGCGTGCGCGTGGCTTGCCTGCGTTGTAGGGCTAGGCCGTGGGCGTGTCGCTGGTGGCAGCTCGCAGCATGGCCGGAAGCCAGCCGGTGCCTGCGACCAGACGCTCCGCCTCGCTGGCGCTGCCTGCCTTGGTCAGCTTGGTAAGGCGTGCCGCATGCTGCGGTGCGAACTCCCGCACGGCCTCCGCAATCGCGGTCTTCGGGATGTGCCGGAAATATCCCTCGGCGGTCGGCGTCCACCACGTGCTCATGTCGAGCGCGACGGCCTGCGCGAGCGGTGCCGCGCGTTCCTCGTCGGCGCGAGACGTCACCGCGTTCAGCGAGGACGCCACGCAGAGCGCCAGCAGGTGCAGCAAGGCGTCCTGCTCCAGCCCCAGCAGGTACGCAAAGCGCGCTTCGCCATCTTCCGGCAGGTTGCCCGTCAGCGCCGCACGCAGTTCCTGCAGGGCGGCGGTTGCCGGAGCCTCCGGCATATCCGGCGCGTAGGCATCCAGTTCGCGCTGCGGGCGCAGGCCGATGCATAGCGGCATGGAGGATGCGACCGGATGCTCCTGCGCTTCCAGCAAGTGGCAGACCAGCGCGGCCAATGCCGTGTGCGGACTTCGGGCAAGCTCGACCCTGAGCGCTGCCGTGCGGTGGGCGCTGAGGCGGCGCGTCAGCGTTTCGGACAGACGCGGTGTGCTGGCCGCACCTTCGGCATCGTCGGCTTCGGGTTCTTCCGCGCCGTCGCGTGCCTTGGCGAGCAGACGCATGGCCTTGGCCTCGGCTTCACGCATCAGGCCACGATGGATGACGATCTCACCACGGCGGCCGATGGTGACGATAGCCCCGGACATGGCGCGGGTCGCTGCGCTGTAGTCCATCAAGCCGCGCTCGATGGCTTGCAGGCGTTCACCGGCACGCTCGCCCTGCTCGTGCAGGGCATCGGCGCGTGCGTCGTCGCCTGCTTCCAAGGCTTCCTCGATGGCGGCGCCGAGTTGCTGCATCTTGGCCTGCAAGGCCGCGATGCGTTTGGTTTCGCCTGCGCGGGGCTCGCGCGCCTGCATCGGGGCGCGCTGGAACGCATGCAGGTCAGCGCTGGTGATGGTGGGTACGGCGTCCACCCACGCCCAGCCTTCGGCGCGTACGGTGTGCGCCTCGGCATCGAGGCGCTCTTGTGCCAGCCGGTAGAGCAGCGCGTTGTCGGACAGGTAGATGCCGTGGTCTGCATCTGCGAACAGGTCGCGGCGCGTGCCGCCGCCTGCTTTCTCGTAGGCTTCAAGCCCGACGAACTGCGCCAGCGGGTTACGGCAGGCGTCGATTTCCTGCTCGGTCAGTCGGGCGCGCAGTGCCTGCGGATCGCGGTTCCATGACGGGGCGTTGTAGTAGGACGCTTCCTGCGCTTCGTGCTCGTCGGTGATGGCCAGCGCCATCAACTGATCGAGCGCGATTTCACCGGCGCGGTAGTCGGCCATCAGGCGTGGGGAAATGTTGGCGAGCTTCAAGCGGCGCTGCACGACCAGCGGAGTCACCGCAAAGTCGGCGGCGATTTCTTCCACGGTGCGGCCCTCGGCGACGAGAGCGGCGAACGCGGCAAACTGGTCTGCCGGGTGCATGGCTTCGCGTTGCAGGTTTTCCGTCAGGCTGGCGGTGCGGGCGGAAACGTCCGCCACCATCAGGCACGGCACTTCGGCGTCCTTGGTGATGCGGTGCTGTTTCGCCAAGAGTTTAAGCGCCGCGAGTCGGCGGCTACCGGCGACGACTTCGTAGTGCTCGCCATCACACGCGAGGGTTACGGTGAGGTTTTGCAGCAGGCCGACGCGGGCGATGCTGGCCGCCAGCTCGGCTATGCCGATGGCACCGGCGCGGCGCACGTTGCGCGAGGATGGGCGCAGCAGCGACAGCGGCACCAGCAGCAGGTGCTGTGCCGGAACCGGCAGCGGAAGGGTCGAAGGAGTATGAGAAATGGAAGTGGTCATGATGTTTTCTCCTGCCCGTATTGCGGGCGATAAAGTGAAATGGTGAAAGTCGTTCATTGAGCCGGTGGCTCACGGTGTCGGTGGGTACATGACTTGCCTGCCTTTCTTTTCCGCGCCGACCGGATTCCTAGATTCGGAAGCCCGCTCTTGCTTTGGTTTGTCCGGCGTAGTGACCTGGGCCGGTCGCCTCTGTGCCGCCGTCTTTCCTGAGTTCATCGCCCGTGACCTTCCGGGCCGGCGCAAGGGCTGGCGGTCAAGGAGGTAAGTGCGTGGGTGGTGCGGCCCGCAGGCGCACGCCGAGGACACGGCCACGCGCGCCTTGACGGCCAGACATCACCGGCCATGGTCGCGAGCAAGGTGATGAACTCAGGAAAGGCGGGGGCATGACCCGGCACCCGTGCAGTGACGCCGGAGCAAACGCCGTAGCGGCGAGCGTTCGGATGTGGCCGGTGACGGGACGGCAAACGGAGTGCGCAGGCAGCGACTTGCTGCCGGAGGCGTCAGGGATCGCAACCGAATGGCCGCGCCCGCACGGGGCGAAGCCTTGCATGTCCGGTGGTACCTCGTACCAGACGCAAACGGGCTGTCGTCGTGATGGGCAGCCTAGGGGATGGTTCTCCTAGGAATACCTGCCAGTAATGGCGCAGCGGATGCCACTGCATCGGAAATCTCGGAAATTTCCCAGGCCAAAATCAGGCCCTTCCGATGGTCCAAGCGGGCTCGTGAGCGCACGCTGGTTCGGCCATCTGGCAATCAGCGAGGAAATGAAAATGACGGACGACACAAAGCATTCGGGTCCGCCGGACCCGTCGCTCATCAACCTCAACCAGGCTCACGAAGTTCGCTACTGGACGAAAGAGCTTGGCGTCACGGAAGCACAGCTGCGCGCGGCGGTTCGCGAGGTGGGCCATTCCACGTCGAAAGTGCGGGCGTATCTCAAGCTGAAGCGCTGAGCGTTCATGGTGCCGCACGTCGGTGCTGCCCGTGTCGCACATGGTGAGACGCCATCCAGGCACACAGACGCCCGCACGCATCGCTGCGGCACCTGAACCCATTCGACGAGGATGAGTATGACAACCAACACAGGCGGCATTATCGGTAGCACCGTAACCGGTGACGGCAACATCGCCGGCAACGGCAACATCGTGCAGATCGACAAGTCCCGCGATACGAACCACTACGGCAGCGGTCATGGTGACCGTGGCGGTAGCGGTGGAGACCGCAGCGATGGAGAGGCCGGGCCTTTCATGTTCGGAGCCGTCGCGCTTTCTCTGGCGATCGTAGGTGCTGCCTTCGTGTTCGCGAAGCACGCGCCGCAATACTACTTAGCCGCCTGTTTGGTCGCGCTGTTCCAAGTCAGCGCTTCGATGTGTGCCGTTATCGGCGATATTTCGGGCGGTCGCACCGTTCGCGAGGACTGGCGCGAATGGCTGGCGCTCGCGTACGCCATCGGTGTTGCGCTGCTGATCTACTACGCATGGCGTTCGTATCCGCCGGCGGTCGTGGACCATGCCAACGCCGCTGCATCCATGCGCGAATTCTGGTGCGGACTCACGGAGCACGGTCACGGTGTAGCGGTTCAGCATGTGCTCGCGGCGGCGGCGATCTCGCTGGGTCTCGCCTTGAACATGCCGCATGCTATTGCGGGATTTCTCGCATATATGTTCGGCGAGTACACGCCGATCGCCCAGTTGGCCTACCGCGCGGCAAGCGTGCCCTTTGCCGTCTTCGCGTGGTTCCTGGCGGTGACGGCGGGCTTCGTGCTGATCTATCTGGAACCGTCGGCGTTCTCCGGCGTGGCCGGGCCATTCATGGGGTGTGCGACGCGGTGAGTGATGGAAGGCCAGAGTAGGGGAGGCGCGCACCCTGTCCGCGTTGCGCGCGTTCCGTGGGGCCGAGAAAAGGGTTGATAACTAGCGAAGTTAGTATAGTTTATCTTTTTATACTAACTTGTACTAAGGTCGCTTGAAATGGACCCAAGACGCAATCCTTATTCCCCCGGCGCTGGCTATCCGCCGCCCGAACTATCGGGTCGTGACCAGATACTCGGTGACGCTGATGTCGCTCTTGACCGCATCCGGCAAGGCCGGCCAGCGCGCGGCTTCATTCTCTATGGGCTACGCGGCGTCGGGAAAACGGTGCTCCTCAATCAAATCAGCCTGGAAGCCGAAACCAAAGGTCTGTTCGTTGTGCGGATAGAATCCCCGGAGGACCGTTCGCTTCCAGCCGTGCTGATTCCGGCGATTCGGGGTGTGCTGCTCAAGATCAGCCGAGGTGAGGCGTTCCGACAGAAGCTTGGCAAAGCGATGCGGGCGCTTGGCGGTTTCGCGCGCGCACTCAAGGTCCGCTATCAGGACATTGAGGTGGGCCGGGATCTCGACACCGAGACCGGCGTAGCCGATAGCGGCGACCTGCAGGCGGACCTGATCGACCTGTTTGAGGCTGTCGGCGAGGCGGCTGCCGAGCATGCGACCGCCGTGGTCCTCGCGATCGACGAGCTGCAATACGTCGCCGAGGAACAGCTAGCTGCGCTCATCACGGCACTACACCGCACGAGCCAGCGGCAATTGCCGGTGTTGATGGTAGCTGCTGGGCTTCCGCAGCTGCTGGCACAGATGGGACGTGCGAAGTCGTATGCGGAGCGATTGTTCGCATTCGTTACCATCGACAAACTCGACGAAAGTGCGGCACGCGAAGCGCTGTGCAAGCCGGCAGCCGAGGAAGGGGCAAGCTACGCGGAAGACGCTATTGCGGAAATTCTCACGCAGACGCAGGGCTATCCATATTTCTTGCAGGAATGGGGCAAGCATTGCTGGAATCTCGCCAATGCCAGTCCAATCGCGCGCGCGGATGCGACGCGTGCTACCTGTGCGGCTATGCTTGAGCTGGATATGAGCTTTTTCCGCGTGCGGTTTGACCGACTCACTCCGGCAGAGAAACGCTATGTGCGTGCGATGGCAGAGCTTGGGCCGGGGCCGCATCGCTCGGGCGATATCGCGGCCATTCTTGGCAAGGAAGTTTCGACGATTGCGCCGACCCGTGCGTCGCTCATCAAGAAGGGCATGGTGTATAGCCCGAGCCACGGCGATACGGCTTTCACGGTGCCGCTGTTCGACGGGTTTATGAAACGCAATATGCCGGCTTTGAACGCCGGTTAGCCCATCTAGTGCGCGGCGGACCGCTGATTCAGCTATAGCTGCTTTACGTAGCCCGTCATCGCGATTTCTTACGCGATGCCGCCGCGTTCTTCGCGCGCTCTTTTGCTGCAGCGTCTGGTGTCTTCGACTTGCGCACATTGATTGCCGCAGTATCCAACGTCGTCTTGATGTGCGAGGCGTAGTATTTCTCGATCATCTCGACGCTGGTGCGGCAGTTCTTGGCGATCTGGTAAATGTCGGCGCCTTCCATCAGGCGCATGCAGATATAGGTATGACGTAAGCTATATGCGGTGCGAAGGTTGCCTTCGCGGTCGTGTTTGAGATTGAGTTCGTCAAGGATGGTATTCAGTAGCTCACGCTGCACCTTGCCGAAGATAAGGTCAGTGGGCTTAAGCGCTTTTCGCTGGCGAATGCGCTGAATGGGATGGACCGCTCCCGGCATGCTCTTGCAGTAGCCAGCGCCACGTTTACCGCGTACCTCGATTTCAAGGATGCGTTCACCCATGGCATCGTCTTTGACAATGGTGACGTCTCGGTCCTGCAATCGCGATGCCTCATCCGGGCGAAGTCCGGTATTGCCCATGAACAGCACGTAGTCGTGGAGGTCTTCGCAGGCACTGCGCCAACGCTCCTTTTTCGGATTCTTGGCGCGTTCACGGGTCGCCTCATACAGGATTCGATATTCCTCGGGCGAGAACCACGCCCGGTGCGCGATCTTGCCCGAGGCCTTGTAGGCAACCGTCATGTCCGGCAGGGCGTTGATCCAGCCTTTGCGGTTTGCCGTCTTGAGCACCTGGCGAAGTGTGACGATTTCTCCATGCAGTGTGCTGCGGGCAGGGCGCTTGGCTTCACCGGTCTTCTTGTCGATGCGGGAAGTCTGGCGATGCACCCGGTAGCTCTGCACGACGTCAGCGGTGACGTCTGCTACCGGCAGGTCGCCAAGGAATGGCAGAAGATGTACCCGGAGGTTGTCGTCTTTGCTTTGAACGTAGTTCTCGTTGCGCTCGCCCTGCGTGATGACCCTGTACTCATCGAGAAATGCTTCGGCGGCTTCGCGGAAGGTGGGGCCGGTTGGCTTAGGGGACGGCGTTCGCCGACGCCGGTCTTCGACCGGCGCGCCGGTTCCGGCGGGGGAGGGCTGGACGGTTCCGTCCAGCGACAGCGCCTCGCGTTTGCGGCGCCGATCAGCCGCATAGCAGAGCATGTACCAGTCGCGAGCGAATTCGCGGGCAAGGACGACGTTGGTTTCTTTCGTGCTGACGCGGAGGTTGCGACCACCCATATAGGTGGAGCACTGGTAGTACCGGCTCCGGGGGCGCTTGTAGAGATGCACTTTGCCGTCGAGCAGCGTTAGCGTCTCAACGGTGTCCGACTTTTTGTCAGTCATGGCTACACCTCCCCAAAGTGTGTAAGGAGTGTGTAAGACTTTCAGGTCGGGTTGTCCAGCTATATCTTGCTGACTTTACTGGATATTTTCGCTCGGATTTTTTGTTAATCCGGTTTTGAGTCTGCCGCGTCTACCAATTCCGCCACACCGGCACAGGTGCCGCCGGCTCGAACGGCCGGCGCGGTAGGGCGGCGAGTATAGCGGAAAGCGCGCGGCGCGGGAGCGGCGCGCGGCGTCAGTGCGTCTGGTCGAGCGACAGCTGGCGCTGGTCGCGTTCGTACCAGGTGTCGGCGAGCGGGCGGAACACGCTGCAGCTCGTCATCGGGCCGCGGTAGATGTGCAGCGAGACGGCGACGTCGTCGTCGCTGGGATTGCAGATCGTATGGTATTCGTGCGGCGGGATCAGGCTGCCGGCCGAGCCGGCGCCGGCGATCATCGTGCCGCGCGATTCGAAGCGATAGCGGTTGTCGTCCTGTCCGGTCAGTTCGTACGGCGTGATCTCGAGCAGGCCGTGCCAGACGCCTTCGACGCACCACATGCCGGCATGGTCGTGGATCGGCGTGCCCTGGCCCGGTCCCCAGGTCATCGCGATGACGCTGTAGCCGTGTTCCTCGCTGCGGTAGAGCTCGCGCCGCGCGTAGTGGTCGCCGACCGGCTCGAACACGCAGTCCGGCAGCTTGACCTCGGGATCGCGGATCAGCCGGCACAGGGTATGGCGCAGCTGGTCGGTGATCTCGGTCGGACAGTCGCGGCAGATGGCGAGGTCGAGGGCTTCGACCAGGCGCTGCGCGCCGGGGAATTGCAGGGTGAGCATGGCGGTGTCCGTCAGCGGAAGCGCGCCGATCTTACAGCCGGGCCAGGAACTGCGCGATGGCCGCGCCGAAACGCGCGATGTCGACGAGGAAGGCGTCGTGGCCCTGCGGGCTGTCGAGCGCGACGAACTCGACCGCGGCGCCGGCGCCGCGCAGGCCGTCGGCGATTTCCTGCTGCTGGCTCAGCGGGAACAGGATGTCGGTCTCCACGCCGATGACGAGCGCCCGTTCCAGGCGGATCCGCGCGAGCGCCGCGCTCACGCTGCCCTGGCCGTACTCGGCCACGTCGAACCAGTCGCTCGCACGCGACAGATAGAGGTAGCTGTTCGGATCGAAGTTGCGCACAAAGCGGCGCGCGTGGCCGATCAGGTAGGACTCGATCTGGAACTCCGCGCCGAACGGTTCTTCCTCGCGCTGGTCGGATTCGAGCCGGATGCGCGCGAAGCGGCCGACCCATTCCATGGCCGAGCGGTAGGTGATGACGCCGAGCTTGCGCGCGATCGACATGCCGGCTTCGGGATAGCGCTCGTCGGAGTAGTCGCCGTTGTTCCACTGCGGATCCAGGCGTATCGCCTCGCGCTGCAGCGAACGGATCGCGATCGCGAACGGCTGCGCCTGCGGCGCCGTCGAGATGCTGATGTGCGCGCGCACGGCGTCCGGGTGCAGCGACAGATAGGCCAGCGCGGTCATGCCGCCCATGGAATTGCCGAGCAGGCAGGCGAGCTTTTCGATGCCGAGCCCTTCGACGAGCGCATGCGCGGCTTCAGCGGCGTCCTCGAGCGTCAGCTCGGGAAAGCTCAGGCGATAGGGCTGGCCGCTGGCCGGATCGATCGACGCGGCGCCGGTGGAACCCTTGCAGCTGCCCAGGGTGTTCACGCAGATCACGAACCAGCGCCGCGTGTCGACGTACTTGCCCGGGCCGATCATCTCTTCCCACCAGCCCGGGGTCGGGTCCTGCGCGTTCGAGGCCGCGTGCGCGCTCGGCGACAGTCCCGTGAAGATCAGCAGCGCATTGGCGCGCGCCGCGTCGAGCTCGCCCCAGGTTTCGTAGGCGAGGCGGGCGCCGTGCAGCTGGCCGCCGCGCTTCATCGCGAACGGCGTGGGCAGGTCGAAGTAACGGCGGGCGTCGCCCATGATGTCGTGGCCGGAGCGCGGCGGTGCGCGGAGGCGGGAATGTAAACTCATGCCCTGGCCAATCCAAGGCTTCCGTCAGGCCGTCGGCGCGTATCGATGTTCGCGAACTCCCGTCCCGTCCTCAGCTCGCAGAGCGGCCCGCACGCGCGTCTGGCCGAGCTCGTGCAGCGGCATCTGCGCCATCCGTTCCGCCGTCCGGCAGGCGTCGCGTCGCGGCTCGCGTTCGACACGCTGGCCGGCGCGCTGGCCGGCGATCCGCGGCCGCGCGTGCTCGATGCGGGCTGCGGCACGGGCGCGAGTACCGTGCAGCTGGCGCGCCGCCATGCGGACGCCGTCGTCATCGGCGTGGACAAGTCGGCGTTGCGCCTGGCCACAGATCGGAAG
>NZ_JANFVR010000589.1 GCF_024609805.1 Tahibacter caeni | reverse complement strand
GGCCGGCGCTCCGCCGCGGGTCGCAGCCGGCGCGCCGGCTGGGCCGGGCCGCCACCCGCAGCGTCGTTTGGCAAGCCTGCGCGCGGCGCCACGCTTCAATTGACGTCGCGACCCCGCACTGGCTAGTCTGCGAAGTCTCCCGCTTAGCTGAAGACCAGCCATGTCTCTGACCATCACGATCGAACTCGGCGACGCCGATCTGCAACATTTCATCGACGGCATGAAGAAGGCGCAGGAGGAGACCAAGCACCTCACGGCGCAGCAGGTCACCGACGCGGCGCGCAAGCTGCTGGCCGATTCGAGCAACGTGCAGGTTCCGCACTTCATCGCCGAACGTCTGGCCAAGCTCGACGCGATGATCGCCATGGTCCACGACGCCGGCTGGGCGCTGCCCGAGGACGACAAGAGCCGCGTGCTGTCGGCGCTGACCTATTTCGCCGATCCCAAGGACGTGATCCCGGACACCGTGCCGGTGCTCGGCTTCCTCGACGACGCGATCATGATCGAGCTGTGCGTGCGCGAGCTCAAGCACGAGCTCGACGCCTACGACGACTTCTGCGATTTCCGCAATGCCGAAGCGGCGCGTCTCGGCGTCGATCCGGCCAGCCACGAAGTGCAGCGCGCGCAGTGGCTCGAAGGCCGCCGCGAGGAGCTGCAGGACCGCATGCGCCGCCGCCGCCGCGACTCCTACAGCGGCAGCGGCGGTGCCTGGAAGCCGGCGCTGTTCAAATTCGGCTGAAGCTCCGCCGCACGATTCGGCAGCAATGAAAAAACCCCGGCTCAAGCCGGGGTTTTTCGTTTGCGCGGGCGGCGTTCGCCGAACGCCGCGCGGCAGCCGGTCAGTTCGGCTTGTAGTTGCTGAACAGGGTCGCCATCGCGATCGACCAGAAGATGATGCCGATGACGCTGAGCGCGATGATGCCGACGTTGATGGCCCAGCCGTACCATGGCATCGGCGGACGCTCGAGCTCGTGCTCCTGGCCCGGTTCCACCGTGTTGAACACCACGCAGGTGCTGGCCATGAGGTCGTGCAGCGCCTGTTTGCGCTCGGTGAAGCCGGCCATCATGTAGCCGATGTAGAGAATGATGTTCGACACGGCACCGCCGAAGTAGCGGCCGGTCGCGCGCGCGAACGTCACCGGCTGGCCGTAGTCGTCGGTGACCTTGAGGCCGAAGGCCTGTTTGCCGAGCGTGGCCTGGTTCGGACCGCTCTCCATCATCGCGAAGTAGAGCCAGCGGCCGACGTAGAACAGCACGATGCCGAGGAACGGGATCAGGTTGATGACGAATCCCGGGATCAGCAGGATCAGGTTGTCCAGGGTATAGGCCGCGAAGCGGCGCCAGAAACCGGCGTGGATCGCTTCGCCCGGCGGCAGCGGCATGCCGGCCTCGATCATGTCGCCACTGCGCACGAGCGGCGCGTCGGGCGCGGCATAGGGCGAGGAGTAGGCGTCGGCCGCCGGCATGGCCGGGGGCAGCACTGCGGTCTGCGCCGGATTGGAATTGTTGGCCGGCGGCGAGAAGCTCGGCGGCGTGGCCGCGGCGCGGGGCGCGGGCGGCGGAGCCATCGGCGGCGGAGTCGCCGGCGCGGCCGGCGCGCCGAGACGGCTGAACGGACC
>NZ_JANFVR010000588.1 GCF_024609805.1 Tahibacter caeni | reverse complement strand
TTTCGTCGCGGCATCCGGCACGGCGGCGGCCGGCGCCGCAGCAGCCGGCGACGCCGAAACCGCTGCAGCCGGCTGCTGCGCGGCGGCCACCGGCGGGGCGCCGTCCAGGGGCCGGTCGCCGTCGCCGAGCAGCCCGCGTATCCGCGCCTGCAGCGACAGCATCTCGTCGCGCTCGCTGCGCTGCTCGGCCAGGTTCTCCAGGCGGCGGCGCCGGCGCTCCGCGCAGAGCTCGCGGTACTTGCGATTCGCATAAGCCATGGATTGGCGGATGTCCGGCAGGTGGATCTTCTCCACCTCCTCCGGCAGCGAGTCGAAACTGATGTAGTTCTCTTCGATCCAGAGCCCGCGCCGGCGCGCGACGATGCGACTCTCGCGCTCCTCGAAGAACAGCCGCGGCCAGTCCGTGTCGGGCGGCTCGCGGTCCAGGCGCAGGAACATCACGCGCAGCGACTCGTGCACGCGCGACCAGGTCGTCCTGGCCAGGTCGAGGTCGACGATGCGGATGTCCTGGAAGTCCGCGTCCATCACGTCGGCTGGGCTCACGCGCGCACCGCTCTCAGAGCAGCGTCCGGCGCATGTCGGCGAGGACCTGGCCGAGGTAGCTCGTGAAGCGCGCGGCCGAGGCGCCGTCGATGACGCGGTGGTCATAGCTCAGGCTCAGCGGCAGTATCAGGCGCGGCTGGAAGGCCTTGCCGTCCCAGACCGGCCTGGTCGCCGACTTGGACACGCCGAGAATCGCGACTTCGGGCGCATTGACGATCGGGGTGAACGCCGTGCCGCCGATGCCGCCGAGCGAGGAGATCGAGAAGCAGCCGCCGGACATGTCGGCCGGACCGAGCTTGCCTTCGCGCGCCTTCGCGGCGAGCTCGCCGGTCTCGCGCGCGATCTCGAGCACGCCCTTCCTGTCCGCGTCGCGCAGCACAGGCACGACGAGGCCGTTCGGCGTGTCGGCGGCGAAGCCGATGTGGAAGTACTTCTTGAGGACCAGGTTCTCGCCGGACGCGTCGAGCGAGGCGTTGAAGTCGGGGAATTTCTTCAGCGCGGCGACCACGGCCTTGATCAGGAACGCGAGCATGGTCAGCTTGATGCCGGCCTTCTCGTTTTCCTTGTTGATCGTCACGCGCAGCGCTTCGAGATCGGTGATGTCCGCATCGTCGTGCTGGGTGACGTGCGGGATCATGACCCAGTTGCGCGCGAGGTTGGCGCCGGAAATCTTCTTGATGCGCGACAGCGCGCGCGTCTCGATGTCGCCGAACTTGGCGAAGTCGACCTGCGGCCACGGCAGCAGGTTCAGTCCGCCGCCGGCCGCGACCGGCGCGGTGCCCGCGGGTTTCGCGCCGCCGGCCAGGGCCTGCTTGACGTAGTTCTGCACGTCTTCGCGCGTGATGCGCGCCTTGCGGCCGCTGCCGCTGACCGCGCTCAGGTCGACGCCGAGCTCGCGCGCGAACAGGCGCACGGCCGGGCTCGCATGCGGCACCTTGTCCGGCATCACGACGCTCGCGTCGAATGGAACCGGCGGCGTGCGCGGACCGGCGATCTCGGCGTCGATGCCGGGCCTGGAGGCCTCGGCCACGGCCGGCGCTGGCGCCGCCGCGGGAGCGGCGGCCGGTTCGGCCCTGGCCGGG
>NZ_JANFVR010000587.1 GCF_024609805.1 Tahibacter caeni | reverse complement strand
GCACGGTGTCGGCGCATTCGGCGGCTTCCAGCAGCACGACGTGCTGCGCCGCGCGCAGCAGCGGCAGCGCCGCATGCAGCGCGCGGCGCGCCTGCAACGAGCCGTTCCAGCCCACGGCGATGCGCCGCGGCGACGGTGGCGGCGCGTCGTCGCGCGGAAGCAGCAGGCAGGGCCGCGCCGCGGCCTGTACCAGTTCGCGCAACTGCATCAGATCGGCTACGCCGTCGAGCAGCACCGCATCGACCCAGGCCGCCTGCCGGCTCAGCGTGTCGGGCGACGGCGCCGCGGCCTCGGCCCAGAGCTGCACCTGGCCCGTACCCGGCACGGCCAGGCGCCGCGCATAGTCCACGGCCGCCGGCCAGCGCTGCGGCGACCGGCAATAGACCAGCAGGTCGGCGTACATGACGGTTACGTCAGCGCACGATCAGCAGCGGCGTCTTGCAGGACTGCAGCACCTTGCTGACCACCGAACCCAGCAGCAGGTTGCGGAACACGCCGCGGCCGTGCGAACCCATGACGAGCAGGTCGAAGCGGCCGCGCGTGGCCGTGCGCGCGATCAGTTCGGCCGGATCGCCGACGAGCGACTGCTCGGTGAACACCAGGCCGGCGCGGTGCAGCAGCGAGCGCGCATAGCGCAGCGCCTCGTGCGAGTTTTCCTCGTGATAGCGCGCGACCTCGGCCTGGCCCAGCGCCGAGGCGACGCGCGCGGTCAGCGGCGGATCGACGTGCAGCAGTTGCAGCTTGAGGTCGGCGGCACGCGACCATTGCGCGATGACGTGCTTGACGGCGAGGCGGCTGTGCGCGCTTCCGTCGATGGCGAGCAGGATCTTCATGCGGATCTCCCGGGGTTCGGCGCGCCGTGACGGCGCAATGGCTCAGCCTGGCAGGCTGTCGAGGAACGGCCCGCCGGCGCGATCCGGAGTGGATCGTTCGAGAGTCGATCGCGCAAGCGATCGATTCCCGGCCGACGTGTGCAAGCTGTACTTGCGCCGTCCGATTCAGGAACGGGCAGGAACTCGTTGTCGACATGCTAGGGGTGGGCCGCCGCCGCGACGACGACAGCGCCGCAACGGACAGTAACAGTGGGTAACAGCGGCCGCCCGACCGCAGGATCGCCGCGGCCGCGTCGCGATTCCGTCATGGCTGCGGCGCCGTGCCGTCGCCGCGACTTGGAGACGGCCGCCGACCTTCCTATGATGTGGCCAGCTTGGTCGAAGCCTGGGCCCATGGAAACGGATGCGCTGCACCTGCTCGTCGTCGACGACGAGGACGAGATACGCGAGCTGCTGAGCCGCTATTTCGACAAGCAGGGCTTCCGCGTGAGCGCGGCGCGCAACGGCGCCGAGCTGCGCGAGGCGATCGCGAGCGAATCCGTCGACCTCGTGCTGCTGGATCTCGGCCTGCCCGGCGAGGACGGCCTCGCGCTGACGCGCCACCTGCGCGAGCACTGGCGCGGCGCCATCATCATCGTGACCGGCCGCGGCGACTCGGTGGACCGCGTGGTCGGTCTGGAGCTCGGCGCCGACGACTACGTGACCAAGCCGTTCGACCTGCGCGAGCTGCTCGCGCGCGTGCGCAGCGTGCTGCGCCGCAGCGCGGCGGCGGCGGCGCCAGCGACCAACGCGGCGCCG
>NZ_JANFVR010000586.1 GCF_024609805.1 Tahibacter caeni | reverse complement strand
CGCCGCCGGTGCGGCGCGGCCGGCACGCACCGTGTCGCGGCCGCCGGCCGCGCTGCCGCGCGGCACCGACGTCGTGCTGTTCGACGCGGCGCAGGAATACGAACTCGCGCGTGCGTGCCGCGTGCTCGACGCCGGCCTGCCGGTGCTCGTGCTCGGCGAGACCGGCAGCGGCAAGGAAGTGTTCGCGCGCGAGCTGCATCGGCGCAGCGCACGCGCCGCGCGGCCGTTCGTCGCGGTCAACTGTGCCGCATTGCCCGAAGGCCTCATCGAAGCCGAGCTGTTCGGCTACGAGGACGGCGCGTTCACCGGTGCGCGGCGCCACGGCAATGCGGGCCTGCTGCGCCAGGCCGACGGCGGCGTGCTGTTCCTCGACGAGATCGGCGACATGCCGCTGTCGCTGCAGCCGCGCCTGCTGCGCGTGCTGCAGGAACGCGAACTGTCGCCGCTCGGCGGCGGCAAGCCGGTCAAGCTCGATTTCGCGCTGGTCTGCGCGACGCACCGCGAGCTCGAGACGGACGTGGCCGAAGGCCGCTTCCGCGCCGATCTCTACTACCGCATCAACCACTATTTCGCGCGGCTCGCGCCGCTGCGCGAACAGGCCGACCGCGCCGGCCTGATCGAAGCGCTCTGGATGCGCCTGGCCGGCACGCGCCGGCTGTCGGCGGCCGCGCTCGCCGCGTTGTCCGGCTACGACTGGCCCGGCAACCGGCGCCAGCTCGCCGCGTGCCTGCGCCTGCTCGTCGCGCTCAGCGACGACGGCGAGACCGTCGACGCGGCGGCGCTGCCGGCCTATCTGCACTCCGCGCGAGGAACGACGTCATCTCGACCGCCGGCCCCGGCGAACGGTGCTGCTGCCGACGACGCGCTCGACGCGATCACCGAGTCGGCGATGCGCGCCGCGCTCGACCGCTGCGACGGCAACGTCTCGCGCGCCGCGAAACAGCTCGGCATCAGCCGCAGCACCCTGTACCGTCGGCTCGGCGCGCCGGCGCGAGGCTGAGCGACGGTTCAGCCCGGCTGGACGCTCGCGCTCTCTGGAAGGGGTCGAGAATCGAAGGACTCCCGGCGGGCATGCCGACCGATTTCCGTCGCGGCCGCATCTGGCTTTGCCACGAACGATCCAGCGACGGCGCAGTCGTTGAATATTCCCATGGATGTTCAACCGATGGGAGGAACTCCATAACTCCCTTTCCCCAAAAGAGCGTGACGACGCGAACACGATGCAAAGCTCATTTCGCGCCGAGCTCCCCGCGCCGCAGCCGCTCCAGGGTCTCGGCGAGCTTGCGCTGCTTGTCCTCGCCCTCGGCGATCTGTTCGGCCGGCATTGCCGCGGCACGACCGCGCGCGAGATCGCGCTGCAAGTCGGCGAGCGCGATCGTCGCTTCCTGCTCGAACGCGCGATACAGCTTCGCCTGCTGGCGCCGCTCGTAACGGCGATAGGCCGCCGGATCGGCGAGCTCCGCCGCGTTCGCGCGTTCCGGCGATACGTCCGGCGCGGCGACCGGCGGGCTGCGCGCGTCGCCGTCGCGCAGCGCGTCGACGAGGCTTTGCGAAGCGTCGGCAGCGACCGGCGGCAGCGCCGTCGTCCCCGGGGCGGCGCCGCGCGGCGCCGAGGCCGACGCGTCGACGCGATC
>NZ_JANFVR010000585.1 GCF_024609805.1 Tahibacter caeni | reverse complement strand
GGCCGTGCGCGAGCGCGCGCTGCAGCGGCTCGCGCGTCTCGGCGCGCAGGGGCGCTGAGCCAGGCGGCCGGCGAGCGCCGGTCGTTCGTCCTGGGGCTCATTCGTGCCGCAGCGCCTCGATCGGGTCCAGGCGCGCCGCGCGCCGCGCAGGGAAATAACCGAACAGGACGCCGATCGCGGCAGAGAACGCGAAAGCCAGCAGGTTGATCTGAAGATCGAACAGAAATGGAATGCGCATCGCCGACGCCGCCAGGGCCGAGCCGACCGCCGCCAGCGCGATGCCGGTCAGTCCCCCGAGCGCCGAGAGCACCACGGCTTCGATCAGGAACTGCAGCAGCACCTCCTGTTCCAGGGCACCGATGGCCAGGCGAATCCCGATCTCGCGCGTACGCTCGGTCACCGAGACCAGCATGATGTTCATGATGCCGATGCCGCCCACGAGCAGGCTCACCGCCGCGACCGCGCTGAGCAGCATGGTCATGACGCGCGTCGTGCTCGACAGCGCCTCGGCCATCTGCCGCGTGTCGAGCACGTTGAAGTCGTCGCTCTCGCCCTCGGCGATGCGCCGCCGCTCGCGCATCAGGCGCTCGACCGCCGTCTTGGCGCGATCGATCGAAGCGCCCGTCGACACCGCCAGCATGATGGCGGCGACATCCTGGTTGCCGACCAGGCGGCGCTGCACCGTATGCAGCGGCATGAGGACGACGTCGTCCTGGTCCATGCCCATCGCCGCCTGGCCCTTGGCCGCCAGCAGGCCGACGACCTCGCAGGAAAAGCCGCTGATGCGGATCGATCCGCCGATCGGGTTCTCGCGTCCGAACAGTTCGCGCCGCACCGTCTCGCCGAGCACGCAGAGCGCCTTGCCGCCACGCTCCTCCGCATCGCTGAAGATCCGGCCCTGAACCGGTTGCCATTTCCTGGCTCGGAAATACGCCGGAGTGGTGCCGACCACCGTCGTCGACCAGTTGGCGGCGAAGCGGACCGCGACCACGGCATGCGTCACCGACGGCGCCACGGCGTCGAGCGACGCGATCTGGTCGGCGACGGCGCGGGCGTCGGCGAGCTTGAGCGGCGGCGCCGCGGCGGAATCGCGGCCGGCGCCGAAACGCTGCCCGGGACGCAGGATCAGCATGTTGCTGCCGAGACTCTCGATCTGGTCGGCGATGGCGCGCGTAGCGCCGTTGCCGAGCGTGACCATGGTGATGACCGCGCCGACGCCGATGACGACACCGAGAATCGTGAGGATGGAGCGCAGCAGATTGCGCCGGATCTCCTTCAGCGAAAGCAGCAGCGCGTTCCAGGTCACGGCCGGCGCTCGTCGCTGTCGATGCGGCCGTCGACGAAACGCACGATGCGGCGCGCGTAGGCCGCCATGTCGGGTTCGTGCGTGACCATCAGCACGGTGATGCCGCGGTCGCGATTCAGGGCCGCGATGATCTGCATGATCTCGCCGCTGCGCTGCGTGTCGAGATTGCCGGTAGGCTCGTCGGCGAGCAGCACGTCGGGCTGCGTCACCATGGCGCGGGCGATGGCCACGCGCTGCTGCTGGCCGCCGGACAGCTCGGCCGGCGTGTGCCGTTCGCGGTCGGCGAGGCCGACGGCCTCCAGCGCCGCCCGCGCCTGCGCGTGGCGCGCAGCCGCCGTCTCG
>NZ_JANFVR010000584.1 GCF_024609805.1 Tahibacter caeni | reverse complement strand
CCATGAGGCCGCCGAGCGACCAGCCGACGATGCGTACGCGCCGCCGCGTGCGGCGGGCGATCGCACGCACGCGCGCGGACAGGCGCCGCATCACGTCCGCGCGCGGACCGCGGTTGATGCCGAGGTTCCAGGTGTGCACGTCGAAACCGGCCGCGGCCGGATGCTCGCGCAGCACGACGGTGGCGGCATCGGACGTCGCGAGTCCCGGCACGACGAGCACGGGTTCTCCGTGCGCGCGCCGGCGCGGCCGCCGGCGCCGGAGCGCGAGAAGGCCGAGATCCAGCAGCACGCGCACTTCCCCCGCCGCCTTCCATAGCGACGGAGGCGCGGTGGCCGTGAGTGCGACGTTCCGTGTCGACGTCATGGGCGCGTTCCGGTTCAGACGGGCGTGCCGTCCAGCCGGTGCCACGCATCGCGCACGGCGGGCTGGGCGCGGTCCCAGCTCAGGCTCGAGCGGCCCGCGCGGTTCGGCCACCCGGCGGCGAGTTCCGGCGACACCTCGTCCCAGCTGCGGCCTGCATGCTGCGTGCGCGATTCCCAGCCGTAGCGATAGGCCGGCTCGTAGTCGGCATAGGCCGTGCCCGGCGCGACGTAGGGCCGGGTCGCGTAGTTGGCTTCCCAGTACGCCGCTTCGGCCGTCGGGTCGATCGCTTCGGCGACGCCCTTGCCGACCAGTCCGCCGGCGATCGCGCCGACGGCGGCGCCCACCGCCGTGCCGACCGGACCGGCCACGGTGCCGACGGCAGCGCCGGCCGCCGCGCCGCCGGCTGCGGCGCCGACTCCGGTACCCACGGGATGCGCGCCCGACGCGCCGGTGATCGGATCGGGATTAAAATCGGTAGAAGTGAATTTGTCTGCAGTCACGGCTTTTCTCCTGAGTGGTGGGTTCAGCGCGGGAGAGAGGGGCAACCGCCATGCCAACCTGTCCGGTGCCTTTGCCCGGCGGAAAATCGCCGCTGCCGCACGAGCTTTCCGGCAGCGCCGTTCCGGCGTGCATGCCGCGCCGCCGCGCAAATTGCCCGCCGGCGGATCACGGCTTCGCGGAACGCACGATGCGGCGGCCCGGATCCGGCATCCCGATGGAGCGCGGCAATACCGCGTGCGGCGGCGGCGACCGGCCGCCGCTCTTCGTCGCGGAAATCGCAACCGTCTGCGTCGCAGGAAGCGCGGCCGCACATCGGCGGCGCAGAGACGGGCGTCAGTGCCGCTTGCGCAGGATCAGCGCGAGCGCGAAGCCCGCGGCGCCGGCACGCCGAGAGCGCTCAGCGGCCTCGTGCGCACGTAGTCCCTGACCTTGCCGCCCGCCTCGACGAGCCGCTCCGCGGTCGAAGCGAGCGCGTCGCGCGACACTTCGCGGACCGCGTCGGTCGCCTGCGTCCAGGCCGCGCGGCCATCGTCATCGACGTCCCGCAGATCGTCCGCGACAGCGTCGATGCCGTCGTCGATCCGTTCGGCGACATCCTCGGCGCCCGCGGCGACGGACGCGCGAAAACCGGCGGCGGCATCGCGCAGCTCGCCGCCGCGCGTGTCGCGCGGCTGCCGCGTTCGCGCGGTCCTTGCGCGGGACTCGACGGTGTCGACGGCCTTGCGCGCCGCCCGGCTGACGTTCGCGCCGGCCTGCGCCGCGCCGTCGGCGACGCGAGTGCCGACG
>NZ_JANFVR010000583.1 GCF_024609805.1 Tahibacter caeni | reverse complement strand
CAACAAGACGGTGACCCTGAACCTGTCGAGCGAGCCGCTCAACGGCACGTGGATCCTGCGCGTCAACGACAACGCCGCCGGCGACACCGGCCGGATCGACAGCTGGTCGATCACGTTCTGAGCCGCGGATCGCTGATCCGCTGAGCCGTCGATTCGACGGTCGGGAAACCCCGCCGGTACGCCGGCGGGGTTTCTTTTCTCCGCCCTTCCGACGCCGCCGGAAGAAAGTCGTCCGGCGCGGAACATCGCGCGTCGTCATCGACGCACCGCGACGTCGCGCATCGCCGCGCCCGGCGCACCCAGGCGCGTCACTGTGTTCGGCGCAATCGGCAACGCGTCGTCGTGCCCAGCGCAACCTACTGCGCATCGCCGCATTCGGCGCCGCCGCAACTTGCGCGGGTGCAACCGGTGAGGATGACCTGTGCGGCGGTGGTTCGGTTTCCCGACGAGCCGCAGGCGAACCGCAACACGGCCTGCCGCGCGATCGTCGTCGTCGCGCCGCCATCGGCGTCGACGCTGCTCTCATCTCACGGCGAAGCCGCGCTGACGAGTCGTGCGCGGGCGCGGCCGGCGGGGTTCATCCAGAGGTCCGACGCGCCGCGCATGCCGCTCGCGGCGAGCAGTTGCAGGCGGCGCTCGTCGGGGCAGTGCGAGGCGGCGACGTTCGCATCCATGAGGCTGTGCACGAGCAGTTCGCCGAGCACGTCGCCGTGGGCGCGCGTGTCCGCGTGCAGCGCGTCGAGCGTCTGTGCCGCGGCGCCGACGTCGCCGCGCGCCTGTGCGATCAGTGCGCGTACGGTGCGCGCGCGCCGGCGCTCATACCAATAGTCGGCGGGCAGCATCTTCTCGGCTTCGGCGATCTCGCGCTCGGCGTCGCCGCGGCGGCCGGTGGCCAGCGCGATCTCCGCACGCGTGATGCGCAGATTGGTTTCGATCATGCGATAGCCGGATACGTGCACCGCCGGCAGGGTGCGGTCGACGAGCTTGCCGGCCGCGTCGAAATCGCCGATGCGCGCGAGCAGCGGCGCGACTTCCATCGCGAGATGCCAGCGGTCGACCTGTGCGTGTGTGTCCTGCGGCACGGCGTCCATCGGCGCGAGCAGGCGGCGCGCCTCGCCGATGTCGCCGGCCTGGATCGCGAGCTCGGCTTCGCCGATGTCGGAGAAATGATCGAGGGCAGGCAGACCGGCCGCGCGGCAGGCGCGGAATTCCGTACGCGCGTCGGCCGGACGTCCCTGCACGATGCGTACGCTCGCGCGCAGGCAGCTCAGCGACGCCATGCCCTGCGGCAGGCTGCCGGCAGCGGCGCGCAGGCGGCTCTCGGTGTCGTCGAGGGTTTGCAGCGCGGCGTCGAATTCGCCGCGCAGGAACGCGAGTCGCGCGCGATTGAGGCCGACCAGATATGCCGTCGCGCCCTGTTGCGGTTCGGCGTCGAGCAGCTTCAGTCGCGCCTCCAGTGCCGTGAAATCCAGGCGCAACGTGTCCTGCTGCAACAGCAGCAGGTCGATGCGGCGGCGCTCGACGCGATCGCCGGCGGACTCGGCCACGGCCGCCGCCTGCGCCAGGCGCTGCTGCACGCCGCGCAGATCGCCGGCGCGGTAGCGCGCGAGCGCGACGCGGCGCAACGTGTCGACTTCGACGAGCGCATTGCCGGTCGAG
>NZ_JANFVR010000582.1 GCF_024609805.1 Tahibacter caeni | reverse complement strand
AGGGCCGCGCCGAGGCCGGCACGCAGCAGGCGCTGGCCGTGCGCCTGCAGCAGGCCCGGCCCGGTCATCGCGGCCAGCAGCAGGAAGGCCGCGACCAGGACGCCGGCCGCCGCGCTCAGCAGAAACGGCTGCACGACGTACAGCCCGGCCGTCAGCAGCAGCACGCCGGCATTCAGCGCGAGGTACAGCGCGAAGCCGCCGCGCGCGCCGCCGCGCAGCCGGACGCCGGCCGCGGCCGGCAGGAACTGCAGCAGGCTGCCGAACAGCAGATTGCCGAGCAGGCCCAGCGTGAACGCATGCGTCGCCGCGAGGGTCGCCGGCTGCCAGCGCGACTGCAGCAGCGCGTCCGCTTCGACGAGCAGCAGCAGTCCCGCGGCCAGGCCCCAGCACGGCGCCGTCAGCAGAAAGCGCAGCGGCACCGCGACGTCGGGCGCGTCCTCAATCGCGAGCCGCGCCATCGGTGCATCGTTCGATCTGCACGCAGGCGCCGATGCCGTCGACGGTCGGCAGCACGTCGTACCGCAACCCGCGTTCGGCCAGGGCCTGCAGCAGCGGCAGCGGCAGCAGCGGCGTCCATACGCGCAGCAGGCCGCCGGGCGCCAGCGCATCCGCAGCGGCGAGCGCCTGCAGCAGCGGCTCGGGCGCCGGCAGGCCGCGCAGGTCGAGTTCGGGGACGGCGCCACGGCCGGTAACGCAGTACGAAACGCTCATGCGGCGATTGTCGGCGCGGCCGGCATGGGCGGCGCTGATGCAGATCAAGCGCGATGGAATCCACCGGTGCGGCTTCGTCGTCCGCGCTGCTGCCGTGGCCGTTCGCGTGGCGTCCGCGTCGGGGCGACGTCAGCGGTGTCGTCGCGGGCCCGGCTCTCCGGGCTTGCACAGGAAGCCGTAGCCGGCGTAACCGAGGGCCGCGCCGCCGAGGACAACCGGCAGCCAGCTGCCGCCTTCGTCTTCCTCCCCGACGATGCGCGCGACGCCGGGCCGGTCGGGCCGGTAGCGGACCTGCACCGGCCGGCCGCTGCGGAAGCCGTCGAGGGTTTCGCGCGACAGGATGGCGGCGGTCGTGACCGCATGGCCGTCGCGCGCGGTGAACGTGACGTCGGCGCGCAGGCTCACGTGGTCGCCGCTGCGCCTGACCTTCCTGCCGTCGCCGGTAGCGAATCACGTGGCGCCGCTCATGCGGACCGGCGTGTCGACGGCTGCGGCAGGCGCGCGTCGCGCAGGACGAAAGCCGGCACGCGGTGGCGCCCGGCGGATGTCGATACAGCGCTGTTGCCGCCGCGTACGGAAATCGATCCGGCGGCGCTCGCCGTGAACCCGTAGGCGCCGGCGCGTCGAATCGGGGATGCTCAATCGCCGCGGCGCGCGGACGCCGACGTCGCGACGAGGCCTTGCAGTGCGAGCGCGTTTGGTACGGCGCGGCCGGCGGCGGTGTTGTCGAAGATGCACCAGGCCGCCGCGCCGCCGCGCGCGGCCTCGGCCAGTTGCGCCGCGGCCGCACGCAATCGGGCCTCGTCGTAGTCGGAGTAGTACGTCTTCGGCGAGCCGTGCAGACGCAGGTAGCAGAGCTCGGCCGCGCCGCCCGGATGCGCCGCGGCCGCGACGACGGCCGGGTCGGCAGCGACGCGCGCGACACGCCGCGCGAGGAGCACGGCGTCGG
>NZ_JANFVR010000581.1 GCF_024609805.1 Tahibacter caeni | reverse complement strand
GCCGCGAAGGATCGCGTCGGACGCCTCGCCGGCGAGCCAGCCGCGCAGCAGCGCCGCGAGCTCGGCCGGCCGTGTCGCGACCAGCGCGAGCCGTTCGCGCAGCGATTCGCGGCCGATCTGCACGGTGTGGCACAGCGCGGCGAGATCGATCTGCGGCCGCGCGCCGAGGAAGGCGGCGAAGCGCGCGGCGTAGGCGCGCAAGGTCGCGTCGCTCTCGGCCGACAGCGCGAGCACCTGCGGGCCCGGCGCAGCGGCCGGCGCGGCCTCCTCGTTGCGGAACGCTTCGAGCACGAGGCAGGCATTGACGCCGCCGGCGCCGAACGAATTGACCAGCGCGCGCCGCGGCGCGTCGCCGTGCTGCGGCCAGCTCGCCTGCGCGTGCTGCAGGCGGAACGGCGATGCGGCCAGATCGAGATCCGGATTGGCTTGTTCCGAATGCAGGCTCGGCACGAACTCGCCGTGCTGCACCTGCAGCAGCGCCTTGGTCAGGCTCGCGATGCCCGCGGCCGACTCGGCATGGCCGATGTTCGCCTTGACGCTGCCGAGCGAGCAGTAGCCGGTGCGGTCGGTGCCGCGGCGGAACGCCTGCGACAGGGCCAGCACTTCGAGACTGTCGCCGAGCGGCGTGCCGGTGCCGTGCCCTTCGACGCAGCCGATCGTGTCGGGATCGACTTCGGCGGCGGCCAGCGCGCGCGCGATCAGCTCGGCCTGCGCGTTCGGGTTCGGCGCCGAGTAGCCGTTGGAGCGGCCGCTGTGGTCGAACGCGCTGCCGGCGACCACGCCGTAGATGCGGTCGCCGTCGGCGATCGCCTGCTCCAGCGGCTTGAGGATCACCGTGCCGACGCCTTCTCCGGGCACGAAGCCGTCGTCGCCGGTGCCGTAGCTGCGCGTCCTGCCGTGGCGCGCGAGCATGCCGCGCTGGCACAGCGACAGGTACTTCGACGGATGCAGGTAGAGGTTCACGCCGCCTGCGACAGCGACCTGGCATTCGCCGCGGCGCAGGCTCTCGCAGGCCATGTGCACGGCCACGAGCGACGACGAACAGGCCGTGTCGACGGGCAGGCTCGGCCCCTTGAAGTCGAAGAAATACGACACGCGGTTGGCGATCGACCACGGCATCGCGCTCGGCGTCCGCATGTTGCCGCGGCGGCGCGCTTCCTCGGCGAGCTGCGCGTAGGAATTCGTCGTCACGCCGACGAACACGCCGACGTCGGCGCTCTTGCCGCGGCCGTGCCGCGCGCGCAGTTCGTCGCGCGTATAGCCGGCGTCCTCGAGCGCGCTCCAGACCGACTGCAGGAACAGCCGCTCCTGCGGATCCATGACGCAGGCTTCCTCGTGCGGAATGCGGAACAGCTGGGTGTCGAACTTGTCGACGTCGGCGATGAAGCCGCCGCTGCGGCAGTAGATCTTGCCGCGGCCGGCCGCGGCCGGATCGGGGTCGTAGTACGCGTCGGCGTCCCAGCGCCCGGCCGGCACCGGGCCGGTCGCGTCGCGGCCGTCGCGCAGCAGCTGCCAGAACGCGTCCAGGTCCGGCGCTCCGGGATAGTGGCCGTGCACGCCGATGATCGCGATCTTGCGCGGCGCGGACTGCGCGGCGAGCAGCGCGGACAGGCTCACGCCGGCGGTCTCGGACGGCGCCGGTGCGGCCGATGGCGCGGCATCGGTC
>NZ_JANFVR010000580.1 GCF_024609805.1 Tahibacter caeni | reverse complement strand
GGGGCTGCCGCGCGCCCGGCGCCCGGCGGCTTGCGGGAATGTTCCGCGGCTGCCGGGGCGGCGGACCGCCCTCGTCGACGGGTGCCCGGCGGCCCAAATCGGCGGCGCGCCGGCGGTTCGGCCGGCTGGCGGCCCCAGCCGTTCCATTCAGCGAGGTAACTGAAGTGTGAATCGCTGAATTTCTTTGTAATTCAAGGCACTGAACTAACTAGCTTAGAAACCGCCTGAATTCGTCACGAATTGCTACAACCCCATTGATCTGTAACGGAAATTCTCCTTGACAGTCTCAGGGGCTGAGACTAGTGTGGGCGCCGGTGTGATTTGGTGGGAAATTGTGGGAAGGACACTGGGGAATGTTTCAGGGCGAAACCGCCATCACGATTGACGACAAGGGTCGGCTCGCCGTGCCGACAGCTTATCGCGAGCTGATTGCGCAGCTGTCCGGCGGACGTCTGGTGTTCACCTACAACCCCTTCGAGACCGGCTGCCTCTGGCTGTTCCCGCTGAACGAGTGGGAGACCGTGCGCGACCAGGTCAACGAACTGCCCAACGTCAAGGCCGTGCACCGGGCGCTGCAGATGAAGCTCGTCGGCGCCGCGGCGCACGTCGAGCCGGACGGCGCGGGTCGCATCCTCGTGCCGGCGAGCCAACGCATGGCGGCCGGCATAGAGAAGAAGGCGGTCTTGCTCGGCATGGGGACCAAATTCGAGCTGTGGAGCGAACAGGCGCACCTCGCCAAGATCCGCCAGACCATAGGCGAGGACGAGATCAGCGACGCGATGATGAACTTGAAGTTGTAGCGGTATCTACACGGATCGGGGTGGAGCAGGGTGAAGCAGGACACGCTCAAGCACGTCCCGGTCATGTTGGCGGAAGCGGTGGACGCGCTCGCCGTGAAGCCGGACGGCGTCTACCTCGACGGCACCTTCGGCCGCGGCGGTCATGCGCGCGAGGTGCTGAAACGGCTGGGCGCCGGGGGGCGCCTGTTGCTGCTGGATCGCGATCCGCAGGCGATCGCCATGGCGCGCGCCGAATTCGGCCAGGACCCGCGCGTAGAGGTACGCCACGGCAGTTTCGCCGACCTGGCCGAGTGGGACGCGACGGAGGGTGGTTTGGACGGTGTGTTGCTCGATATCGGCGTGTCGTCGCCGCAGCTGGACGATCCGCAGCGCGGATTCAGCTTCCAGGCCGACGCGCCGCTCGACATGCGTATGGATACGACCCAGGGCGAAAGCGCCGCCGAGTTCCTGGCCCGTGCGAGCGAAGAAGCCATCGCCGACGTGCTGTACAACTACGGCGAGGAACGCATGAGCCGGCGCATCGCGCGCTGGATCGTCGAGCGCCGCCAGGACCAGCCCATCCGCACGACGGCCGAGTTGGCCGAGCTCTGCGCGCGCGCCAATCCCAAGCGCGAGCCCGGCAAGCATCCGGCCACGCGCACGTTCCAGGCCCTGCGCATCGCGGTCAACGGCGAGCTGGACGCGCTGGAGCGCGGCCTGGCCGGCGCCGAGCGCCGCCTGAAGCCCGGCGGCCGCCTCGTCGTCATCAGCTTCCATTCGCTCGAAGACCGCATCGTCAAGCAGTTCATCCGCAGCCGCTCGCAGCCGCCGCCGGCCCGGCGCGGCCTGCCGCCGCCGGCGCACGCGCCGCTGACCCTGCGCGCGCTC
>NZ_JANFVR010000058.1 GCF_024609805.1 Tahibacter caeni | reverse complement strand
CGCTCGCGCCGTGGGCCGCGCTGGTCGCGGCCGTCGTGACGACCGGCGGCTTCCACGAGGACGGCCTGGCCGACACCGCCGACGGCCTCGGCGGCGGCCACACGCGCGAACGCAAGCTCGAGATCATGCGCGACAGCCGCATCGGCAGCTATGCGGCGCTCGCGCTCGCGGCCGTACTCGGCGGCAAATACCTCGCGCTCGCGAGCCTCGCGCCGGCCTCGCTGTTCGCCGCGCTGTGGCTCGGCCACGTGCTCGCGCGCTGGTCGGTGCTGCCGCTGGCCGCCGCGCTGGCCTATGCGCGCGAAGGACAGGCCGCGAACAAGCCCGTCGCCGACGGCATCGGCCCGGTCCAGGTCGCCGTCGGCAGCCTGTTCGCGCTGCTGCTCGTCGCACCGTTCGGCCGGCCGGCGCTGCTCGCGGCGATCGCGAGCCTGCTCGTCGCGCTGCTCGCCGGCGTCTACTTCCGCGCCCAGCTCGGCGGCATCACCGGCGACACCCTGGGCGCGGCCAACCAGGCCGTGGAGCTGACCTGCTATCTGGTCTGCGCGGGAGCACAACGATGGATCTGATCCTCGTGCGGCACGGCGATTCGGAAGCCGCCGCCGGACTTTGCATAGGCCACACCGACGTGGCCCTGTCGAGCAGCGGCTTCCTCGCGATCCAGCGCCTGGCCGCGCAATGGCAGGGCGAAGCGCCGCGCTTCCTGTTCACGAGCGACCTGCGCCGCGCGCAGCAGTCGGCCCAGGTGTTCGCGGCGCGCTTCGCGACCGAACCGCTGGCCGATCCGCGCCTGCGCGAAGTCAACCTCGGCGAATGGGACGGCCAGCGCTGGGACACGATCGCGAACGGCGACGCCGCACGCTACCGCCACTGGGCCGACAACTGGATCATCCAGGAAGCGCCCGGCGGCGAGAGCTTCAGCGACGTGATCCGCCGCACCGGCGCCTGGCTCGCCGCGCTGCTCGGCACCACCGGCGACAACGACTGCGTGCTGACGGTCGCCCACGCCGGTTCGATCCGCGCGCTGCTCTGCCATGCGCTCGGGCTGCCGCCGGCGCGCGCGTTCGCGCTGCAGGTCGACCATGCACGCGTCAGCCGCATCCGCTATCGCCTCGGACAGTTTGAAGTAAGCTACACGAATGCCTCGTGCTTCGAGTGCGACTAGGCTTCCCACTTCCCGCTTCGACGCCGCATCCGGCACGTCTCCCATGGGCAACCGACTCTCCAAGATCTATACCCGCACCGGCGACGACGGCACGACCGGCCTCGGCGACGGCTCGCGCGTGCGCAAGGACTCCGCGCGCGTCAACGCCTACGGCACCGTCGATGAACTCAACAGCACGATCGGCATGCTGCTCGCGCAGGATGTCGGCGACGACATCGCCGAACACCTGACCCAGATCCAGCACGACCTGTTCGACCTCGGCGGCGAGCTGTGCATACCGGGCATGGCGATGGTGTTCGACGCCGACATAGAGCGGCTTGAGAACGTGCTCGACCGCTTCAACGACGACCTGCCGCCGCTCAAGGACTTCATCCTGCCGGCCGGCGGCATGGCCGCGGCGACCTGCCATCTCGCACGCACGGTCTGCCGCCGCGCCGAGCGCGAAGTCGTCTCCCTGGCCCGGCACGAGAGCGTGCGCGCCGAGGCGACGCGCTACCTCAACCGCCTGTCCGATCTGCTGTTCGTGCTGGCGCGCGTGCTCGCGCGCCGCAGTGGCCACGGCGAAGTGCTCTGGCAGCACGAGCGGCGCAAGAAGCCGGCCGCGACCTGAGCGCCGCGCGCCGCCATCGCCACGGAATTCCGATGCACCTCGCCCTGTACACCCATGCCAGCTGCCTGCGCCACGAGCCAGGCGCCGGCCATCCCGAATCGCCGGCGCGGCTGCGCGCGGTGCTCGAGGCGCTGGACACCGACCGCTTCGCCGTCCTCGACCGCATCGAAGCGCCGCCGGCCACGCGCGAGCAGCTGCAGCGCGCGCACAGCGCCGACCACGTCGCGCGCATCTTCGCGCTAGCGCCGCAGGCCGGCGAAAGCCAGCGCGTCGACGCCGACACGGCCATGTCGGAAGGCTCGCTCGACGCCGCGCTGCGCGCGGCCGGCGCGGTCTGCCGCGCGGTCGACGACGTGCTCGACGACCGCCAGCAGCGCGCATTCTGCGCGGTGCGTCCGCCGGGCCATCACGCGACGCACACCGAAGCCATGGGCTTCTGCCTGTTCAACAACGTCGCCGTCGGCGCACTGCACGCGCTGTCGCGCGGACTGCAGCGCGTGGCCATCGTCGACTTCGACGTGCACCACGGCAACGGCAGCCAGGACATCTTCGCGGCGGATGCGCGCGTGATGTACGCCTCGACCCACGAGATGCCGCTGTATCCGGGCACCGGCCTGCGCCGGGAAACCGGCGTCGGCAACCTCGTCAACGAACCGCTGCCCTCCGGCGGCGGCAGCGGCGAATTCCGCGCGGCCTATCGCGAACGCGTGCTGCCGGCGCTCGACGCGTTCGCCCCGCAGCTACTCTTCATATCGGCCGGCTTCGACGCGCACCGGCTCGATCCGCTGGCCGATCTCAATCTCGACGCGGCCGATTACGCCTGGGTCACCCACGAACTCGTCGCGATCGCGCGCAAGCACGCGCAGGGCCGCGTCGTGTCCAGCCTCGAAGGCGGCTACAGCCTGACGGCACTGCGCCAGTCGGTGCCGGCGCACGTCTCGGCGCTGCTGGACTGAACGCGACGCGCTGCAAGGGCAAGTTCCGGGACTCGCCGTGCCAGGCCGTCAGAACGCCGCCTGCGGTCCGACGGCGACGAGGCTGCCGTCCGATGCGCAGTCCAGCGCGTAGCTTCCGGGACGTGCGGAGCAGGATCACCGGAATCGGCCATCGCATACGGTTTTCCCTGCAAAACCCTCGACGGAGCCCGGTTCTACAAGCCCGTGCGCGACGTTCGCTGAACTGCGCGCCTCAGGTCTGCGCTGACAGCTTTCCGCCCGAACCATCGTCCTAGGCCGCGAAACCCGCACGCCCGGCGGGTCGCCGTTCGAGGAAAACCGTCATGCGTCGCCTGTTCCTGAGCCTGGCCGCCCTGGCCTTGACCTGTCTCGCCGCCGCGCGCCCGGCTTCGGCATTGAACCTGCCGTGGTTCGAAGGCGTGGCCAAAGACATCGGCAGCAACTTCGCCTGTCTCAGCGATCCGCCGATCTTCCAGATCCGCGTCCAGGCCTATGCGGGCTACAGCCTGCTGCCGCCGAACCGCACGCCGGCCGTCGGCGAAGTGTTCTACGCCCACCTCGTCATCAGCCATCCGGGCAATCCCTGCGGCGGCAGCGCGATGGGCATCGAGATGCTGCTGCCGCCCGGCGTCACGCCGGCGATCTCGGCCGAGAACCCGGCGTTCTGCTTCGCACGCGTGCCGAACGGCCCGCGCCTGATCAATCTCGCGAACGACAGCGGCTACGGCTGCCCGCAGCAGCTGAGCCAGGGCCTGGAGGGCTGGGCGATCCGCGCGCCGCTGAACACGCAGGCCGGCGGTGCCTGGCTGTCGTTCCAGGGCGTCTGGCACGAGTTCCTGATCCCGGTCGTGTCCGACCGCATCCAGAACGGCACCAAGCTGCGCTTCAAGGTCAACCCGGACATCGGCGTGAACGGCTATCCCGAGGCGCTGCTGTTCGTCAACAGCGACGTGCTGTTCCGCACGTCCGGCGAAGGCAACGTGCTGTCGCTGGACGTCTGCACCCTGACGCCGATCGCCCAGGGCTGCCAGTGAATCCGGCTCAGTCGGCGCTGAAATCCAGCGCCGCCGAGTTGATGCAGTAGCGCCGACCGGTCGGCGCCGGCCCGTCCGGGAACAGATGGCCCAGATGCGAGTCGCAGCGCGCGCAGCGCACCTCGATCCGGCGCATGCCGTGGGATTCGTCGAGATGCTCGCTGACCGCATCGGCGGCGAGCGGCTTCCAGTAGCTCGGCCAGCCGCTGCCCGAATCGTATTTCGCGTCGGAACCGAACAGCTCGGCGCGGCAGGCCGCGCAGTGGTAGGTGCCGGTCTCGTGATGGTTCCAATACTTGCCGGTGAAGGCGCGCTCGGTGGCTGAGCAGCGGCAGACGGCGTACTGGTCCGGAGTCAGTTCATCGCGCCATTGCGCGTCGGTCTTTTCGATCTTGGTCGTCATGGTCGTGCTCAGATGGAGGCGGGGCCGGCCGGCGCAAGGGCACCGTCCGGGTCGCGGCTGAGGGGGCGTGTCGCGGCCCGACCAGGCTGTACCGTCAAGCACTTGGCGCCGCGCCGATTGCTGCCGCGACCGGCTTTCGGGCATCTTACGCGCCTCGCCGTCTGCCAAAGACCTGCCTGTGCCGCGCAATCTTTCGCGTACCTTCCGCCTGCGCCACCTGGTGCAGGCCACCGTCCTGTGCCTGTACGGCGCCGGCGCCTATGCCGCCAATCCGGCGGCCTGCCTGCCCGGCAGCGACCAGTGCCCGCGCAAGTCCGACGACTTCCGGCTGTGCAAGCCCAACGCGCTGCTGTCGTTCTACGAGGCCGGACTGCCGACCACGGGCAAGCGCGAGGACGCCGACACCGACTTCGCGGCCGACCGTTTCCAGTCCGCCGACTCGAGCAAGTACGTGCTGCAGGGCAATGCGCGCGTGCAGCGGCTGGACCAGCTGATCCGCGCCGACGAGCTGACCTACTGGACCGAGACCACGGCCTGGATCGCCAGCGGCAACGTGCGCTACCAGGACCGCAGCATGCTGCTGTCGGCCGACAAGGCCCAGGGCAAGACCACGCCGAACACGGCCGTGCTCGACGGCGTGCGCTTCCAGATGCTGAGCTCGCGCGGCAACGGCCGCGCGCAGCAGGCAGAGCTCATCGACGACGACCATGCGCGCATGAGCGTCGTGAGCTACTCGACCTGCGATCCCGATCATCCGAGCTGGGAGATCCGCGCGAAGGACCTGGCCATCGACCAGGCGCAAGGCATCGGTCGCGGTCACGACGTGACCCTGCGCGTCGGCGACGTGCCGGTGCTGTGGCTGCCGTATGCGCGCTTCCCGACCGACGACCGGCGCCAGAGCGGCTTCCTGTACCCGAGCTTCGGGTTCAATGGCAACAGCGGTCTGGATCTGACCCTGCCGTATTACCTGAACCTCGCCGAGAACTACGACATGACCCTGTATCCGCGCCTGGTCACCCAGCGCGGCTTCATGGCCGGAGCGGAGTTCCGCTACCTCACCGACAGCAGCCGCGGCCAGATCGACGGCAGCTGGATGCCGAACGACCGCCGCGCCGAGCGCGAGCGCGGCCAGTGGCACTTCGACAATTTCACGTCGCTCGGGCCGAACTGGAATTTCTCGGCCAACGTCAACGGCGTGACGGACAAGCGCTATTTCGAGGACTTCGGCGACAGCCTGTCGGCGATCGCGACGAGCCTGCTGCCGTCGAACGCGTATCTGAATGGCCGCGGCCGCGGCTGGAGCTTCGCCGTCGGCGGCGACAAGTACCAGATCACCGATCCGACCCTGCCCGACCAGTTCGAGCCCTACATGCGCCTGCCGCGCATGACCTTCGACGCCGACATCGGCCTGGCCGGGCGCCTGCGAGGCGGCGTCAAGTCCGAGTTCGTCGCGTTCGACAAGGACTGCTGGCGCGACGACAGCGGCGCGCGCGTCTGCCCGACCACGGGCCAGCGCCTGGATCTGTATCCGTACCTGAGCCTGCCGCTCGAAGGCGCGGCCTGGTTCCTGCGCCCGGAAATCGGCGTGCGCCACACGCGCTACGACGTCGAGACCGAGATCGACCGGCACACGATCGGCGCGACGCCGCAGCGCACCGTGCCGATCGCGAGCCTCGACGCGGGCCTGATCTTCGAGCGCGACGTGAACCTGTTCGGCAGCGGCTACACGCAGACCCTCGAGCCGCGCCTGTTCTACCTGCGCGTGCCCTATCGCGACCAGGACGCGCTGCCGGTGTTCGACACGCAGCTGCTGACCTTCGACTTTCCGCAGCTGTTCTCGACGAACCGCTTCACCGGCGCCGACCGGCAGATGGACGCGAACAACCTGACCGCAGCGATCACGACGCGCCTGCTCGAGACCGATTCCGGCGCCGAGCGCCTGTCGGCGAGCCTCGGCCAGATCCGCTATTTCGACGACCAGCGCGTGCAGCTCTACGGTGCGCCGACGAGCTATTCGGGCTCGGCCTACGTGGCCGAGGTCGACGTGCACTTGTCGGACAAGTGGCGGCTCAAGGTCGCCGACCAGTGGAATCCGAACGGCGACCGCACCGACCTGTCGGCGATCAGCCTGCAGCGGCGCTTCCTCGGCGACGGCGTGCTGAACCTGTCCTACCGCTACCGCCGCGACTTCCTCGAGCAGACCGACGTGTCCGCGTCGATCCCGCTGAACGAGCGCTGGCGCCTGATCGGCCGCTGGAACTACTCGCTGCGCGACGGCAAGCCGCTGGAGAACCTGATCGGCGTCGAGCACGATTCCTGCTGCGTGATCTGGCGACTGCTCGCGCGCCACTACCTGCGCACGGCCGGCGGCAAGGCCAACGACGCGCTGTACTTCGAGATGGAGCTCAAGGGACTCGGCGCGATCGGCCAGAAAACGGGCGATTTCCTGCGCCGTGGTATCCTCGGCTATCAACAGTAACGACTGTACCGGTGCCTGCGCGTTCAGGCACCAGTCCGGGGCGCCGTGCACACTCGTCGCCCCGTCCGCTGGCCGGCCCGGCCCGCGGAATTTCCAAGCTCTACACGGACCTGCGATGAACAAGCTTGCGCCTGCGTTTGTCCTGCTGACCACCCTGCTCGCGGCCGCCGCGCCGTCGCAGGCCCAGTTTCTGACCCCTCAACCCGAACAGCAGCAGGCCGCCCAGACGGCGGCGCCCGACGACGGCACCCTGGACCGCATCGTCGCGATCGTCGACGAAGACGTGGTCCTCAAGAGCGAGCTCAACCGCGCGGTCGGCCAGATCCTGGCGCAGTACCGGCGCAATCCGCAGCAGTTGCCGCCGCGCCCGGTGCTCGAGCGCCAGGTGCTCGACCGCCTGATCATGACGCGCCTGCAGGTCGCCAAGGCCGGCCAGAGCGGCGTGCGCATCGGCGACGTCGAAATCGACCAGGCGGTCGGCAACATCGCGCGCACGAACAAGATGGACGTCGACCAGCTGCGCGCGGCGATCGCCCGCGACGGCCTGAGCTACGAGGAATTCCGCCGCAACCTGCACGACGAGCTGCTGACCCAGCGCCTGCGTCAGCGCGTCGCCCAGTCGACCCAGGTCAGCGACGCCGAGGTCGACATCATGCTCGCCGGCAACAGCCTGAAGTCCGGCGAAGTGCATCTGGCCCACATCCTCGTCGGCGTGCCCGACGGCGCGAGCGCCGAGCAGATCCAGGCCGCGCGCGAGAAGGCCGAGCGCGTGCAGCGCGAAGCCGCCGCACCGGGCGCCGACTTCGCCGCGATCGCGATCCGTTCCTCCGACGGCCAGGACGCGCTCGACGGCGGCGACCTCGGCTGGCGCCGCTACGACCAGGTGCCCGAGATGTTCGCCGACCTGCTGCAGGGCATGGGCCCGGGTCAGGTCTCGCCGGCCGTGCGCGGACCGAGCGGCTTCCACATCCTCAAGCTCGTCGAGCAGCGCGCCCAGGGCAAGCAGCTCGTGACCGAATTCCATGCGCAGCACATGATGGTCAAGGTCAACGAACTCGTCAGCGAAGCCGACGCGGAAAAGAAGATCAACGAGCTGCGCCGCCGCATCGAAGCCGGCGAGGACTTCGCGAAGCTGGCAAAGTCCGACTCCGACGACGCGACCAGCGCGAACGCCGGCGGCGACATGGGCTGGTTCCCGATCGACACCTACGGTCCGCAGGTCGGCGAGGTCATCTCCAACCTCAAGGACGGCGAGATCAGCCAGACGTTCCGCAGCAACGCCGGCTTCCATTTCGTGAAGCGCCTCGGCATGCGCGAGCTCGACCGCACCGAAGAGGCGCGCCGCACGCAGGCGCGCGAAGCGATCCAGCAGCGCAAGGCCGAGGACGAGTTCGACAACCTGCTGCGCCAGCTCAAGGCCGAGGCCTACATCGAATACCGCCTCGCCGGCTACGACAGCAAGGGCGAGCCGACCGGCAGCTGAGCCCCGTCCGGCGCGAGCGGATTCCATGAACGCGCTGCCGCGACTGGCCGTCACGCTCGGCGAACCGGCCGGCATAGGCCCGGAACTCGTCGCCGAGCTGGCCCACAGCGACATCGCCGCCGACCTGATCGCGATCGGCGACGCGAACCTGCTGCAGTCCGCCGCGGCCTCGCGCGGACTGCGCCTGGCACTGACCGCCGACGACGGGCTGCCGCTCGCGCAGCGCGCGCCCGGCAGCCTGCGCCTGGTACACGAGGACGCCGCCGCGGCCGTCGTGCCGGGCCGGCTCGACCGCGCCAATGCGGGCTACGTGCTGTCCACGCTCGCGCGCGCCGCCGACGGCTGCATGGCCGGCGAGTTCGACGCCGTCGTCACCGCGCCGGTGCAGAAGAGCATCATCAACGACGCCGGCATTCCGTTCTCGGGCCATACCGAGTACTTCGCGCTGCGCGCGAACGCCGAGGTCGTCATGATGCTGGCCGCCGGCAGCCTGCGCGTCGCGCTCGCGACGACCCACCTGCCGCTCGCCGCCGTGCCCGCGGCGATCACGCGCGAGAAGCTCGAGACGACGCTGCGTATCGTGCACGCGGACCTGCAGCGCAAGTTCGCGATCGCGCAGCCGCGCATTCTCGTGCTCGGGCTCAATCCGCACGCGGGCGAAGGCGGCCATCTCGGCCGCGAGGAGATCGACGTCATCGCGCCGCTGCTGGCCGAGCTGCGCGCCGAGGGCTTCGCCCTGACCGGCCCGCTGCCGGCCGACACGGCCTTTCTGCCCGGACCGCTGGCCGAAGCCGACGCGGTGCTCGCGATGTACCACGACCAGGGCCTGCCGGTGCTCAAGGCACTGGGCTTCGGCCAGGCGGTCAACCTGACGCTCGGCCTGCCCTTCATCCGCACGTCGGTCGATCACGGCACGGCGCTGGACCTGGCGGGCCGCGGCCTGGCCGACCCCGGCAGCCTGCTCGCCGCGACGCGGCTCGCGCGGGAGCTCGCGCTGAACCGCTGACACGCCCCGACGCCAACGGGGCGACGGTGCCAGGTCAAGATCGCGCTTGGGTTCCGGTTACGGCGGCAGACGCCGATTTCCATCGGCACCTCGACGTTGCGGTTCGCTGCGCTCACCACGACCTGGGCGATTGCGTAGATTGCCGGCGAACCGCAACACCGCGGACGTCCTTCACGCCGGGCGAATACCCTGTCCGCAACACCTCGCCAGTCGCCCACATCCGGGATGAGGCGCAAATCTACAAGTACTCTCGTGGAAATTATTCTCAGCCGTCCTTGCCCGCGCACGGCGCCAGCGCCGCCGTCGCCGCGAGCGCCGTGCGCCGCTGCGGCCAGCGCAGCTTCTCGAACACGAGCATGACCGCGAGCAGCACGAGGCCGAGACCGACGATGACGGCCGCCGTGATCGCCTCGTGCAGGAACAGCGCGCCCCAGACCTGGGCGAACACCGGCACGAGGAAAGTCACCGTCGTCGCGCGCTCGGGGCCGGCGTCGCGCAGCAGGCGGAAATAGACCACGAAGGCCAGCGCCGTGCAGATCAGGCCGAGCGCGACCAGCGCGAGCCCGGGCGCCAGCGGCGGCAGCTGCGCCGGCAGGTTGCCGAACAGCAGCGGCGACAGCAGCAGCGCCGCGCCAATCTGGCTGCCGCCGGCCGTGACGACCGGATCGACGCCGTTGAACAGGCGCTTGAGCTCGGCCGCGCCGAGCGCGTACAGCGCCGCGGCGAGCAGGCCCGCGACGAAGGCCAGCATCGTCGCGGCGGTCAGGGTGACCGTGCCGAAGCGCGCGATCGTCACGACGCCGGCCAGGCCGACGACGACGCCGGCGAGCTTGGACAGCGACGGCCGCCGGCGCTGCAGATACCAGCCGAGCAGCACGGCGAACAGCGGCACGGTCGCGTTGAGCACGGCCGAATAGCCGGCCGGCAGGTGGTGGGCCATGTAGGCGAACAGCACGAACGGCACGCCGGCGCTCAGCGCGCCGATCCAGGCGTAGCCGCGCCAGCGGCGGCGCCAGTCCAGCGACAGCCCCTGCACGCGCACGAGCGCGAACAGCACGAGCGCCGACAGCGCTATGCGCCCGGCCGCGGTGAAACCCGTGCCGAACTCGGGCACGGCGATACGCATGAACAAGAACGAGCCGCCCCAGATCATCGCCAGGGCCAGCATCCGCAACAGCATTCCCGCAGTCATCGTGAATTCCTCGGCAGCGACGCCGCGCCGGCGGTACCGGCCAGACGCCGTAGGCCGCAGATGCTAGGCCTGGAAGCGGCGCCGAAAAATCGATACTTTCTGCGCCGGACCGTTAGGAAAACTCACGATGCGCGCCTGGCAACACCTGCCCGCCCTGCGCACGCTGCGCATCTTCGAATGCGCCGCGCGGCACCTGAACTGGTCGCGCGCGGCCGAGGAGCTGCATCTGACTCACGGCGCCGTGAGCCTGCAGATCAAGGCGCTCGAAGACGAGCTCGGCCTGAAGCTGTTCGAGCGCAACGGCAAGAAGACCTGGCTGACCGACGCGGGCCAGCAGCTCGCGGTCGGCGTGCGCGAGTCGCTGGACCAGCTCGCCGCGACCGTCACGCGCGTGCGGGAACGCGCCGCCGGAAACGTGCTGACCCTGAGCGTGCTGCCCTCGTTCGCGGCCGCCTGGCTGGTCGGCCGGCTCGGCGGCTTTCTCGCGCGGCATCCGGACATCGAATTCAACCTGCAGAGCAGCATCAACCTGGCCGACTTCCGCAACGACGGTGTCGACGTGGCGATCCGCTGGGGCAACGGCCCCTGGCCCGGCCTGCGCTGCGAGAAGCTGCTCGACGACGAGCTTTTCCCGGTAATGAGCCCGCGCCTGACCCGGCGCAAGCTCAAGCATCCCTCACAGCTGCTCGAGCTGCCGCTCGTGCGCATCAAGCAGCAGACGCGCCTGAACGACTGGACGCGCTGGTTCGCCGCGGCCGGCGTGGACGCACCGCCGCCGCGCCGCGGCGCGGTCTACGACGACACCGAGCTGGCCTTGCGCGCCGCCGCCCAGGGCCAGGGCGTGGTGCTCGCGCGCAGCTCGCTGGCCGGCGGCCGCCTGGCCAGCGGCGAACTGATCGCGCCGTTCGCGCTGCGCGTGCCGGCCTTCTACGCGTACTATCTCGTCTGTCCCGAATCCCACGTCGAGAAGCCCTCGGTGCAGCAGTTCCGCGCCTGGCTGATCGAGGAGCTGGCGAACTCCTCGCCGCTCGCACCGCCGCCCGAGGCTCCCGCTTGAAGCGCTACCCGCCCGCCAATCCGATCGCCGACACTGCCGCGACGCCGCAACGGCACGTACACAAAAAGCAATTTGGACAACACTTCCTGCACGACCCGGGCCTGATCCGGCGCATCGTGCAGGCGATCGCGCCGAAGCCCGGCGACCGGCTCGTCGAGATCGGCCCCGGCGAAGGCGCGATCACCCTGCCACTGCTGCGCGAGCACGGCCGCCTGACCGTCATCGAGCTCGACCGAGACCTGATTCCGCGCATACGCGCGGCCGCCGAGGGCATCGGCGAGCTCGAGGTCGTCCATGCGGACGTGCTGACCGTCGACTTCACCGCGCTGGCCGCCGGCACGAAGCTGCGTCTCGTCGGCAACCTGCCGTACAACATTTCCAGTCCCATCCTGTTCCACTGCCTGGACCATGCCGCGTCCATCGTCGACATGCACTTCATGCTGCAGAAGGAAGTCGTCGACCGCATGGCCGCCGTGCCGGGCAGCAAGGTCTACGGCCGGCTCAGCGTGATGCTGCAGCTGTACTGCACGGTCGAGCCGCTGTTGAAGGTGCCGCCGGGCGCGTTCACACCGCCGCCGAAGGTCGACTCCGCCGTCGTGCGCCTGACTCCGCTGCCGCCGGAGCGCCGCCACGACGCCGATCCGGCGCTGGTCGGGCGCATCGTGCGGCACGCGTTCGGCCAGCGCCGCAAGACCTTGTCCAACGCGCTGCACGACGTCGCGACTGCGGCGCAGATCGAAGCCGCCGGCGTCGATCCGCGCACGCGTGCCGAGCAGCTCGCGCCGCTGCAGTTCGTCGCGATCGCGAAGGTCGTGGCGGCGGGCTGACGTCCACCGCGTCCTGCGCGCCCACTGAGAGAATCGCGCCCTCCGAATCACTGCTTCCTTGCCGACCGCCGTCGGCGGAGCCGGACAGCTCGCTCTGTCCGCGAACGGGAGGGGGCCATGATTCGATATTTCGGCATCGCCGCGGCGCTGCTCGCCGCTGGTCTGTCCGGCTGCGCGGTCGGACCGATCGCGCACGACAACAAACCCATGCGCGACAAGGACGGGTTCTTCGTCGCCGCCGCGCAGACCGGCAGCGACGGCGCAGCGAACGCGCCGGCCCGCGGCGGCCGTTGCACCGACGACTTCGAGCCGAGCTACTGCAATGCGCTGGAACTCGCCGACGGCTACCGCCGCGGCTACATGCGCCGGGCCGGCCGCATTTCCACCCTGCGCGAAACCAGCGGCCTGCTCGCGATTCCCGCCGCGGCCGCGGCGCTGTACTACGGCCTGAGCGGCCGCGAGGTCTTCAACGACCGCATCCTGCGGCTGTCCGTCGGCGCCGCCGGCGTCTACGCCGCCGGCAACTGGTCGCTGAAGGCCACGCGCGAACAGGTCTATCTGTCCGGCGCGCGCGCAATGACCTGCGCGGCGATCCAGTCGCTGCAGTTCGTCGTGCCGAAAGCGATTGCGAACAAGAACATCGGCGACGTGCTCGCGGATCTGCGGGCAAGGATCGACACGCTGCAGGCCACGCTGGAGCGCGGCCGCCTTTCCGACACCGTGCGCGAGCAGGCCATCGGCGCCGTGAACGACGCCAGCGACGTCTACGCGAACCTGAGCTATCTGCACGGCGAAACGAAGCGGGCCGGCATCATCCTCAGCGCGCGCGTGCTCATGATCGACGCCCAGGTGCGCGAAGCCGTCAGCCGCAATTCGCCGACCCTCGACAGCCTGCGCGAATTGCTCGGCGGCCTGCAGGGCTATGCCAAGACCTTCGGCAGCGATCGCGTCATCGCCGCGCCGGCGCAGGTCGAACAGGGCACTGCATCCTCGGCAGACTCCGCGGAGCTCGCGGCGCAGGCGATCCGCGAAGACGCGAAAGCACGCGAGGACATGTCGGCGCTGAGCCGGTCGGTCGGCGAGGCGCGCGTCTATCTGCGCCATGCGGACTCGGCCAAGACCTCGTTCGAAGCCGTCGCCGCGTGCGCGCCCGAAGGCGGCAGGACCTTCCAGATCCTTCCCGACAGCGGCAGCGTCGAGATCACCGCGACGCAGAGCTATTCGATCACGATCAACGACCGCGTCGGCCATCCGGTCGTTGCGCTCGGCGGCACGCCGAACGCGGCGGTCAAGCTGCAGCCGGTGCAGATCGGCAAGAGCGACGACCAGTACGTCGCCGTCGTGACGACCGAAGCGACGACGCAGGCGATCAGCGGACCGGTGCTGTCGATACGTTCCGCCAACGGCCTCGAAGGCCGCGACATCGCGATCCGTGTGGTGCCGGCACAGCAGGCGGCACCCGCGAATCCGACCCCGGCCCCCGCAGGAACCGCGAAACGCGGCGCAGGCGAGCCGCGCTATCCGGCCGAGCGGGATTTTCTCGACAGCACGACCGATCTGTTCGCCGTGCAATGCCTCGTCGGCGCCGATCCCGACTGCCGCATCGGACCCGAAACACGCGCCGCGATCCGGAATTTCCGCGCAAGACAGGGCCTGACCGGCGACGACGAGATCAATCAGCCGCTGGTCGATGCGGCCAAGGCCGCACCGCATTTCAACGACCTGTTCACCTGCGCCGCGTTGGCTGAAAAACCCGAAGAACGCCGGCAGGCCTGCAGGAAACCGGGAGCGCCGCAATGACTCGCACCGAAAGCAGCATCGAGACCGCCTACCGCTGGCTCAGCCGCCGGCGCATCGAAGGCGACGCCGCCGAAGCCGCGCTGCAGGCGCGCTTCCGCCGCGCCTGCCGGCGCTGGTTCCGCAACGCCAACATCCGCGGCATCGGCACCGGTCTCAAGCACGTGCGCGACGTGGTCACGCCGGTGCCGGCGCTCTGCGTCTACGTCCAGCGCAAATCGCTGCAGCCCGGCCGCCCCGTTCCGCCGGTGCTCTACCTGCCGCCCGACAACCGGCCGGTGCTGACCGACGTAGTCGAGCTCGAACGCGTGCGCGCCGCCTGCCAGGCCGGCGGCAAGATCTGCAACGCGAAGGCCACGGCGAAAGCCGGCACGGCGACGGCGTATCTCGAGAAGATCAACGAACCCGGCAGCAGCTATCTGCTCGGCTGCGCCCATGTGCTCGCGCCCGCCGGCGCCACGGTCGGCGACACGATCCAGTGCCGCCACGACGGCTGGAACGACGCGGGACTGCTGACGTCGCGCTTCGCGCGGCTCAAGCCCGGCACGCAGTCGGCCCAGCCCGACTTCGCGATCGTGAGCGTGCCGCCGCCCGACGCGGCGGACCTTACCATCGCGCCGACGGCGAAGCGCTTCGCGGCCGAGTTCCGCAGCAGCGTGATCCAGGGCGAGACGCTGGTGATCCACGGCAGCGTCGACGATAAGGCGCATATAGTCACGGTCACCTCGCCGGCGACGACCGTCGACATCCACTATCCGGGACCGCCGGCCGGCAGCGTACGCTTCAGCGACTTGATCGTGACGACCAAAGGCTCCGAGCCCGGCGACAGCGGCGCCCCCGTCGTCGACACGGCCGGCCGGCTCGTCGGCTACGTGGTCGGCGACAACAGCGAGAAGAGTTTCATCCAGCCGATAGCGCCGGTGCTCAAGGCGCAGGCCATGCGTCTCTACGGCAGCGGCGGCAGCGCCTTCTCCGCCGCGCTGGGCGCGGAAGGCGCACAGCCGCCGGCCACGCTCAGCGTCGCCGGCGCGATCGACACGCTGGCGCGCACGATCTGGGGCGAAGCGCGCGGCGAGAAGAAACCCGGTCGCGTCGCCGTGGCCTGGGTCGTGCTCAATCGCACCGCCGACGCGCAGAAGCGCTACGGTCAGAGCATCGAAGCCGTCTGCCTCAAACCCAAGCAGTTCTCCTGCTGGAACGCCGGCGATCCGAACCTCGCCAAGCTCAAGGCGGTGACCGATGCCGACACGGCGTTCCGCGAATGCCTCGACATCGCCGCGGCCGCCGTCGGCGGCAAGCTGTCTCCCGATCCCGCCGATCCGAACCGGCCCAAGGACCCGACCAAGGGGGGGAACCACTACCACACGGTGGGTCTGCAGCCGCTGCCGCACTGGGCCGAGGGCAAGACGCCGACGGCGACGATAGGCCGGCACGTGTTCTACCGGCTCTGAAGGCCTTGCGCGTGCGACCGGATCCGCTTCGGCCCGCACGCGCTTTAGCCGCATGAGCGCAGCAGGCTCGGCGTCGCGGCCGCATGCCTGCGCGCCGGCACGTGTCTATGCCGCGTCGGCCTTCGCTCCCCATACCCGCCAGCGCCGCTTCACGCCGAGCGCATGCAACAGTCCGAACAGCAGGCAGACCGCGGAGCTGACGACCCAGAACGTCGCGCTGTTGCCGGGGAAGTACGGCACCAGCACGACGGCCGCGGCCGCGCGCAGCAGATAGATGCCGGCGATCAGCAGCAGCGCGAGCCGCGTCAGCGGCAGGAGCCGGATCACGCCCGCGCCGGACAGCGCATACAACGCCCAGATCAGCAGTACGCCGGCAATCGTCAGCGCGGCCTGGTTCGGATAGGCCTCGCCGCGCGCGGCCATCTGCGCCATGCGCTCGCCGGCGCCGAGCCAGCGGTAGGCCGGCGGCCCGAGGGCGATGCAGGCCAGATGCAGCAGTGCCGCGAACGCATCGGCCGCGGCGGCGGCGATCAGCAGGCGGGATGGAGAATTCGGCACTGGCGGCTCCGGCCGTGAGGTTGGCGGTTTTCGGCGCTCGAACGCCGTTCGGCGGGGCGCCCGCGGGCGCTTCGCATCTTCCCGCGGAGCGCGTGCGGCGTCGATGCGGCTCAAGGCCGCGCCGGCCCGGCGGACGCGCCGGTACAGGCAGCTTGGGTCATCGCCACGAGCTGTTGCGCCAGCGCCGCCGGCGCCAGGGCCAACTCGCCGCGCAGCCAGGCATGCACGACGCCGAGCTGCATCTCCGCAACCAGCACCGAGGTCGCCCTGCGGCGCGCCGGATCGAAGCCCGCTTCGGCGAGGCGCGTCTCGATCAGCTCGGCCAGCACGCGGCCGACCGCGCGCCGCGAGGATTCGCGGTGTATCGCGCCTTTATTGCTGCGATTGGCCCAGAAGTGATCGAGGCTGGCCTGCACGGCCGCCGGGTCCGGCGCCGCGTCGACGGCAGCAGTCAGGCCGAGCAGCGGATAGCGCACCGTGTCGCGCATCAGATCCTGCTTGCTGCGGTAGTGCTCGTACAGCGTCGAACGGCCGACGCCGGCGCGCGCCGCGATGTCGGCCATCGAGATCTCGTCATAGCCGCGAGCGAAGAACAGCTGGATGAACGCCTGGCGCACGAGGTCGCGCGTGCGCTTCGCGCGGGTGCCGGACCGGGGCGGCTTCATCGCGTTTCCGGACGATTGTGAGACGGCGTCCGGAATCGCCGCGCCGTCGCGCCGGGGCGGCGCCGGCGCCGCCTAGACTGGCGGCCACACCGCCCTGGGGAAACCGCATACATGACGACGAACGACGGCAACGGCCCGGCTCCGCGGATAATCGACAGCAATCGTATGCTAGCGGCGCTGATCGCCGCTGCGACGTTGCTGGCCGTGGCGATGATGGCGCATCACCCGACCGCGCACGCGGACGGCATGAGCGAGCTCGTCGCCGAGATCGCGCGCAAGTCCGCGCTGAACGGCTTAGTGCACGGCACGCTGATCGCGTTGCTCGGCGTGCTGCTGTTCGCGTTCGCCGAGTTCTCGGCCCGTCCCGGCTTCGCGCGTCCGCTGACGCGCGCCGCCTGGCTGGCTTTCGCGATCGGCGCCGCCGCGGCGATGGTCGCTGCCCTGATCAACGGCTTCGTCGTCGATGCGCTGGCGCAGCGCTATGCCGACGCCGACACGGCAGCGCTGGAGTCGCTGCGCCATCTGTTGCGCCTGTGCTGGCGCTTTAATCAGGCGTTCGCTGCCGCCGGCGAGATCGCCCGCGGCCTCGCGATCGTACTGTGGTCCTGCGCCCTGCTGCGCCTGGACCGCAGTCGTCTGCTCGGCGTCGCCGGATTGCTGCTCGGCGGCGTGCCCGTGCTGCTGGTGCTCGCCGGCACGCTGCGGCTGGACCTGCACGGTGCGATGCTCGCGCTGCTCGCCGCGGCGGCGTGGAACCTGATGCTGGCGATCCAGCTCTGGCGCGGCCGGGCGTGAGCCGCGCTTTCGCGCGGCGCGCTAGCGCTGCAGCGCCGCGCGGAATTCGGCCAGCGCGCGCGCGTGCAGCGCCGGCGGGCCGGCGAGCAGGCTCGTCGTCGCGAGATCGGGCGCATTGCCGGCGAGATCGGTGACGGCGGCGCCGGCCTCGCGCAGGATCACGACCAGCGGCGCGACGTCGAGGATGTTCAGATCGGATTCGACGACGAGGTCGATGCAGCCGCGCGCGAGCAGGTGGTAGTGCAGGAAATCGCCGTAGCCGCGCGTGCGGCCGCAGCGCTGCACCATCGCCGCGAGCACCTGCCAGCGCGCGTCGCGCGACAGGGTCTTGACGTTGCCGAAGGAGATCGCGGTCTGCGCGGTGAAGTCCTCGGCCGCCGACACCTGCAGCCGCTCGCCGTTGAGCCAGGCGCCGCCGCCGCGGCGCGCCCAGGCCAGCTCGCCGTATTCGGACGCGCAGGACACGCCGAGCACGAGCTCGTCGCGCCAGCGCAGCGCGATCTGCGTCGAGAAGAACGGATAGCCGCGCACGAAGCTCTTGGTGCCGTCGATCGGATCGATGAGCCAGAGCCAGTCGCTGTCGCCCTCGCGGCCTTCCTCTTCGCCGTAGTAGGCATGATCCGGAAACGCGGCACGCAACACCTGCTTGATCGCCGCTTCGGCAGCGCGGTCGGCGACGGTGACCGGCGTCTCGTCGGCCTTGATCTCCACCTCGAAACCGCCGCGGTAGTAGCGGCGTATGACCGCGGTCGCCGCGTCGGCCGCGGCACGCGCGACGACGAGCGCCTGATCGAGGAATTCGGCCGTGGGCTGCATGGACGGCTCCGCGCTCAGAACAGCTTGAACAGCTGGCCGTTGATCTTGAGCAGGCTGCTGCCGTCGCCCTGGGGCTCGCCGATGTAGCGCAGCGCCTCGGCGACCTGCGTGTCGCCGTTGCGCGGCGCGAGCCGCGCGGTCGCGTTGAACTGGCCGGAACGGATCGCGAACTGGCCGACGATCTCGAGGTTGCTCGCGCCGTCGTCCTTGACCGTGCCGGCGATGCTGCCGTCGGGTTGCGAGGAGAATTCGGCGAGCAGGTCGCCGAGTCGCGCCTCGGCTTCGCCGCTGACGGAGGCTTCGCGCCAGCGCGCGCTGCCGCGCGCGCCGCTGACCCAGCCGCCGGCCAGCCGCGCGTCATCGACGCGGCCTTCTATCGTGCCGTGCAGCTTCAGCGCCGGAATGTCCAGGGCCGGTGCGGCGGTTTCCGCGGGCAGCTGGAACGTGAGGTTCTGTACGAGCACGCTGCCGTCGGCGTCGCGCGTGACGTCGCCGTCGAGGGTCAGCGCGCCGCCGCTCAGGCCCACGCGTGCGACGACGCGGCGCAGCAGCAGCGGCGACTTTTCCACGGTCCACTGCATGGCGCCGAGCGGCGTGCCGAACGCGGCGACGGCCGAGGCGCGCCCCTGCCAGACCGTGCCGGACACGCCCGACAGCTGCAGCGGACCGAGGTCGGGCTTGAGCCAGCGCAGGGCGAGCTCGGCCGGCAGGGTCCAGGCGACCACGCCGCCGATCACGGCGAGCAGCACGAGCAGCAGGAACAGGCGGCGCAACAGTTTCATGCGGGAGTCATAGGCGTTGGTGAGGGGAGTAGGTTCGCCGGTCGCTCAGGGTTCTTCCAGCGTGACGCGCGCGTTGACGCGGCCGTTGCCTTCGGCGCGGTCGGCCGAGAGATCGGTCGCTACCACGCCGAAATCGCGCGCGAGGCCTTCGAGCCAGTCGGCGATCGCGTCGAACGACGCCCCCTCGAAGCTCACGCGCACGCTCTTGGGTCCGACCGGCTCGACGCGGCGCAGTTCATTGGCGAGCTGGGCGCCGCGCGCGGTCGCGTCGGCCAGCGCGAGCAGCGACTTGCCCTGGCGCTCGACCTTGGCCTGGGCGCCGAGGCCACGCAACTGGGCGACGCGCGTCGCATCGCTGCGCATCTGCTGCAGCTCGCTGCGCTGCACCTGCACGCGTTCGCGCAGCTCGCCGCGCGAACGCTGCAGCGGATGCCAGACGAACGCCCAGACCAGCAGTACCGCGGTCAGCGTGCCGCCGATCGCGAGCACCTGCCGTTCGCGCGGTTCGCGAGCGTTCCACCAGGCGCGCATCACGGCGCGGCTCCGCTCAGGCGCATGCGCCCATCGACGCCGTTCTGGCCCGGATTGGCCGCGGTCAGCTCGACCTTGAGGCCCGGCAACGTGGCCAGCCGCTCGCGCAGGGAGTCCAGGGTCGGCACGTCGGGCGCGGTCACGGCCAGCTCGAGGGTGCCGTTGCGGAACTCGATGCCGCGCGTGGTCAGGCGCGTCGTCGAGCCGAGTATCGGCGCGATCTGTCCGAGCGTGCGCAGCAGGCCGCCGGCGGATTCGCCGCCGCCGAGCCGCGCGAGCGCGCTCTTCATGAGCGCCGGCGGGTCTCCGGCGACTTTTTCCATTTCAGGAAAACTCTGCACGAGCACGTCGCGCATCGCGTTTTCCAGTCCTTCGGACTCGCGCGCGAGCGCGAAGCGTTCCAGCGCGAGCTGCACAAAGGCCAGCACGACCAGCGCGGCCGCGGCGGCCGCGGCGCGGCGCCACCAACGCGCGGCCGGCGCG
>NZ_JANFVR010000579.1 GCF_024609805.1 Tahibacter caeni | reverse complement strand
GCCGTTTCGTCCACGCCTCAGCGCCCGCGGCGGCGCAGCAGGTGCGCGGTGAGCGCACCGGCCGCCGCGGCGATCGCGAGCGAACGCATCGGGTGGCGCCGCACGAACTGGGACAAGCTGAGGCCGACCGAACGGCCGAGCTCGATCGCGTCCTCGGCGATCTCCTGGCCGAGCTCGCCCATGCCGTCGATCGCGTCCTGCAGCCCCTCGCGGGTCTCGCTGGCGGCCTCGCGCGTCTCGCTGCGGACGTTGCGCGCGCGCTGCCCGAGCTTGGCGCCGATGCCGCTGACACTGTCACGGGCCTCGTTCCAGGCGCGGCCCAGCGATCCGCCGAGCTCGTGGATGGCTTCGGCCGGCGTCGGCGAGGGTGCCTCGCCGTTCACGGTCTCGGCGGCGTCGACGGCTTCGGCTTTGGTCTTTGCACGTGCGGGAATCTTTTCAGTGGCCATGGTTGCGCATCCGTGTTGAGCGGGAATGAGCGAGTGTTCGCGTCCGGCCGCCGCTTCCGGCGACCAGCGGCGGCCGCCAGAGTATCAGGCGGTGCAAGTCGGCGCGGCGTCAAACCCCTGCGGCGCTGTTCGGCCGTTGCAGCGACGGCGCCCGGAGGTGCCATCGGATGACGTCATTGCATGTATCGCTTACCCTGCCGCCCCATGAGGGAGGAGTGTACGGACGAAGAATTGATGCTGGCCTACGGCCGCGGCGACGCGCACGCGTTCGACGCGCTGTACACGCGTCACCGCGGCACGCTGTACCGGTTCCTGCTGCGCCATTGCCGCAGCGAACGCGCCAGCGCCGACGAGCTGTTCCAGGAAACCTGGAGCCGCGTCATCGTCGCCCGCGAGCGCTACCGGCCCGAGGCCAAGTTCACGACCTGGCTGCTGCAGATCGCGCACAACCTTGCGATCGACCTGATGCGCCGCCATAGACCTCAGGCCGGCAGCGAGGAAACCGAGCTGGTACTGCGCCAGCTCGACGCCCCCGAGACCGAGCGCCCCGACCGGGTGCTCAGCGAGTTCGAGCAGCGCCGCCGCCTGCAGCGGGCGCTGGAGGATCTGCCGGACGAGCAGCGCACCGCGTTCGTGCTGCGCATGGAGAACGGTCTGGGGCTGGAGGAAATCGCCGAAGTGACCGGCGCCGGACAGGAGACGGTGAAGTCGCGATTGCGATACGCGTTCGCGAAGATCCGCGCAAGGTTTGCCGAATGACTCATCGAAATCACCACGAGCGCGAATTCGAAGCCTTCCTCGCCGGCGAGGAATCCGAGCTCGCACGCCTGTATCGCCGCCTGCCGCAGACCGAGCCGGATGCGAAGCTCGACGCGGCCGTGCTCGCGATGGCGCGCGCCGCGGTCGAGCCGCAGCGCGTCAACGCCTTGCGCCATGCGAACACGCGTACGCGCCGGCCCTGGTGGATGGTCGGCCTCAGCAGCGCGGCCGGCCTCGTGCTGGCCGCCGGCGTGGCCTGGCAGATGCGCAACGCGTTCCAGGAAACCCTGCCGGGCGCATCCAGCCCGACCGCGCCGGCCGTCGCGCGCAGCGAGCGCGACGTCGTGCCGATCAGCGCGATCGTGCCGCCGCCCGAACCGGCCGCCGCCCCCGAGCCGCCGGCCACGCCGGCTGCGCCTCAGATGACCGCCCAGGCACCGGCCGACGCCGCCCCGCCGGCCAAGCCGGCACCACGCACG
>NZ_JANFVR010000578.1 GCF_024609805.1 Tahibacter caeni | reverse complement strand
GGTCGTGCCGGCAGTCGCCGGCCCGGAGCCCGCCGCCCCTGCCGCACGATCGGCGCGGCGGGCGGTCGCGCGTGGCCGATACCGCCGCCGGCGCGGGACTTTCCGCATTTACGCCGGCGCGGCGCTGCGGCTAAGGTCGGCCGGTCTTCCGTCATCGACCTGCCCATGAACGCCCTGCTGCGCCGAATCGCCGCCGCTCTGCTGCCCGTCGTCTGTCTCGATGTCCATGCCGCCGACGCCGCGGCCGATCCGCTGGCCGGTCTTGCCTGCAAGGACGGCTTCTTCGCGGTCTGCAGCGATCCGGCCAAAGGCCGCCTGCTGGTCGGCATCGAGCGGCTCGACACGCCGCTGCTGCTCGTGACCTCGCTGCCGCACGGCCTGGGCTCCAACGACGTGGGCCTGGACCGCGGCCAGCCCGGCAGCGTCCGCGAAGTGGAATTCCGCCGCGCCGGCCCGCGCGTGCTGCTGGTCGAGCGCAACACGCGCTACGCCGCCAGCTCGGCCAATCCGGCCGAGCGCGCGAGCGCGCGCGAGGCCTTCGCCGAATCGGTGCTCTGGGCCGGCGACGCCCTGGATTCGCCGCGCAGCGAGCGCACCTATGTGGATTTTTCCAGTTTTCTGATATCCGACCGCCACGGCGTGGCCGAACGCCTGGACCAGGCCAGGCAGGGCAAGTACGCCGTCGACGAGAAGCGCAGCGCCGTGCTGCTCGACGAAGCGCGCAGCTTTCCCGACAACACCGAAGCCGAGGCGCTGCTGACGTTCCAGGGCGCCGGCGAAGGCGACTACGTGCGCCAGGTCGGCATGGACCCGACCGCGCTGAGCCTGCGCCAGCACGTCAGCCTCGTGCGCCTGCCGCCCGACGGGTTCCGACCGCGGCGCTATCACCCGGCCTCGGGCGGCTTCAGCCAGGGTGTCGTCGACTTCTCGCAGCCGCTCGCGGCCAGTCTCGACGTACGCGTGCAGCCGCGCTTCCGGCTCGAGAAGACCGATCCGGCCGCGGCGTCGAGCCCGGTCAGGAAACCCATCGTGTTCTATCTCGATCCGGGTACGCCCGAACCCGTGCGCTCGGCGCTGCTCGAAGGCGCGAACTGGTGGCGCCAGGCATTCGAGCGCGCCGGCTTCCAGGATGCGTTCCGCGCCGAGCTGCTGCCCGACGGCGCCGATCCTATGGACATCCGCTACAACACGATTCTCTGGGTGCACCGCGCGACGCGCGGCTGGTCCTACGGCGCGGCGCTGACCGATCCGCGTACCGGCGAGATCATCAAGGGCGCCGTCACCCTGGGCTCGCAGCGCGTGCGCCAGGACATCCTGATCGCCGAGGCCTTGCTCGCGCCGTATGCGCGCGACGACGCCGACGAACTGGCCGCGCGCGCGCAGGCCATGGCGCTCGCGCGCCTGCGCCAACTCGCCGCGCACGAGGTCGGCCACGCGCTGGGCTTCGCGCACAACTTCGCCGCGAGCCGCAGCGGCAACGGCTCGGTGCTCGACTATCCGCATCCGCTGCTCGGCGGCCTCGACGCGCAGGGCCGCCCGACCCTGCAGCAGGCCTACGGCGAAGGCGTCGGCCCCTGGGACGAATTCCTCGTCAGGCACGCCTACGGCGAATTCGCGCCGGCCGAAGAAGCCGCGGCCCTGGCCGGCCTGCGCCGCGACGCCGCGGCGGCCGGCCTCGAGTACGTCGGCGAC
>NZ_JANFVR010000577.1 GCF_024609805.1 Tahibacter caeni | reverse complement strand
CTGGCCCGCCGACGCCGCGGTGCAGACGGCCGCGGGCGACGCGCCGCCGGCCTGGCCCGACTATTTCACCGACCCGCAACTGCAGTCGCTGATCCGCACCGCGCTCGCGCACAACGCCGACCTGCGCATCGCCGCGGCGCGCGTGCAGCAGGCCCGCGCGGCCGCACGAATCCAGAGCGCGGAACAATGGCCGCTGCTCGCCGGCAGCGCGGACGCGACGCGGCTGGGCCTGCCGGCCGCCGTGCAGCCGCTGGCCGGCGGATCGGTGCTGCAGAGCTACAGCGTGAGCCTGGCCGCGAGCAGCTGGGAGCTCGATCTCTGGGATCGCCTCGGCAGTCTCGACCGCGCCGCGCTCGAGAACTACCTCGCCAGCGACGCCGCCCGGCACGCGGTGCGCGTCGCGCTGATCGCGCAGGTCGCGGCGGCCTGGCTCGCGCTGCGCGAAAGCGACGAGCGTATCGCGCTGACCGCGCAGACCGTCGCGACCCGCGACGCGTCGCTGCGCATCGTCGCACGCCGCGTGGAAGTGGGTTCGAGCTCTCGCCTGCAACTGACCCAGGTCGAGACCTTGCTGATCCAGGCTCAGGCGCTGCTCGAGCAATTGCAGCAGACGCGCGCCGCGCAGGCGCATGCGCTGCAGCAGCTGCTCGGCACGAACGAGCCGCTGCCGGCGACGGAACCGGCCGCGCCCGCGGCGGCGTTCGTGCCACTGCAGCCGGGACTGCCGTCGGCCGTGCTGTCGGCGCGCCCGGACCTCGTCGCCGCCGAACACCAGCTGCGCGCGGCCCACGCCAACGTCGCCGCCGCGCGCGCCGCGTTCTTTCCGCGCATCACCCTGACCGGCCTGTTCGGCAGCGGCAGCGACGAACTCGGCGGCCTGTTCGACGGCGGCACCGGCGCCTGGCTGTTCCGCCCATCGCTGAGCCTGCCGCTGTTCGACGCGGGCCGCCGCCGCGCCAATCTCGACGTGAATGCCGCGCGCGAAGTCGAAGCCGTCGCCTACTACGAGAAGGCGGTGCAGAACGCGTTCCGCGAAGTCGCCGACGCGCTGTCGGCGCGCGAGACGCTGACGCGCCAGCTCGCGATCGCCGAACGCGGCGTCGCGGTGCTCGGGGAACGCGCGCGGCTCGCGACCCTGCGCTACGACGCCGGCGCCGCGGCGTATCTCGACGTCCTCGACGCGCAGCGCGATCTGCTCGGCGCGCAGCAGCAGGCGGTCAGCGCACGCCGCGCCTTGGCCGCGAGCCAGGTCGCGCTGTATGCCGCCCTCGGCGGCGGCGCCGAGGTTTCCGACACTTCCGCACGGTATCCGCGATGACTCCGATCCCGCTCCGCAACAAGCTGCTGCTCGCCGCCGGCGTGCTCCTGGCCGGCACGGCCGGCTATGCCTGGCTGCGCTACGGCCACGGCGGCCCCGGTCCCGGTTTCGTCGGCAGCAACGGCCGCATCGAGGCCACCGACATCGACGTGGCGACCAAGTATCCGGGCCGCGTCGCCGAGATCCTCGCGGCCGAAGGCGATTTCGTGACCGCGGGCCAGGTGCTCGCGACGATGCAGATCGACGTGCTGCAGGCGCAGAGCGCCGAAGCGCGCGCCGGTCAGCGCCAGGCGCAGAACGCCGCCGGCGCGGCCGAGGCCCAGGTCGCGCTGCGCGAAGCCGAGGCGCTCGCGGCCGACGCGCAGGTGCAGCTGCGC
>NZ_JANFVR010000576.1 GCF_024609805.1 Tahibacter caeni | reverse complement strand
TGCACTCCGACAGCAGGCCATCCAGCATCGACTCGTCCAACTTCTTCGCCACTCTCTCGCTCCTTGCGACTTGCGCCGCCTTCTAGCAAAGAGCAGCTACACAGTTCAAATTACAGACTCCTGGGTAAGTGAACCTGACCCGAACCTGCAGACCCGATTCAAGTGCACTCAACTTCGCTCTCGCAGACTGGGCACCTAGCAACCTTCGACGTGGTAAGGATCAGCGTCTTGCAAGCGTCGCACCGTCCGCTATTGTTCGCGCCCAGGTGCTTCACATCATCGAGGCCCGGTTGATCAGGGTCAACCGCGGCGGCGAGGATATAGGTCTCCGCTGGTTCGCCCGACATGTGCGAGGTTATACCGATGACATACACATCATTCCAAAAGTCGCCTTCCTCATGTCTTCGGTACTCGTTGCGTGCCTGCATGGCTTCATAGAAAAAGCGTGCAAGGTCTTCGTCGGCAAGAGATCGAAAATACTCCGCTACTTTTGATCGAAATTCGAAGTCCATTTGCTTCACCCTCAAAAACGCAGAATCTTATCACCCGGAAGCAGCACCATCAGTTCCGTAGCCGAGTAACCATTTCGCGCCGCTCGTGCGATGCCAGCTCGCGCTGCATCCTCCGTAAGCCCTACGACTCTTCCATCGATCACGACTCGACTTGACTGGCGTTTGACCGACCACTTGATGTTGCCTGCGACAGCATTGTTTGTCGCAGCCTCAAGCGTCTTGATCTCCCACTTCATTCCGTCGATCAGCGCGTCGGCGCCTTTAACTCCATCGCCCCGCAGAAAGACCTTCGCACCGTTCTTCTCGGCTATAAAAGCAGCAGCAGAAATTTCTTTCCCACTCGGCGGATGCTTGATGCTGTAACGAACAACGCCGGCGCCGTATTTCACTTCCTTCAAGCCACGGCTCAACCATTTCGCGCCAGTTCCGAAAGGCACCATTGAAGCCAGTATCGACCAACCTTCGAATGAGGGCGAGTCGCTGTCCGGATCAGCCAGCTTGTTTCCGAGGTCGAATCCGCTACTGACGTTGAACTCGCTTAAATGTCCAACGATGTTGTTAACCGCACTGGCCTCCACAAGGCTGAAATTACCGGTCGGATCCGTCAACATCGAAGGACTGCCGTTCGCGTAAGTGTATTTGTTGATAGACGGCGGATCTCGATCCACGCCCGGCCAGCTATCCTGCTGCGTAAACCTCCCATTGGCGGGGTTCATGTACCGCGCCCGCAGGTAATAGAACCCCGCATTCGGGTCCCACTGCTCTCCCGTATACATGAAGGCGTTGTCACTGGTCTGGGCTGACGCCGCCGCATCCAGCTCGCCGAAAGCCTCGTAGGTCAGGTGATCGGTGATCGCCGCGGTGTCGTCGGTCAAGAGGCGCGTACTGCCCAGCCCGTCGGCGTGGTAGTAGCGCAGCCCCGCCGGGATGCCGGGACCACCACCGGATCCGGCCACGGCAGGCGTGTAGCGCCGGATTCTGTCGTCGCCTATGGCGTACAACGCTTTCAGTGTGGGCGTGCCGCTGCCCTGCTGCTCGGCCTCCTCGATGACCTGCGCATACGCAGTATTCGGATCGACCAGGTAGTGCGTCGTGACGGGGTTCGCACCGGTCGCATCGGTGGTCTGGCTCAGGCGCGTGCCGTCATGCGCGTAGGCGTAGCGCGTGACCTCGCCGGCCAGGG
>NZ_JANFVR010000575.1 GCF_024609805.1 Tahibacter caeni | reverse complement strand
GCCTCGCCCGGCTCGCCGCTGACGAGGATGCGATCGCCGGCGCGCGCGCCGTCGCGGCGCAGCGCAGCGCCCGGCGGCACGAAGCCGTGCACGGTCACCGTGACGGTCAGCGGGCCGCGCGTCGTGTCGCCGCCGACGAGCGCGACGCCGTGCTGCCGCGCGAGCGCGGCGAAGCCGTCGCAAAAGCCGGCCAGCCAGTCGGCATCGGCGGCGGGCAAGCTCAGCGCGAGCAGCGCCCAGGCCGGCTCGGCCCCCATGGCCGCGAGATCGGACAGATTGACGGCCAGCGACTTCCAGCCCAGATCGGACGGCGCGGTGCCGGCCGGAAAATGCACCCCGGCGACGAGCGTGTCGGTGCTGACGGCGAGCTCGGCGCCGGCGCGCGGCTGCAGCAGCGCCGCGTCGTCGCCGATGCCGAGCGTCACGTCGGCGCGCGCGACCGCACAGCGCCGGCGGATTTCCTCGATCAGGGCGAACTCACCCATACGCGCTCAGCGACCGCGGTATTCGGCCTTGCGCCACTCTGCGGCCAGCTTGTCGAGCACGCCGTTGACGTAGGTGTGGCCGTGGTCGGCGCCGAAGCGCTTGGTCGTTTCGATCGCTTCGTTGATGACGACGCGATACGGCACGTCGACGCGGTACTTGAGCTCGTAGGCGCCCAGGCGCAGCGCCGCGCGCTCGATCGGGTCGACCTGGCCGACTTCGCGGCCGAGGAACGGCGTCAGACCCGCGTCGAGCTCGGCACAATGGCGTTCGACACCGCGCACGAGATCTTCGAAATACTCGATGTCGGCGACTTCCATGTCCTGCTCGTGGCGGAACTGGTCGATGACGCCGCCGATCGCGCTGCCGGAAAGCTGCCATGCGTACAGCGCCTGCAGGGCGCGCCGCCGCGCGCGCGAGCGGGCCGCCAGATCCACACCTTCGGGTCGTCGCGAATTCGTCACAGCTTTCTCCACAAATCAATCATTTCCAAGGCGGCCAGAGCGACGTCCTCGCCCTTGTTGCCGTGCGCGCCGCCGGCGCGCGCGGCGGCGTCCTCGTGGCGCTCGACCGCGAGCACGCCGTTGAGCACCGGCAGGCGGTAGTCCAGCGCGACGCGCATGAGACCCTGGGCGCAGCCGTCGGCGACGTGTTCGTAGTGGCGCGTGTCGCCGCGCACGACGCAGCCGAGACACAGCAGCGCCGCATGCCGGCCGGTCGCGGCGAGCCGCGCGGCGGCGACCGGAATCTCCCAGGCGCCCGGCACGCGGACCAGATCGATAGCGTCGGCGGCGACGCCATTGCTACTGAGCGCTTGCTCTGCGCCGCTGATCAGTTTGTCGACGATGCGCGGATTCCAGCGGCTCGCGACGATCGCGATGCGGCAATCCGGGGCGGCACGCAGCTCGCCGGCGATCAGGGACATGGGCGCCAAGGGGGTATCGAGGGGGCGCCATTCTACCCGAGCCCGCTGCGGCCCGCCGAGCCGGCAGCTCAGCCCGCCTCGTGGCCGACGACTTCGAGGCCGAAGCCGGCCAGGCCGACGAGGCGCCGCGCCGTGCCGAGCACGCGCAGCCGGCGTATGCCGAGGTCGGCCAGGATCTGCGCGCCGAGGCCGTGGCGGCGCCATTCCTGCACCGCCTCGGCCTTGCCGGCGGCGCGGGAGCGGCGGCCGAGCCGGTCGAGCAGCGCCTCGTCCTCGCCGGGCTCCGACAGCACG
>NZ_JANFVR010000574.1 GCF_024609805.1 Tahibacter caeni | reverse complement strand
GGCCGTGACCGGAACCTGCGCGCCCGGCGCGACGCGTTCGCCGGCCTGCTGCACGACGTTGGCCGCGGCCAGCGCGCCGGCGAGGTCGGCCGGCGCCATGCCGTAGGCGGCCAGGCGCGTCGCGTCGAGTTCGACGACGACGGCGCGCTCGGGCGCGCCGATCGTGTAGACGTCGCGCGTGCCCGGCACGCGCTTGAGTTCGGTTTCGAGCGTATGCGCGACTTCCGCGAGCTCGGTCGCGCCGCCCGCGCCGTCGCCGGACAACGTCAGGCTCAGCACCGGCACGTCGTCGATGCCCATGGGCCGCACGAGCGGCTGGCCGACGCCCAGCTTCGCCGGCGCCCAGTCCTGGTTGGAATAGACCTGGTTGTACAGGCGCACGAGCGCGTCCTGGCGCGGCACGCCGACCTGGAACTCGACGGTCAGCACGGCCATGCCCGGGCGCGACACGGAATAGACGTGCTTCACGCCGTCGATCGCGGCGAGCTTCTGCTCCAGCGGATAGCTGACGAGATTCTCGACGTCGTCGGCCGGCGCGCCCGCGAACGGCACGAACACGTTGGCCATGGTCACGTCGATCTGCGGTTCCTCCTCGCGCGGCGTGATCGCGACGGCGACGAGTCCGAGCAGCAGGCCGGCCAGCGCGAGCACCGGCGTCAGCGGGCTGGCGGCGAACAGGCGCGCGAGCCGGCCGGAAATGCCGAGCCTGACCGGTGCGGCGCTCATCGGGCCTGCTCCGTGCCCGCCAGATGCGCCAGCGCCGCGAGCGGGTCGGCGGCGATGCGTTCGCCGGGCGCGAGGCCGGCCAGCACCTCGACCTCGTCGCCAAAGCGCTGGCCCAGGCGCAGCTGGCGCAGTGCGACGCGGTCGGCCGCGTCGACGACGTATACCGCGGTCAGCTCGCCGCGCCGCACGAGCGCAGCGGATGGAATCAACAGGCGATCGAGCGTGCCGATCGCGAACGCGACCTTGGCCGTCATGCCCGGCTGCAGGCCGGTCTCGGCCTCGGGCAGCTCGACGCGGACGCGGAAACTGTGCGTCCGCGGATCGGCGTAGGGAAAGACGACGACCTGCTGCGCCTGGATGCGACGGCCGTCCTCCAGCAGCACGGCCGCCGACGCGTGGTCGCGGATCGCGGCGACGTCGCCCTGGGGAATCTCGGCTTCGACGCGCAGCCGCGCGAGCGACAGGCCCGAGACCAGCGCCTGTCCCGGCCGCACGGTCTCGCCGATGCGCACGTGGCGCTCGGTCAGGATGCCGCTGTACGGCGCGCGCACGACCGTGTAGTCGACTTGCTCGCCGGCGCCGCGGACGGCCGCGCGCGCCGCTTCGAGCGTGGCCTTGGCCGACTCGTGGCGCGCGGCCGCCTGATCATAGGCGGCCTGGGCGATGAGTTTGCGGTCCAGCATCTCCTTCGCCCGCGTGAACGCGAGCTGCGCTTCGCGCGCGCCGGCTTCGGCCGCGCGCAGGGCCGCGTCGGCCTGGCGGCGGCCGGACTCCTGCTCCACGTCGGTGAAGCGCACGACGACCTGACCGGCCTTGACGTAGTCGTTCACGTCGAACGGCAGCTCGACGACGCGGCCGCCGGTCTGCGCCGACAACGTCGCCTTGTCGACTGCGTCGACGACGCCGTCCCAGACGCGCTCGCGGTCGCCGGCGCGCGCCGCGACGGTCACGGTCGCGAACGCGACCTCGGCCGCGCCGGTCGCCGGTGGCGGC
>NZ_JANFVR010000573.1 GCF_024609805.1 Tahibacter caeni | reverse complement strand
CCGCTTGCGCTTGCTCGCGTACTCCCCGTCGCCAAAGCTCATCTGGTCCATCGCGCGCGGTCCTCGTCGGGTAGTGGCACTATCTCAGCACAATGGGGCGGACTTGTTCAGACCTTCCCTAGTAAAGATCGGGGCTATCCGCGAAGACTCCGAAGACTGAAGATTTTTGGGACAGCGTGGTCAAGCCCATTTTGAGAGGCTACTGATTTATCTCAATTCGGCCGAGCCATATGCTGGACTGAGTCTGTCCGCCAATAAGCGACATATCCGCCCCCTTGACGCCGCCCGCCACCAAGTAAACAATCCGCACGTTGCCGCCAATTCGGCAACCGGGCTTGGCAGCCCGAAAGCACGACGCACACAGCGTCGCACCGAAGGTCGGCGTTTTTTTATGCCCGAATTTCGTGTGATGCCGTCTGCCGCTTTCTGGCGGCGGTGTGCGGGGAGCCGCAAGGCTCGCCGGTCTTCGTGCCCGGTCTGCCAACCCGCACACCGTTCGCCACCCTTTCTCACCGTTCCGGGTGGCGACTCCACGCAAAGGGAGTTGTCCATGGATAGTCGGTATGCGTTCTGCGGCACCGGTCTGAGTTCCGGTCATCTTGCCCGCATCGGCGGCGTCGTTGCCTCGTCACGGAGGCCCACGCCATGACCCGTCAAGGTTCGTTCTTTCCGCTGCGCCGCGACGTCGCCACCGCCGAGCCGGTGATGTTCGCCTACGTGCTCGATACGCCGGCGCAGCGCGAGGCGTTGCAGGAAGAAATGCTCGACCGCATCGCGGCGATCCAGGCGCTCAGCGAGACGGTCGCGTCGGCGCAGCTCGAAGCGATCGATTCGCGCTCGCATGGCGGCGTTCTCGATGCGCTGGCGATCCTGTCGCGCGACGTGCGCGGGCTCATGGAAGCGCGGTTCCATCCGGGGCCGTAAGCCCCGATTGGCCGAAACCGTTGCCGGAGCGGCGCCGCGCCGCTCCGGCGTTTGCCACGACACGGGCGGCGCGCGTCAAGGTAGTTGTCGCCTGATGTGTATTCCTAGCGAAGCTATGTGGCCGCCTTTTTCGGGCAGAGCGCCAAGTTGCCGGAACGCTCGGGGTTGAGCGTCACAACGTCGGTCGGCGTCCAGTCGCGCGTAGTCCCGCTCCAGCGTCGTGGATGTCGATCGCGCGCGGCTTGGTAGAGCGCATCGCGGCTATGTAGCAGCGCGCGATCGTGACCGGCATGGCGCTGTGCAGGAGCGACGAAGCCGATGCCGCTGTGCCGATGGTCGGTGTTGTACCAGCGGACAAAGTCCGAAGCCCAGCGCCGCGCCTGATCCAGATCGGTGAAGCCGCCGACGGGATAACCCGGCCGGTACTTGGCGGTACGGAATAGCGACTCGACGTAGGCGTTGTCATCGCTGACCCGCGGACGCGAATACGACGGAGCGATACCCAGCCAGTGAAGCATGGCCAGCACGGTCGTGGCTTTGAGGCTCGCACCGTTGTCGCCGTGGAGTACGGGCTTCTGCCCGGCGGCATGCACGCCCTCGGCCAGCGCGGTCCGCTTGAGCAGGTGCGCAGCGTGTTCACCAGACTCGACCTCGTGCACTTCGTGTCCGACGATTTTGCGGCTGAACCGCCCCGGCTTTTCCGGAGGCTCTTTCCTTTGAGAGGATGGAGCCATGAAGAAGAAGTCAGAGAGACACTCTCCGGAAGTGCGGGAGCGAGCGGTTCGGATGGTGCTGGAGCACC
>NZ_JANFVR010000572.1 GCF_024609805.1 Tahibacter caeni | reverse complement strand
CGGCGCCAGCGCGTCGATCGCGCGATCGGCCGCGGCGAGGTAGTTCACCTGGCCGCGCACGCTGCTGGCCGGCGCGCGCTTGACGGCGCGCGGCGCCGGCTTCGGCGCGGCGGCCGCCGGCGCCAGGCCGTCGACGAGGCCACCGAGCGCCGCGCGCTGCACGGCGCTGGGTATCGCGCCGGTCTCGACGAAGGAGCACAGGAAGACGATGAGCTCCAGGGTCGGCACGGCGATCTCCGCGAAGTCCCGGGCCTCGGCTTCGGCGTTGATTTTCTCGAGTTCCTCGTGCAGCAGGCCGGCCTTGGCGCCGTCCCAGTGGTCGCCGAGATTGGCGCGCCACTCGGCAACGAAACTTTCCAGGCGCTGGCGCAGCGCGCGCTCGCCGGCAGCCGCCCGGCGCGGCGCCTCGGATTCGGTCACGGAATCGACCATGTGGCTCTCATCACCCCTGAGTGACTGGCAGCGGAGTCGCGGAACGCGGACGCGCCCGCCTGCGGCAGCGTTCGCTACGGCGCCGGCGCGGCCGATCTGCCGCGGACGACGCCGCTTCCGACGGCGCAACTATAACGACTGGCGGGCGCCGCCGTGACCGATCCGGATCAATTCCGACGACGCGCGACGCGGTTTGCCGTCGCCCGCGGCCGCGCCTACACTGCCGGCCCGTCCGGCCCCGGCCGGCAAGCCCCGCCCGCCGATGTCCGAAGACCGCATCGTCCATGCCAGCGGCCGCGACGTGCTGACGCCCTCGCAGCTGACGCGTCGTGCACGCGACCTGCTCGAAGACGGCTTCGGCCTGATCTGGCTCGAAGGCGAGATCTCCAATCTCGCGCGGCCGGCGTCGGGCCATCTGTATTTCAGCCTCAAAGACGGCGGCGCCCAGGTGCGCTGCGCGATGTTCAAGCCCAGGAGCAGCTATCTGCGCTTCCGTCCGGCCGACGGGATGCAGGTACTCGCCCGCGCCCGCGTCAGCCTGTACGAGGCGCGCGGCGAGTTCCAGCTCATCGTCGAGCATCTCGAGGAAGCCGGCGAAGGTGCGCTGCGCCGCGAGTTCGAGCGGCTCAAGGCCCTGCTCGCCGCCGAGGGCCTGTTCGCGGCCGAGCGCAAGCGCGCGCTGCCGCGCTTTCCGCGCCGGCTCGCCGTGATCACCTCGGCCACCGGCGCGGCCGTGCGCGACGTGCTCAGCGTCATCGCTCGGCGCTATGCGCTCGTCGACGTCGACGTCGTACCGGTGCCGGTACAGGGCCGCGAGGCGCCGCCGGCCATCGTCGCGGCGCTGCGCGCGGTCGCGCTGGCCGCGCGCCACGACGCGGTCCTGCTCGCGCGCGGCGGCGGTTCCATCGAAGACCTCTGGGCGTTCAACGACGAGGCCGTCGCGCGCGCGATCGCGGCGAGCCCGCTGCCGGTGATCAGCGCGATCGGCCACGAGACCGACTTCACGATCGCCGACTTCGTCGCCGACCTGCGCGCGCCTACGCCGTCGGCCGCGGCCGAGCTGCTCGTGCCCGACATGGCCGAGCTGTCGCGCCAGCTGACCCAGCGCCGGCATCGCCTGCATCTGCTGCTGCAGCGCCGCCTGCAGCAGCGCCAGCAGCAGCTCGACCGCCTGCACGCGCAATTGCAGGCGCGCAGTCCCGGCCAGCGCCTGCAGCTCGGCCGCAGCCGCCTCGCGGCGCTGGAACTGCGCCTGCGCCATGCGGCGCTGCAGGCGCGCCAGCGCCGGCGCGAGCGCCTGGCCGCGGC
>NZ_JANFVR010000571.1 GCF_024609805.1 Tahibacter caeni | reverse complement strand
GGCGCACTGGCGGCGCGTCGTCGCGGCCCACGACGACGGCCTCGCGCGGCGCCGCGCGATGCTGGAGCGGCTCTGTGCGCGGCAGCCGGTCGAGGACCTCGACACGGTGCTGGCCGAGCTCTGGCGAGGCGTGGCCGCGGAGCGACGCAGCGACGATCCATGAGCGCGCCGGCGACGAGCCTGATCCTGCTCGCCTGGAACCGCTGGGCGCTGACCGCGCGCGCGCTGGACAGCCTGCTCGCGAGCGAGCTCGGCGACAGCGAGATCATCGTCGTCGACAACGGCTCGAGCGACGCGACCGCGCAGGGGCTGGCCGCCTATGCCGGCCGCGTGCGCGTGCTGCGGCTGGACCGCAACCTCGGCTTCGTGCGCGGCAACAACGCCGGCATCGCCGCGGCGGCGCCGGGCAACGACCTCGTGCTGCTGAACAACGATATCGTGTTCGAGCAGCGCGACTGGCTGGTACGCCTGCGCGAGTGCGCGCTCGCGCAGGCGGACACCGGCATCGTCGGCTGCCGGCTCGTCGACGGCGAAGGCAATCTGCTGCACGCGGGCACGCGCGTGCTGCACGATGACCTGAGCGGCGTGCAGATCGCGTCGGGCCGCGTCGAGCGCGACGTCGGCCAGTACACCGATACCGAGCGCATCGTCGAAGGCGTCGTGTTCGCGGCGGTCTATATCAAGCGCGCCGTCGTCGACGCGATAGGGCCGCTGCATACGGACTACGTCACCTACGCCGAAGACAGCGACTACTGCCTGCGCGCGCGCGCGGCCGGCTGGTTCACGCGGCTTTGCGGCAGTGTGAGCCTGCGCCACGAGCAGCACGGCTCCACGCGCGACGACGATGCGCTGCGCGCGCGACTGCTCGCCGACGGCCGCGCGACGTTCGCACGGCATTGGTCGGCCGTGCTGGCCGCGCAGTACGACGATGCGCTGCTGCTGGCCGGCGCGCTGGATTTCCCGGCCGCGGCGGCCGCCTGGCAGCGGCCGCTCGCGCGCGCGCTCGACGCGGCCGGGCTGCGCCTGAGCTATCGCTCGCTGTATGCGCCGGTGCTGCCCGAAGCGATCGCCGAGGACGGCGACAGCCGCGACCATCTGCTCAATACGCTGCGCCGCCGCGCGGCCGGACCGGCGCCGCGTGTCGCGCTCTGCGCCGGCGATCCGGCGCTGTGGCATCACGTGGCCGCGCCGCAGCGCATCGGCTATGCGGACTTCGAGCAGCGCCCCGACGCCGAAGCCGCGGCCGCGCTGCGGGCCATGGACGAGATCTGGGTGCCGAGCCGCTGGCATCGCGACGAGCTCGCCGCGGCCGGCATCGCCGATGCCGAAGTCCTGCCGTGGATCGTCGAACCGGCCTATGCGCATCCGGGGCTGCGCGCACCGCGCAATCCGCACGGCGAAGGCATCGTGCTGTGCCGCGCGCGCTGGGACGAGATCGACGCGCCGTGGCGCCTGCTCGAAGCCTGGACGCGGCGCTGGCGCCGCGACGCGCCGTGGCGGCTGCTGCTGGTCGTCGACGCGCTCGGCGCGGACGTCGCCGCCGCGACGCGACCGCTCGCGCTGGATCCGCACGGCGGGCGTTACAGCCTGCTGCCATCGCCCTCGGTGCCCGAAGAGCAGCGCGCCGCGCTGTTCGCCGCGGCCGACGTCGTCGTCTGCGCGAGCGCGAGCCGCAGCCGCTGCTGGCCGCTGCTGCAGGCCGTCGCGACCGCGCGGCCCTGGGTCGCGACCGCGCGCGGCGCGC
>NZ_JANFVR010000570.1 GCF_024609805.1 Tahibacter caeni | reverse complement strand
CGCCTGCGGACGCGGCCGCGCGCCGAGCCGCTGCTGGTGCCGGGCAGCCGCTCGCACGGCAGCGAGCGCGAGGCCGAGCTGCTGTCGCGCGTCGGCGCTTTCGAGAAACTGCCGCTCGGCTCGTCGCTGAAGTTCTGCCGCATCGCCGAAGGTGCGGCCGATCTGTATCTGCGCCTCGGGCCGACCTCGGAATGGGACACGGCCGCGGCGCAATGCGTGCTGGAGCAGGCCGGCGGCGGCGTGATCGACTTCGCCGGCCGGCCGCTGCGCTGCAACGCACACGAAACCCTGCTCAACGGCGATTTCATCGCGTTCGGCGACCCGGCCACCGACTGGGCGCGGCTGTTCGCCTGATGCAGCGGGAATCCTCATGGCTTCGATAGACGAACTGCTCGCGATCATGGCCGCGCTGCGCAATCCCGCCGGCGGCTGTCCCTGGGACCTGCAGCAGAATTTCGCGACCATCGCGCCGTACACGATCGAAGAGGCCTACGAAGTCGCCGACGCGATCGACCGCGGCGACATGGCGGCGCTCTGCGACGAACTCGGCGATCTGCTGTTCCAGGTCGTGTTCCATGCGCAGATGGCGCGCGAAGCCGGTCATTTCGATTTCGGCGACGTCGTCGCGGCGATCTGCGCGAAGATGCTGCGCCGCCATCCGCACGTGTTCGGCGAGGCCGCGGTCGCCGACGCGCAGGCGCAGACCGTGGCCTGGGAAGCGCACAAGCGCGCCGAACGCGCCGCGCGCGGCGAGGACGACCGCAGCGCGCTGGCCGGCATTTCGCGCGGCCTGCCCGAATGGCAGCGCGCGCTGAAGCTGCAGAAGCGTGCCGCGACGGTCGGCTTCGACTGGCCCGACGTCGAGCCCGTGCTGGCCAAGCTGCACGAGGAAATCGACGAGGTGCGCACCGAATTCGCCGACGGCGCCGATCCGGCGCGGCTGACCGACGAGATCGGCGACCTGCTGTTCGTCTGCGTCAACGTCGCGCGGCATGCGAACGTCGACGTCTCCACCGCGCTGCGCCACGCGAACGCCAAGTTCGAGCGCCGCTTCCGGCGCATGGAGCAGCTGGCCGGCGACGGCGGGCTCGCCGCGCTGGACCTGGCCGCGCAGGACCGGCTCTGGGATGCGGCCAAGGTCGAGGAGCGCCGCGCCGCGATCGCCGCGGATCCGGCGCCGGCGACATCCGGCGACTGAAACGGCATCCGCACACCGGCCGCCGGCCGCGAATGAAAAGCGGGCGCCGAAGCGCCCGCCGGGTGGAGCAGGAAGCCGATGGGGGCGGCTTCCGTCGGGGTGGACGACGGCAGGAGATCCGCATCCGGTTGCTAAGATGCCGCGCGGCCGGCGAGCGTTGCAGTGCCCGACTATGCCGATGTGCGCATTTCAGCGCGTCACTGGGCCGGCAGCCGCTGCAGGCTTTCGTCGAGGCCCTGGCGCAAGGTCGCGATGGCCTTGTCGACGTCGCCGGGCTTGAACTCGTTGCGTGCGATGCGGTTGTAGGCGAACTGACGCACGGCCGGGTTCTCGGTCTTGGTCAGCACGTCGCGGTACAGCGCCGGAATTTCCTGCGCGCGGCCGTCGATCAGGTAGAGCCGTTCGAGCTCGCGCAGATTGCGCACGGTCTGGAACACCGGGTTGTTGCGCGCGGCGGCCAGGCGTTCGCCGCGGCCCTTGCGCCAGCCGTGCGGGCCGGCGCCCGGATCGGCCGGCGGTGCGGCGGTCGTGGAGGCCGGATCGGCGGCACGGGCCG
>NZ_JANFVR010000057.1 GCF_024609805.1 Tahibacter caeni | reverse complement strand
CGCCGGGCGGCACGCCCGCCCCCCCGCCGGCGGCGGATTCCGCCGGCCGCGCCGCCGCGTCCGTCGCGGAGGCCGCGCCGCCGCCGCCGGCTGCTCCTGCGGCGCCTGCCGTGGCCGCGGACGCGCCGCTGGCCGAACGCCTCGCGGCGCTCGCGCCCGACGCCGACAGCGGCGGGCGCCGGATCACGCTCGAAGACCTCGTCTTCGAACCCGGCACGGCCACGTTCGCCGGCGGCGCCGACGTCGGCGTCGCGCGTGTCGCGGTCTGGCTCGCCGCGTCGCCGGCCCTGTCGGTACGCATCGAAGGCCACACCGATGCGACCGGCAGTCCCGAGGCGAATCTGAGCCTGTCGCTGCGTCGTGCCGAAGCCGTGCGCGATGCGCTGGTCGCGCGCGGCATCGCCGCTGCGCGCATCGTGGTGTCGGGCGAAGGCGGCGCCGATCCGGTCGCGTCGAACGACGATGCGCAGGGACGCGCGCGCAATCGCCGCGTCGTCGTGGAGCTGCTCGACGGCGGCTGAGGCGTTGTCATTGTCGCGTCCGGTTCGTGCCGGCGACCGCGATCCGCCGCCGAACCGGCCGGCGAAAACGCCGGCGGCCGGCGCATAACGAAATGCCAATGCGCCCTGCGGCGGCGTGTTTGCGCCGGCTCCGGCAAAGGAGTAGGGTGGCTCGGCAGTCGGCCGGATCACGCGGTACGGCTGCCGAATCCATGCAGATCAGCGCATCGCCGAGGTCAGAGTCCGTCTCACACCGCCATCGCCCGATGGCGGCGACGCTCGCGAGAACGCCACTTCCGCTTCGCTTCAGTTCCCTGCACCCGTCGCCGCCTGCGCATCCCGCGCGCGGGCGGCGATGCCGTGCGTTTCACACAACGAGAGGAGAACGGCTGATGTTCGAGAATCACCAGAAATCCGAGATCGACGCATTGCTCAAGTCGAGCACCGAATTCCGCAGCCTGTACCAGCGACATCAGGAGCTGGACACCAAGCTGCGCGACGCCGATCTCGGAGTGCTGCCGATGGACGACACCACGCTGCATTCGTTGAAGAAGGAAAAGCTGCGCGCGAAGGACCGGCTGGTCCAGCTCTGGGAGCACCGCTGACACGCGCGAGTCGCGCGGCGGCGTACCGGTTTCAGGCCGACCCGAACCCCTCCGCGGTGCGCCGCCGGAGGGGTTCTTTTTGGGGGCGCAAGAACTCCCTCTCCCCCGGCTGCATCGACGCTGGGGAAAGGACTCGAAGCACGCGTTTTCGGCGAAACCCGCGTCAACGAGCGCCGCGAGCCCATCCGAGCGTGACCTCCATCGCCGATTCGCGCGGCGCCGCGACGGCCGCGCGTCGCGGCGCGGCAGGCCGTCGGTTATGATCGCGCCCCCTGAAACAACGACGTGCCGCGCACAAGCCGGTGCCGCCGGGAGCCTCATGACCATCCACCAAAGCGTGCTGGAACTGATCGGGCAGACCCCGATGGTGAAAGCGCAGCGTCTCGACACGGGTTGCTGCGAACTGTTCCTGAAGTTGGAAAACATGAACCCGGGCGGTTCGATCAAGGACCGCATCGGCCTGTCGATGATCGAATCGGCCGAGCGCGCCGGCCTGATCAGGCCCGGCGACACGCTCGTCGAAGGCACCGCGGGCAACACCGGCATCGGCCTCGCGCTGGTGGCGCAGCAGAAAGGCTACAAGCTCATCCTCGTCGTTCCCGACAAGATGAGCCGCGAGAAGATCTTCAACCTCAAGGCCATGGGCGCCGAAGTCGTGCTGACGCGCTCGGACGTGGCCAAGGGCCATCCGCAGTACTACCAGGACATGGCCGAGCGCCTCGCGCGCGAAACGCCGGGCGCGTATTTCATCAACCAGTTCGGCAATCCGGACAATCCGCTCGCACACGAGACCGGCACCGGGCCGGAAATCCTCGCCCAGATGGACGGCAGGCTCGACGCGATCGTGTTCGGCTGCGGTTCCTCCGGCACGATGACCGGCCTGTCGCGCTGCTTCGCGCAGCACGCGCCGGACGTCGAATTCATCCTAGCCGACCCGGTCGGCTCCATCCTGACCCAGTACATCAACGAAGGCACCCTGTCGACGAAGAGCGCCTCGTGGATGGTCGAAGGCATCGGCGAGGATTTCCTGCCGCCGATCAGCGACTTCAGCCGCGTCAGGAAGGCCTACGCGATCAGCGACAAGGAGAGCTTCCTGACCGGCCGCGAGCTGCTCGAGAAGGAAGGCATCCTCGGCGGCTCCTCCAGCGGCACTCTGCTCGCTGCGGCGCTGCGCTTCTGCCGCGAACAGACCACGCCCAAGCGCGTCGTCGTGTTCGTCTGCGATACGGGCAACAAGTACCTGTCGAAGATGTACAACGACTACTGGATGCTCGACAACGGCTTCCTCGAGCGCGAGCAGCACGGCGACCTGCGCGACCTGATCATGCGGCCGTACGCGGCGCACGACACCGTCGTCATCGGGCCGAACGATCCGCTGACCATGGCCTACCAGCGCATGAAGCTCTACGAGATCTCGCAGCTGCCGGTCATGGACGGCGAGAAGATCGTCGGCATCGTCGACGAATCCGACGTGCTGCTGCACGTGCACGCCGACGAGTCGCGCTTCCGCGATCCGGTGTCGACGGCCATGGTGTCCAAGCTCGACGTGCTCGACGTCAGCGCGACGATCCATGAGCTGCTGCCGGTGTTCGATCGCGGCCACGTCGCGATCGTCATGCACGGCGAGCGCTTCCTCGGCCTGATCACGCGCATCGACCTCCTCAACTACCTGCGTCGCCGCGTGCAGTGACGCGAACGACCATCAGCCGGTGCGCCGCGGCGCCCATCGACGAGTCAGCATGAGCCATACCAGCAAAACCCAGGGCCTCGGCACGCGCGCGATCCACGCGGGCCAGTCGCCCGATCCGAGCACCGGCGCGGTCATGACGCCGATCTACGCGACCTCGACCTATGCCCAGTCCAGCCCCGGCGTGCACCAGGGTTTCGAGTATTCGCGCTCGCACAATCCGACGCGCTTCGCCTACGAGCGCTGCGTCGCCGACCTCGAAGGCGGCCGCAACGGCTACGCGTTCGCTTCCGGCCTGGCCGCGACCTCGACCGTGCTGGAGCTGCTCGACAGCGGCAGCCACGTCATCGCGATGGACGACGTCTACGGCGGCACCTACCGCCTGTTCGAGCGCGTGCGCCGCCGCTCGGCCGGCCTGGACTTCAGCTGGGTCGACCTGAACGACCGCGCCGCGCTCGAGGCGGCGGTGAAGCCGAACACCAGGCTGATCTGGATCGAGACGCCGACGAATCCGCTGCTCAAGATCGTCGACATCGCCGCGATCGCCGAATTCGCGCGCGCGCGCGGCATCCTCGTCGGCGTGGACAACACGTTCGCGACGCCGATGCTGCAGCGCCCGCTCGAGCTCGGCGCGCACCTCGTCATGCATTCGGCGACGAAGTACCTCAACGGCCACTCCGACATCGTCGGCGGCATGGTCGTGGTCGGCGACGATGCGGAGCTGGCCGAGAAGATGACCTTCCTGCAGAACGCCGTCGGCGGCGTACAGGGGCCGTTCGATTCCTTCCTGGCGCTGCGCGGCCTGAAAACCCTGCACCTGCGCATGCGCGCGCACTGCGAATCGGCGCTGGAGCTGGCCGGCTGGCTCGCGAAGCATCCCAAAGTGGAAAAAGTGCTTTATCCGGGCCTGCCCGACCATCCCCAGCACGCCCTGGCCAAGCGCCAGATGAGCGGCTTCGGCGGCATGGTCAGCGTCTACGTCAAGGGCGGCTTCGACGGCGCGCGGCGCATGATGGAACAGTGCCACCTGTTCGCCGTGGCGGAATCGCTAGGCGGGGTCGAGAGCCTCGTCAACCATCCGGCCGTGATGACGCATGCGTCGGTGCCGCCCGAGAACCGCGCGCGCCTGGGCATCCACGACAACCTCGTGCGCCTGTCGGTCGGCGTGGAGGACGTGGCCGACCTGCGCGCCGAGCTTGACGCCGCGCTCGCGGCGGTCTGAACCGTGACGGCGGCGGTGATGCATATATGAATGGCGTCGGCGGGCTCGGCACCTTTCTGGCCGGGCCGTTTTCAGCTTTCGGCCGGCACTGGTCGCTGACGCGGGAACTGACCAAGCGCGACGTGCTCGGCCGCTACCGCGGCGCGAGCTTCGGCCTGCTCTGGTCCGTGCTGAGCCCGTTCCTGATGCTGATCGTCTATTCGATCGCGTTCGGCTCGGTGTTCAAGAGCCGCTGGCCGCAGCAGGTCGACGGCGGCCCGGACTACACCCTGATCCTGTTCGTCGGATTGATCGTGCATGGCTTCTTCACCGAATGCCTGACACGGGCGCCGGGCCTCGTCGTCGGCAACCCGAGCTACGTCAAGCGCGTGGTGTTTCCGCTGGAAATCCTACCGTGGCCGATGGTGCTGTCGGCATTCTTCCATCTGCTGATGAATCTATCCGTGCTGCTGCTGCTGTACGTGCTGCGTTACGGCGCGCCGCCGGCGACGGTGCTGCTGTTTCCGCTGGTGCTGCTGCCGCTGGCCCTGGTCGGCGCGGGTACCGGCTGGCTGCTCGCGTCGCTCGGCGTCTATCTGCGCGACATCTCGCAGATCACCGGCGTGCTCGCCGCGGCGATGCTGTTTCTTTCTTCGGCGGTCGTGCCGGTGGAGACATTGTCGCCACGCTACCAGCTGGTGTTCCGCCTGAATCCGCTGAGTTTCATCATCGACCAGGCGCGCAACGTCGCGTTGTGGAACCAGATGCCGGACTGGCGCGGACTGTTGCTCTACGCCGCCGTCGCGCTGCTGTTCTGCTATCTCGCGCACGCCTGGTTCCGGGCCACGCGTTCGGGATTCGCCGATGTCCTCTGAACTGGCCATCCGCGTCGACGGCGTCGGCAAGGCTTTCGCGGTCTACGACAAGCCCTACCACCGCCTGCTGCAGCAGCTGTTTCCGGGCGCCAACCGCTCCTGGCATCGCGAATTCCATGCGCTGCGCGACATCAATTTCGAAATCGGCCGCGGCGAGACCGTCGGCATCGTTGGCCGCAACGGTTCCGGCAAGTCCACGCTGCTGCAGATCATCTGCGGCACGCTTGCCCCGAGCCGCGGCAGCGTGCAGGTCAACGGCCGCGTCGCGGCGCTCCTGGAGCTCGGCGCCGGCTTCAATCCGGAGTTCAGCGGCCGCGAGAACGTCTATCTCAACGCCACGGTGCTTGGCCTCACGCGCGACGAGATCGACCGGCGCTTTGACGAAATCGCCGCGTTCGCCGACATCGGTGAGTTCATCGAGCAGCCCGTCAAGAGCTATTCCAGCGGCATGTACGTACGCCTGGCCTTTGCCGTGGCGATCAACGTGACGCCCGACATCCTCGTCGTCGACGAAGCGCTGTCGGTCGGCGACGAAGCGTTCCAGCGCAAATGCCATGCGCGCATCGACCGCATGCGCGACAACGGCACGACGATCTTGTTCGTGTCGCACTCGGCCGGCATGGTTGTGGAGCTGTGCAATCGCGCGGTGCTGCTCGACCGCGGCGAGATGCTGCTGCAGGGAACGCCCAAGCACGTCATCTCGCGCTATCACCGTCTGCTGTACGCACCGGCCGACCGTGCCGACGAGCTGCGCGAGCAACTGCGCAGCGACGCGGTAGTCGCGGTCGACGCGGCGGTGGTGGCCACGCCGGCGAGCAGCGACGACGAGAGCTACTACGACCCGAGTCTGGTGCCGCAGAGCACGTTGAAATATCCCTCGCGCGGAGCCGAGATCGTCGATCCCTACCTGTGCACGCCGGCCGGGCGCCGGGTCAACGTGCTGCGAGCGGGGCAGGAGTACGTCTATACCTATCGCGTGCGTTTCGAACGCGGTGCGAGCGGCGTACGCTGCGGCATGCTGTTCAAGACCACGACCGGTCTGGAGCTCTCCGGTGGCGCGACCGCACTGCCGGCCGATGCGCTGCCGGTGGTCGAAGCCGGGCAGGAGCTCCGCGTGCGCTTCCGCTTCCGTTGCCTGCTCGCGCCCGGCGTCTATTTCGCCAATGCCGGCGTGCTGGGACTCGACGGCGAAGGCGAAACCTACCTGGACCGGCGTATCGACGCGGTCATGTTGCGGGTTATGCCTGATCCGGCGCGGCTGGCCACCGGCTATGTGGATCTGGACCTCGCCAGCGAGGTCGAGGCGATATCAGCGGGAGACAACGATGAGTGAGGCGCACCAGGCAATCCTCGTCCTGGGCATGCACCGCAGCGGTACGTCCGCGCTGACCCGGGTCCTCAACCTGCTCGGCGCGGAACTTGGATCGCGCCTGATGCCGGCGGTCCGCGGCAACAACGAAAACGGGTTCTGGGAGAACCAGGACGCCGTGGACATCCACGAAACCCTGCTGGCGGATCTCGGCCGCAACTGGCACGACATTCGCGAGATGCCGGCGGGCTGGACGTCCTCGGAAGCCGCGGTGCGCGCACGCGCGTCGATTCGCCGGCTGATCGCCGGCGACTTCGCCGCCGCGCCGCTGTGGGCGTTGAAGGATCCGCGGCTGTGCCGGCTGGTGCCGCTGTGGCTGGACGTGCTCGCCGAGTTCGGCATCGGCGCGCGCTTTGTGTTCGTGCTGCGGTCGCCCGAGGAAGTCGCCGCGTCGCTGCATGCGCGCGACGGGTGGTCGCCTGCGGTTTCGCGCCTGCTCTGGCTGCAGCACATGCGCGAGGCCGAGGAAGCGACGCGCGGCCATGCGCGCTGCGTCGTGCATTTCGACGAGCTCATCGAGGACTGGAACACCGTTGCCGGCCGCATCGCGCGCGAACTCGACGTGACCTGGCCGGTGGCCGCGGCCGACGTAGCCGGACAGATCGCGACGTTCATCGACCCGGGCGCGCGTCATCACGCCTTCGTGCCGCCGCTGCAGGTGTCGGACGAGCTGCCCGAGCAGCTGTATGCGGCCTTCGCGCGCGCGCGCGTCGACGCGGCCGCCTGGGACGAGGCCGCCCGGATCGGCGCCTACTATGCACACGGCGCCGCGACGTTCGGGCCCTGCATCGGCGAGCTGACGTCGCAGGTGCGCACCGCCGACGAGCTGCGGCACTATTTCGAAGTCCTGCACACGACCGAGCTAGAACAGCTGCAGCAGGCGCGGCAGTCGCTCGCGGTCCAGGACGGGCTTGGCACGGTCAGTGCCGTTCTCGGCGAGATCGCCGCGCAGCAGGAACGTCGCGACGCGCAGACGCGCGACAGCCTCGCGCAGCTGCTGCAGCAGCAACAGGGTTTCGCCGAGGCCGTCGGCGCGATTCACGAGCGTTTCGCCGCACTCGCGGCCGATCAGGCGCAGTGGCAGCAGGAACAGGCGCAGCGCGACGCGTCGATCCGGCGCGGGATCGACGAAAGCGGCAAGCAGATCGACGTGCAGGTGCTCGGCGATGCCGTCGACGCACTGGCGCAGCAAATGGCCGCACACAATGGGCGCGGTTTCTGGCGCCGCTGGTGGGGCGGCCGCTGAGCGGTACGGGGAGGGCGGCATGATGCTGGCAGTGCGACCATTGAACGATCTCGAAGCTGCCGGGCCCGTATCCGGCTTCGCCGGCAGCTGGCGCTCGCGCAACGGCGATCCGCAGTTCGGGCTGATGCCGGCGGAGTCGACGTTGACGGCGGGCTGGTACCGGCTGGAGCTGCATTGGCGTCTGCTGGCCGGCTGCATCGAAGATCCGATGCTGTATCTGGACTACGGCGACGGCCCGAGCGAGGCGACCATGATCGCGCTGGACGTGCGCGGCAGCGATGAGCGCTGCAGCGCGCTGTTGTACTTTCCGCAGGCCGTACACGCGCTGCGTTTCGATCCATCGACCAAGGCCTGCGAGTTCGCCCTGGACGTTCCGGTGCTGCAACCCATGGAGGCGGCCGGCGTGGCGCGCGACCGCTTCGTCTGGATGCTGAGGCAAGGACTGCCGGCCTGGAGCACCTGGGCACGGCTACGCACGCAGAGCGGCGGCGACATGCAGCGGCTCGCCGAGTCGATGGTGCGCGAGTCGAAGCTTGCGCCGGTGCCCGCGGCGGTGGCCTCGCGCGTCACGGCGTTCGTGCGGAACCTGTTCAACGGCGTCTTCGCGGCGCGGGCGCAGGGCGAAAGCTGGCGCACGATCGCCGGTAACGCACTGCGCGCGTTCGGTGCCGACGGCGTGCGCGGTTTCGGCGGACGTCTGCATCGCTTCGTGCATGCGCCGGGCCGCGCCGGATCCGACGGTTCGAGTTACGAGCGCTGGATCGAGCAGTGCGATGCCGCGATCGACGCGCCGGCGACGGGACCGCTGATCAGCGTGGTCATTCCGGCCTACAAGCCGCCGGCGGGTTTCCTCGCCGCGGCGATCGACAGCGTGCTGGAGCAGTCTTACGCGCAGCTCGAAGTTTGCGTTTCCGACGATGCCTCCGGCGACGCGCGCACACTCGCGCTGCTGCGCGACTACGCCGCACGCGACGCACGCATGCGCTACGTCCTGCGCGACGAGCGCGGCGGCATTGCGGCGAACACGAATTCGGCACTGCAGCTGGCGCAGGGCGACTACGTGGTTTTCCTCGACCACGACGACCTGCTGCAGCGCGACGCGCTCGCTCATCTGGCCGTCGCGGTCAATGCGCGCACGGCCGGCGACGTGGTCTATTCCGACCACGACTGCCTCGGGCCGGACGGGCGCCGACGCAGTCCGTTCTTCAAACCGGACTGGAGCCCGGACCTGTTTCTCGCGCAGATGTATCTCGGCCATTTCGTCGCGATCCGGCGCGAACTGCTGCAGCAGGTCGGGGGACTGCGGTCCGGTTGCGACGGTTCGCAGGACTACGATCTCGCTTTGCGCTGCGTGGCCGCGGGAGCCAAGGTCACGCACATTCCGCACGTGCTGTACCACTGGCGCCAGCATCCGGATTCCACGGCCGCCAATCCGGGCTCCAAACCGTATGCCCACGAGGCCGGCCGCAAAGCGATCCAGCACTATCTCGACCTGCAAAGCCCGGGCGCGATTGCCGGCGACGGCGAGCACCTGTTCACCTATGACGTGCGCTATCCGCTGCCGGCGACGGCGCCGCGTGCCGCCGTGCTGATTCCGACGCGCGACCGCGTGGATCTGCTGTCCGCCTGCCTCGCCTCGATCTTCGATCGCACTCTTTATCCGAACTACGAGGTCGTCGTCATCGACAACGACTCGGCCGAGCCGGCGACGCAGCAGTATTTCGACGAGGCCGGCACGGCGCATCCAAACCTGCGCGTGCTGCCGGCGCCGGTGCCGTTCAACTGGTCGCATCTGAACAATCTTGGCGCCGCCGCCGTCGACGCGGATGTCTACATCTTCCTCAACAACGATACGGTTGTCATCTCGCCGGACTGGCTGCAGCGCCTCGTGGAGAACGCGATACGCCCGCAGGTCGGCGTCTGCGCGCCGCTGCTGCTGTACGAGGACGGCACCATCCAGCATGCGGGCGTCGTCGTCGGCATGGGCGGCTGGGCCGACCACGTCTACAAGGGCGAGCCGCCGCAGCATCGCCAAGACCTGTTCGTGTCGCCGATGCTCCGGCGCAACGTGCTCGCGGTGACCGGCGCCTGCATGGCGATCGCTGCCGACAAGTTCCGTCGGCTCGGCGGCTTCGACGAGGAATTCATCGTCTGCGGCAGCGACGTCGACCTGTGCCTGCGCGCCCACCGCAGTGGCCTGCACAATGTCTACCTGCCGGAGGCGCGGCTGTATCACTACGAATCCAAGACGCGCGATCCGCGAGCGATACCCGAAGTGGATTTCGTGCGTTCCGCCGCGAGCTATGGCAGTTTCCGCACGGATGGAGATCCGCTGTTCAGCAACAACCTGGACCCCATGCGATCCAGTCCCAGTCTGAGACCTTCACCCCGTGGCTGAGTCGCTGCGGAACCTGCATTCAACGCCGGCGGCGTCTCGGCCCGTCTGTGTTGCCCTGTCACGGAGCACTAGCGAATGAAGATCGACATAGGTTGCGGTCCCAACAAGCGAGCGGGCTTCATCGGCATCGACATTGCCCCGGCCCCCGGCGTGGACCATGTGATCGACGTGGAGCAGGAGAGGCTGCCGTTCGAGGACAATTCGGTCGATTACGTCTTCTCCAATCATGCGTTCGAGCACATCCGGTCGCCGCAGAACATCCTGCGTGAGATCGTGCGCGTCTGCCGCCACGGAGCCACCGTCGAGATATGGACTCCGTATCTCAAGAGCAACGACGCGTTCGTGCTCGGGCATTTCCAGTTCTACAACGAGACGATCTGGAAGCACATCTGCTTCGAATACGACGGTTTCTATTTCGGCGGGCAACAGGGGCGCTTCGAATTGAAGAAGTACCACTACGTCCTGTTCCCGGGCATCGAAGCGCGTCTGGAAAAAATGAACATTCCATTCGATTTTGCGCTGGATCACATGTTCAACATCGCGCTGGAGTTCGGCGCGTTCATTCAGGTCGACAAGCAGCGGCATGAGGCCGTCCGTCCGCAGATTCCCGAAGTCTGGGTTTCGCAGTCGGGCCGCGAATCCCCGCGCCGTGTGTTCTGAGGTTCGCGCATGAAGCTGCTGCGGCTGCTGAAATCCGGTCTGGCGCTGGCGCGCGAGCGCGGCGTGTCGGTCGTGCTGGAACCGCAGATCGCGACCAGCGTGCCCGAGATCACGCCATTCGGCCTGCGCGCTCGGCAGTGTTCCTCGCCGCGCCTGAACCTGGTGCTGCCGTCGATCAATCCCGAGCACTATTTCGGCGGCGCCGACACCGCCGTGAAGCTCTATCGCGCGCTGCTGGACCGTTTTCCGCGTTCGCGCATCGTTCTGCTCGACAGTCATCCGCGCAGCGAGGCGCTGGCCCGTTTCCCCGACCACGTCGCCGTGGACAGCGACGAGGAATCCGACGCGCCGCGGCAGATCGTCGGCTTCAGCAACCGGTACGGACGCACGCTACCGGCCGGTGCCGCGGATCGCTGGATGGCGACGGCCTGGTGGACGGCGTTCGCCGCGCAGTCAGCGACCGCCTGGCAGCAGTCTCTCGGTGAAACGCCACGGCCGGTGCTGTATTTCATCCAGGATTTCGAGCCGGGCTTCTATCCGTGGTCCAGCCAGTCGGCGGTGGCGTCCAGCACTTACCGGGCGGATTTCGATTTCGGTGTGTTCAACACCGGCCTGTTGCGCGACTACTTCGCCGGACAAGGCATCACCTACGCGCGGCAGGTCGTCATCGAGCCGACGCTGAATGCGTCACTGCGGCCGGTGGAGCAGGCCGGCGAGCAGCGTGAGCGGGTGATCCTGGTCTATGCGCGCCCGTCGGTGCCGCGCAACGCGCTGCCGCTGATTTGCGAGGGGCTGCGTGCCTGGGGCTGGAGCGACGCGCGCTGCAAGCACTGGGACGTGCTGGGCATCGGCGAACTCGACCGCGACCTGGATCTCGGACCGTTCGTGCTGCGCGGACTCGGCAAGCTGAGCCTGGCGGACTACCGCAGCCGGCTGCAGCGCTCGGCGATCGGTCTGTCGCTGATGTTGTCGCCGCATCCGAGCTACCCGCCGCTGGAAATGGCCGCCTTCGGCATGTCGACGATCAGCAACGCTTTCGCCAACAAGGATCTGGCGTGCTGGTTCGACAACGTGGTGTCGCTGCGCTCGGCCTCGCCGGCGGCCATTGCCGACGCGCTGCGCGGCGAGGTGGATCGGTGGGAATTTGCGCAGATGGCACAGCGCTGGCGCATCCCCGGCGATCACGCGTTCCTCGGCGACGACCGCAGCTTCGATGCGGCCGTGACGCAGATCAAAGGCTGGGCCGCGCAGCACTGGTGATCGGCGCGGCGCCGGCTTCAGCTCTCCGCGGCGACCTGGACCTGGGCCAGTTCGCCGCGGATCTTGCGCAGCTCACGCACGCGGTCGAAATCCTGCAGCGGCGCAGCGCGTCCGAGCGTGACGTGGAATTCCCCGCTCACCGTGTCGAAGAATTCGACTTCGCCGAGTTCTAGCAGCTTCAGTCGCCGCAGATCGTTGAGCGCGAAACGAAAACTGGTCGGCGTGAACGCCCACGCGTGGAAGTCGCAATACTTGGTCGTCTCGATCGCCTCGTGCAGCAGCAGTTCGGCCTGATCGAAAGTGTGCACTGGGGCGTACTCGGCCGGGTCCAGATCGTTCCAGACGATCCGACCGTTGCGCATGACGACGGTCGTGAAGTAATCGAACACCTTGCCCGGTGCGTGGCGCGTACGCCGGTCCAGGTGCGCTTGCAGAATCTCGCCGGCCGTGCTCGGCCAGCGCAGGCAGTCGAACGAATAGCGCAGGTCCGGCACGGCCAGTGACAGCAGCCCATCCGGTTTGAGCAGCGCGGCACATTGGTTCACGAAACCGATGAGGTCGGGCACGTGCTCGATCACGTGAGAGGCGATGATCCAGTCATACTGGCCTTGGTTGCGGATCAGTTCGGTCAACGGTTGACCGGACCAGACATGGTCCACGTCCTCGATCCGGTTCAGGTCGACGCCGTGATCGCGGTATTTGTCGATTAGCCCCGCGCGATCCAGGTGATCGACCGTTTCGACCCGGAAGCCCGCGCTCTTTGGCGCAACTGGACTGTGGCTGGGGCCGAACTCCAGTCCTCGGCCTTCGCGGCGAAGCCTGTGCAGGATCTTTTCGATGCGTTCCATGGTATGGCGTGAGGATGTGTTGAGTCCGGCAGAGGATAAGCGAATTCCGCACGACGAACTGCGACGGAAAGGGGCTATAAAACGATTTTCGCCAATTTGCGTCCACGCCGCGTCGGCGCCTACGGTGCCTCCCGCTCCGGCTCGAAGCGCAGCGGGCCGATGAAGGTCCAGTCGCACTCCGTCGTTGCGGAAGGCGCCGTGCCGCCGCTGAATTCGAACGTCACCGGCGTCTTGCCGTCGCTGTCGAATGGCGGTAGAGCGAAGGGCTGGGCGCCTCGGTCCGCCTCCACATGCAGCGGATCGATCTGGCGCGAAAACAACAGCGTCGAGTTGGCTCCCGCGGGCGCTGCGCCGCGATAGGCGCGCAGCAGCGTTCCGTCCGCCTGCGGGCAGACGCCGGCCGCGTAGCTGTCGGCGCGCAGGCCGAATTTGCCCTCGGCGCGCCAGCGCCCGGCCGGCAGTAGGAATTCGATCGACGAGGGCGCATGCATGAACAGCGCGTCCTCGCCGAGGTTCTGGATCATCTCGATCGCCGCCGGGCTGCGCGGATTGCGCGGCAGGTGGCTGAATCCGGGATAGAAGACGCTGCGATGCAGGGACTCCGGCAACTGCGAGAGGTCCTTCCGCGGCAGTTCCACGACCTGTAGCGCATAGCTCAGGCGCGGCGCGAACAAGCGCTGCAGAGCCGGCGTCTGCGCAACGAAACGCAGCGAGCGCGGGCGCAGTTCACGCTGTCGCGAGTACCAGTTCAGGTAGTCGACGTTGTCGGCCAGCAGCGGCGAGACCAGCGCGCCGGCGTCGCCGAGGCTGCGCGTCACGCGGTAGCTGTGAATCGCTCCTTCGCCGTCGACCACGTCGAGACGGGCGGCAGGCTCGCGAAAGAAAGCCGCGTACAGCTTGCCCACGAGGCTGAGTTCGATGCGAAAGAACAGGATTTGCGCCGCCGTCTGCGTGACGGGGATCTCTTCGCCGAACGACGCTTCCCGCCATGCCGGTGCGGGCGGCGCCTCCAGTGCGGGAACGGAGCCTGTGCGCTCGAGCAGCAAGTAGCTCTTCTCGTAGCCGACGGGCGCGTAGCTGCGCAGCGCCGCGAGTTGGGCGAGCGGATCTTCCATGCCGGGCAGATGCTCATCGATCGCTTGCAGCTTGAACAGCAGGTATCGCGGCGCCGACGCCCCCAGCAGCTTGCTTTCGTTGAGCCGCGCAAGTGGAGTGGAGTACGCACCGTAGCCCTGAAAGACCGGTCGCGGCGAATAGTTGAAGCCGTTCAACAGCACGACTCCCTGTTCGTGCATGAGCAGGTCGACGCTTTCGTTGCCGATGCGCTCACGCGTCGCCGGCAGATCGAAGCGCCGCGCGCCGCTGTCCCAGCCCGCCTGATACAGGCGGCGCACGGAATCCGGGTTGAACAGATGGCGTAGCGAGAGACCTGCGAATTCCCAGGTGTTGTTCAACACCGGCACGACGCCGCCGAGCAGGGAATAGGTCAGCAGCAGTCCGGCCGATGACGCGAGGCCTGCCGCTGCGGGCTGCCCGAGTCCGGGTCGCGGCGTTGCGGATCTGCGCAGGACCGCAGCCACGACGGCGATGAGCGAAGCGGCGCCGAAAAAGATGCAGACATGCGCGTCCGCCCGGGTATAGCCGGCTTTCCAGGTCAGAGCGAGCGTCAGCAGCAGAAACAGGGCGAGCGCACGCCGCGCCAGGCTTTCGCCGCGGGACAGCAGCGGAGCGACGCAGACAGCCGCGAGGGCGAGTATTGCCAGCCCGGCGAGGTCCGTGGCAAGGCCCGGCATGTAGCCCATGCTCGCGCCATAGCTGCGGCTGATCTCGAGTCCATAAAGAAAAAACGGCAGCAACGATGAAAGATTCTGGCCGGCGGCAGTCCACAGTGCGAGCAGCAGCAGGATCGCCGTGGCGCCGGCGAGAACGGCAGCGACCGGTCGCCGTGCAAGAAGGAGCTGAAGCACCTGATGACCGATGAAAGTCAGCCACAGCAGCAAAAAAGTGAATTTCGTCAGCGCGATCACGCTGAGCGCGAACAGCGCGACGAAGCCGAACAGCTGCGTTCCGATCTGGGTTTTTTTTGCGTCCTCGTGAGCGAATACCGCCGCCAGGACGAACATCAGATACCAGCCGACGTCGATGATGACGATCGGCGCCCAGCATACGAGCAGCAGGCCCAGCGCCATCTGGACTATCGTGGGCAGGCGCAGGGCGAAGCGTGCCACCAGCATCGCCCAGACCACGCCGAGCATCACCTGTGCAGCGAAATACAGGCCGAATGTCTGCGGATGATAGTTGGCGATCGGAATCAGAAAGCCGAGCGGACCGTAGGTGAAGACGATGTCCTTGCCGAACTGGGCACCTTCGGAAAAGGCCCAGCTCAGAACCGCCGTCCAAGAACCATCGAGCGAATCCGTCGCGGCACCGATCCCTACCCGGAACAGCGAGACGAACGCGGCGATTCCCGCGAGCAATGCCCCGAGATGTGAAACCTTGTCCTTGCGACTGCCGGCACCGGGTTGCCAGCGGTCGTCGATGGATAAGTAATTGCTCATCGGACGGTACGGGGAGGTCGATTGCGATCATATCGTGAAGCCGCAGCGTCAGATAGCGCGGGTCACAGCCGCGTCTTCGTCAGCCTTCACCGGAACGACAGGTGCTTGTGAGCGAAGAAGCTCGTGAGCACCGGCGTCGCGACGCCGACCGCGTGAGCGATCGTATCGGCATGCGCGGTCATGCCCAGGGCCGGCAATGCGTGACGCGCAAGCAGCAGGCTGATCACGATCGTCTGCACCAGTGCGAACAGATTGACCAGCGTGAACCATAGAGCCTGCTGGTGCACGGACCGGGTGGAATCGCGGAAGACCAGTCGCCGGTTCAGCACGAAGGCCGTGGTCAGTCCTATGCAGAACGCCGCGACGATGGCCGGTACGTAGGGCATGAACTGACTGAAGGCGATGCGCGAGCCGAAGTTCGCCGCCGCGGCGAAGCCGCTGACGGCGACGAAGGCGAGGAACCGCCGCGAGATCATGATGCGCTGCGCCGCGGTCGTGACGAAAACCGATGCATCAGCGCTTCTGCGCCACGACGAAGGCCTGCTTGCCGAGCACGCGCCAGGCCAGCGGCACTTTCAGGTAGAGCTGAACCAGCCAAGGCGCCTGCGGCAGCCGGCTCTTGGTCGTGTACGGCAGGAAGCGCGCGATGACCGTCGTGGGCTCCAGGCCGGCCAGCTGCAGGCCTTCGACGAGGCTGCGCTCGGTCAGCGGCGTGTGGTGGTCGAAATAATCCCAATATTCGCCGGGCAGGTAGCGGATGTTCGGCTGCAGGATCAACACGCGGCCGCCCTTGCGCAGGATCCGCTGCGACTCGCGGAAGGTGTCGAGCACGAGATCCTTGCTCGGCAGGTGCTCGAGGAAGTTGCTCATGAACACGACGTCGACGCTGTCGCTGTCGAGCTCGCGGATCGCCGTGCAGGACTCGTTGATCACGCGCACGTCCGGCGCGGCGAAGCGGCGCACGTCGGGGTTCAGATCGACCGCGATCTTCTTGCCGGCCTCGATGTTGTTGATGAATTCGCAGTAGCCGGCGCCGATGTCGACGACCGTGTCGGTGGGCTTCACGTAGCGGCTGAAGAAGTCGCTGCAGAGCACTTTCCAGATCGCGTGCTTCTGCGCGAGCGCGGCTTCGGGAAAACGCTGGTTGTACAGTTTGTCGAGTTCGACGTTCGAATCGGCCATGGCAGGGCTCACGCTAGCGCGACGCGCGCCAGGGCCTTGGCGACCTTGACGCTTTCGCAGATGGAACGGTCTTCGGGATAGTAGTAGGCGGTGTCGGCCATGCTGAAGCCTTCGATCGGCGTCTGCATCGGCGGCAGCATCGCATAGTAGCCCGGCGGGCAGACCGCCTGGGCGTAGTCGTAGCGGTGGCAGTGGCTGGCCAGCACCCAGTCGCGCGAGAACGCCGGGTTCAGCTTCGGCAGATAGCCCAGCACTTCCTCGATGAACGCCGCGTCGTCGCGCGCGTACTTCGGATGCGTCTTCGGCATGTAGAACGGCGCGTAGACGACGGCCGGTCCGGCGTTCGGATTCAGGTTGGAATATTCGATGACGCCGGGAATCTCGATGCCGTCGTCGCAGATGTTCATCCAGAAGTTTTCGCTGAGCGGCTGCCTGAGCTTGAGGATCACGCAGACGACCGGGATGTTCTGCAGCGCACTGATACGCGCGGCGAACGCTTCGGGCAGGTCCGGCACCAGGCGCGGCACGTGCTGGATCGGCGCGGTGCTGACGACGCGATCGAACGGGATCGTCTCGCCGCGCACGGTGATGCTCTCGACCTTGCCGGCCGGCGCGTTGACGCGCTCGATGCCGGCGGACAGGTGGATGCGGCCGCCGCGGGCGAGGACGAACTCCTGCATCTTCTGCAGCAGGGTTTCCGAGCCGCCTTCGATGTAGCCCAGCGACTCCTGGAACAGATTCCGGCGCGACAGCGCGACGCGCTTGATGCGCGTGCCGAGCCAGGCCGCCGACAGCTGGTCCTTGTACTCGTAGAACTTCAGATGGAACAGCCGCTCCCAGAGCACGTCGTAGGCGCGCTCGCCGAGATTGCGCTTGAGCCAGTCGGTCACGCCGACCTGGTCCAGCGCGCGCCAGTCCGTGATGCTCTTCGTGCGCATGACGTGCAGCGCGTAGCGGAACTTGTCGATCCAGCCGAGCTTGTCGAAGCGCAGCAGCGCGAACGGCGTGCCCCACTCGTACAGCCTGCCCTGGCAGTAGAAGCCCATCTTCGTGTCGGTCCACTTGAGCTTGTCGGCGATGCCGAGTTCGGCCATGAGCTCGAACAGCGGATCGTCGGTCTTGCAGACGAAGTGGTAGTAGCGCTCGATCTGCAGGCCGTCGAAATCGAAGGCCGCCGACATGCCGCCGATGCGGTCGTCGCGCTCGTAGACGTCGACCTCGCGGCCGGCCTTGAGGATTTCCATCGCAGCCATCAGGCCCATGGGGCCGGAGCCGATGACGGCGAAGCGTTTCTTCATCTCGCTCACGAATGAACCTTGTGCAGAAGCGTCGGAGAAGGACCGTTTCGGCGCGGCGCCGCGAGCGATGCGGTATGCGTCATGCGCTCATCGCTCCAGCACGATGTGCGCATAGCGCGGATCGCAATAGCTCTCGCGCACGGCCTCGGCGAACGGCGTCTGCGCCACGCCGAACACGGCCTGCGTGTCGACGCCGGTGAATTCGTCGCCGGCGGTCAGCGCGTCGAGCTGCGCCGCGGTGAACGGCGGCTTGCTGCTGAACAGCGCATAGGTCTTCAGCAGCGCCTTGAACAGCCAGTAGGGGATGTGCACGATCGGCGTGCGTAGTCCCTTGGCGCGCTTGATCGTGTGGATGATGTCGACATAGTCGATGCGCGTGTCGCCGCAGACGTCGTAGACCGCGCCGTCGGGTTGGGTCTCGATGCACTTGACGATGCAGCGGCAGAAGTCGCGCTCGTACAGCGGCTGGCGCATGTAGCGTCCGTGGCCCGGAATCGGGAACACCGGCACCTTTTCCATGAAGCGCGACAGCCAGCCCAGGTGCTTGGGATCGAACCAGCCGAACATCAGCGTCGGCCGCAGCACGCAATGGGCCAGGCCGCTGTCGACGACGAGCTTCTCCTGCGCCTTCTTCGTGTTGGTGTAGTCGTCGTCGGCGACCGAATTGACCACCGACGAGCTGATGTGCACGAGATAGGGCACGGCGTGCTGCTTGGCCGCTGCCAGCACGAGGCGCGTCGCCTGCTCGTTGTTGCGCACGAATTCTTCCGGAAACTTGCCGGTGATCTGCGCGTGCAGCTGCACCACGCAGGCAGCGCCGGCGAAGCTGTCGCTCCAGGCGCCCGGTTCGGCGAGATCCGCCTCGATCGTCCGCACGTCCGGATGCAGCTCGCGCAGGATCGCGAGATTGTGCGCGTGCTTGTCGATCGCGACGAGGTTCGTGTAGCCCTGCGCCTTGAGCTCGACGACGAGGTTCTGGCCGACGAGGCCGGCCGCGCCCGTCAGGACGAGTTTGTCGGTCCTGGCCGGCATCACAGCTTCACCCGCTTGAACAGGAACTCCGGCACGCTGCGGATCACGAACATGATCGGCCGCCAGAACCACGGCAGGTAGGCGACGCTGCGGCGCTGGTCGATGGCCTTGACGATGCCGGCGGCGACGTCTTCGGGCTTGGCCCAGAGCGCGCCCTTGGGAAAGTCTTTCGTCATCGGCGTGTCGACGAAGCCGGGCTTGATCGTCAGCACGTTGACGCCGGATTTCTGCAGGCGCTGACGCAGGCCCGACAGGAACGCCGTCACGGCGGCCTTGGCCGAGCCGTAGACGTAGTTCGACAGGCGGCCGCGGTCGCCGGCGACCGAGGAGATCACCGCGATGTCGCCGAAGCCCTGCGCGGCGAAGCGGTTCGCGATCGGCGTCAGCAGCGCCATGACGCTGAGCGCGTTGACGTCGAACTCGCGGCGCAGGATTTCCACGGATTCCTGCGCCTGGCTCTGGTCGGTCAGGGTGCCGTGGGCGATCAGCACGGTGTCGAGGCCGCCGAGTTCGCGCTCGGCGAGGTCGAGTACGCCGGCCTGGGCCGCGAAGTCGGTCGCGTCGAGCGTGGCGGTCGCGGTGCGTACGGCGCCGCGCACGCCGAGGTCGTCGGCGATGAGCTTCAGCCGCGCCGCGTCGCGGCCGACGAGGCAGAGCGCGTCGCCGCGCGCGGCGAACAGGCGGGCGGTCGCTTCGGCGATCGCCGAGGTCGCGCCGACGATGAGGATTCTGCGCATGGGTTACTCCGTCACACGGCGCCAGAAGCTCGATGAGAACTTCGGATCCAGATAGGGCTGCAGGCTCTGCCAGGCCGGGAAATACCCGCGAAAACGCGCCCCGGCGACGCGCGCGTCCTTGGCCGGATAGACCGCGCCGCCCGCGCCTGCCACGACCTCGTCGAGCGCGTCGAGCAGCGCGAACGTGGCGGGACCATGGTTGGGGAAGTCCAGCGCGAGCGTCGCGCCGGGCCGGGGAAACGACAGGATACCAGCGGACTTGCGCGTGCCGAACACCTTGAGCACGGCCAGGAACGAGCCGCTGCCGCTGGCCGCGATGCGCGCGAGCAGCTCGCCCATGCCGGCTTCGGCCGCATCCGGCGGCAGCACGCACTGGTACTGCAGGAAGCCGCGCGGACCGTAGATGCGGTTCCACTGGCCGATCGCGTCCAGCGGGTAGAAATACGGCTCGTAATGGGTCAGCGCCTGCTGCACGCGGGCGCGCTGGCGGTGGTAGTACAGCGTGTTGAATGCGCGCAGGCTCGCGCGGTTGATCAGCGACAGCGGCGGCGTGAACGGCACCGCGAGGCGGCGCCGCGACGGCCGCGGACCGTCGGCCGCCGGCGCGTGGTTCGCGCAGATGAAATCGGAAGAGCACACGTC
>NZ_JANFVR010000569.1 GCF_024609805.1 Tahibacter caeni | reverse complement strand
TGATGCCGGCGCAGGCTGCGCCGGGCGCGCTCGGGCCAGCGCCGCGGCCGCACGCTGACGGCGTTGCCGTCGCGGCAGCGCGCGAGATCGGCGACGAGCTCGTCGACCGTCGCGTAGCGGTCGTCCGGGTCGGGTTGCAGGCAGTGCCGGCAGATCGCGTCGACGTCGGCGCCGAGTTCCGGACGCCGCGCGCGCGGTCCGTCGCGCAGCGCCGCGGACGCCGCGGCGAGCCGCGCGCTCACGTCGTCGCCGTGCGGCGGCGCGCCGGTCAGGAATTCGTGGAGCATCGCGCCGAGCGCATAGACGTCGCTGCGCGGACTCAGCGCGCCGAGGCGGGGGTCGAGCTGCTCGGGCGCCATGTAGGCCGGCGTGCCGCGCACCGCATCCTCGTTGCCGACGGCGTCGAACGCGCGCGCGAGGCCGAAATCGCCGATCAGCGGCCGGCCCGCGTCGTCGAGCAGCACGTTGGCCGGTTTCAGATCCAGATGCAGCAGGCCGAGGCTGTGCGCGTAGGCGACCGCGCGCGCCAGGGTCAGTGCCAGGTCCACGGCCGTGCTCTCGGCCAGCGCGCCGTGCAAGGTCTGCGCGAGGGTCGCGCCGCGCAGCAGCGGCATCGAGAAGAAATGCACGTCGTCGACGAGGCCGGCCTCGTACACCGGCACGATATTCGGATGGTGCAGCTGCGCCGCCGCGCGCGCCTCCGCATGCAGCCGCGCGACCGCGTCGGCGTCCTGCTGCGTGCCGGCGATGACCTTCAGCGCGACGTCGCGGCCGAGGCTGTGCTGGCGCGCGCGATAGACGACGCCCATGCCGCCGCGGCCGAGGCATTCGACGAGTTCGTAGTCGCCGAAGCGGCGCTGCAGCGGATCGGACAGGTCCAGCGCGTCGAGCGCCGACCGCGCTTCGCCGATGCCGGAAAACACGGCGCGGGCCAGCGGCAGCAGGTCGCGTTCGTCGTTCATCTCACGGCGTCCGTGCCAGCGCTTCGCGCAGCGCGGCGAGGTCGGCGTCGACCTGCGCGCGTTCGAGGCAGAGTTCGGCCAGCGCCGCGCGTATGCCTTCCTGCAGCCGCTGGCGCAGGCGGCGCAGATTGACCGCCAGGGTGTTCGGGGCGACCTGCAGCCGCGTCGCGAGCGCGGCGAGCTCGCCGTGGGCCGGCGTCTCGGCGAGCCACGGTTCCAGGCCGGCGAACAGGTCGGCGCGGCCCTCGCGCGCATAGCGCTCGCGCAGGCCGTGCAGCGCCGTGCGCGTCAGGCACAGCGCGAACTGCAGGTCGAAGCAGGCTTCGGGCGTCTCGGCGTCGCCGCCGGTTTCCAGCGCATCGAGCGCGTCGCCGCCGACTTCGCGTCGCTGCATCGCGCTGCTTTCGCGATTGAGCAGGAAGCGCTTGAGCAGCGCGAGCAGGAAGCGGCGAAAGCTGCCGATCTCCGCGTCGGCGCGCGCCCACCAGTCGGCCTGCATCGAGCGCAGCAGGAATTCCTGGGCCAGGTCCTCGGCGTCGCGCGCGAGCGCGCTGCGCCGGAAGTAGGCGACGATCGCCGGCCGGTAGTCGCGCACGAGCGCCGCCCAGGCCGCCGCGGTTTCCTGCGGCGACTGCCGGCTGGCGTGGATCAGGCTCCAGCGGGTGGTCGGAAAGGCGGCCATGAGGTTCCGGGGCGGACTGGCGCAGTCTAGTGCGAGGCCGGCGGGCCGGCGCGGCTCTGCGGGGACGACACGCGCGCGAGGCGCCGGATCGCGTCCGGCGCCTCGCGCGCTGC
>NZ_JANFVR010000568.1 GCF_024609805.1 Tahibacter caeni | reverse complement strand
GGGCAGGGCCAGGCACAGGCCGAGAACGGCGGCGAGACGGCGGCGCGGTGCGGGCATGACGGAGTCCGGGGCGAGGGCGGTCCGCAACCATAGCAACCGGCGCCCCGCGGCCGGTAGTGCGGCCGGTCCGGGGCGCCGCGGCTGCGGCGACGTCGCCGGCGGCCGGGAAATCGCCGGCTAGGGCAGGCCCGGGAAGCTGTCGACGAAGCGGATCGTGAAATCCGGGAAGCTCTCGACGAGCTGGATCCGGTAGTCGGGAAAACCGTCGACGACCTGCCACTCGCCGGCAGCGTCGGGAAAGCTCTGCACGATCTTGACATGCAGGTCGGCGAAACTGTCGACGACCTTGACCTTGTAGTCGGGAAAATTCGTGACGAACTGGATCTTGCCGCGAATCCGCGCCGGATCGGGCTTGGCCTCGCCGGCGCCGACGGCGGCCAGCGGCAGCAGCGCCAGGGCGACGGCGAACAGACGGTGCATGGGCCGCTCCGGACCTATCGTTCGCACGAGTCTAGCGCGCCGTCCGCGGCGGCGGACGGCGCGCGCCGATGTCCCATTGGTCACCCTTGCGCGACAGTGCCGCCCGCCCCATCTCGGCCAGTGCAAGGGCGGATCGCCGCGTTCGCGCATAGTCCGCGCCGTATCGCCTACACTTCCGGCGTCAGCACACGTAGCGATGGGGAGGTCGCAGTGAGCCGATTCATGCGTGCCTTGCAGAAGGCGGGTCTCGTCGAACTCGACGAACAGGCCGAACCGGTCGTGGCCGAGGCGCCGGCCGAATCCGTGTCCGCGGTGGTCATGGACCATGCCGGTACGACGTCGGCACCTTTGCCGGAAGCGGCGCCCGCCACGGCGCCGGTCGTCGCCGGCCCGGTCGCCGAACAGCGGCCGTTCGAGGACATCTACGCCGAGCAGGGCGTGCCGGCCGCGACGTTCAGCGCGGAAAAGCTGCTCAAGATCTTCGACGGCCTGGCCGCGCTCGATCCGGCCGCGCGCATCGCCGCGGTGCGTGCGCTCGACGCGGCCGACGATGCCTGGACCGTCGACGACGCGCTGCTCGATGCCGAACGCAAGTCGCGGGCGCTCGGCGCCGCGCGCGGCCAGCTCGAGCAGCAGGCACGCGCCGCGCTGGAACAGGCGCGCCGCGACATCGCCGAGCGCGACCAGCGCCAGCAGGACGCGGTCGGGCGCATCCGCAGCCAGATCACCGATCTCGAAGCCCTGCTCGAGCGCGAGGTCGCGCGCGCGACCGAGGAAAAGGCCGCGCTCGAGAATGGCGCGCGCGCGACCAAGGACGCCTGCCTGCGCGAAGTCGCGCGGCTGGACGCCGAAGCCGAGCGCCTGCGGCGCCTCGCCGCGACGTTCGGCACACCGCCGCCGGGCTGAGGTTCGGGTTCGCTCGCCCTGCAACGTTCCATGAGTAAGTTTCGAATCCATCGCATCGGGAAGCGCGGAGTTCCGTCCTCCGCAACGCAGGAATGAACAGGTCCCGCGTTTTCCGCCGCGCCGCCACCGTTACCCTGTCCACGGAGCCACCATGGCCAAGATGACCCCGCTCGCCAAAGGTCTGGTCACCCTCATCATTCTCGGCGGCACCGCCGCCGCCGCCTGGCACCTCGGCCTCAAGGAGATCGTGCAGGGCAAGGGCACCGCGGCTCCGGCCGCGCCGGCTCCGGCCGCGACCAGTTCGACGGCGCCGGCCGGCACGCCGGCCGCGACGACCGCTCCGGCCAGGCCCGCGGCGCCGCCGGCCGCCGGCGG
>NZ_JANFVR010000567.1 GCF_024609805.1 Tahibacter caeni | reverse complement strand
GCGAGCCGGCCGGCGCGCAGCTGTTCGCGGCGGTCGTGCCGCTGCTGGCGACCGCGACGGCCGTTTTCGCCGGCATCGCGTTCTGGCGTCAGCGCGGCCGCCTGCCCGCCGTCGTCGCGGCGGCACCCGTACCGCCGCTGCCGCGCTGGCTCTGGCTGCTGTTGATTCCGATCGCGCTGCGTTTCGCCGTCGTGCTCGACGAGGCCGTGCTGCGCCCGGTGTTCGTCTGGGATGCCTGGAACGCCTGGTCGCTGAAGGCCAAGACCTGGTTCGAACTCGGCCAGGTACCGTTCGTCGATCCCTCGGTCTGGTGGCAAAGCAGCGATACGACGATGCATACCGCGCTGGCCTGGCGCTACCCGGAGCTACTAAGCCGCGTCGAACTGTGGTTCGCCGCGGCGGCCGGCGCCTGGAACGAGGGCGCGATCGCCGCGGCCTGGCCGCTGCTCTGGCTCGCGCTGATCGCCGGTTGCGCTGGGCAGTGGCGCGCGCTCGGCGTCGCGCCGGCGAGCTGCCTGGTATTCGCCTATCTGCTCGCTTCGCTGCCGCTGCTGTCGGTGCATGCGGGGTTGGCCGGCTATGCGGACCTCTGGGTCGCGGCCGTGCTGAGTTTCGCGGCGCTGAGCTGGCTGCGCTGGCTGCAGACGCAGGAAACCGGCCAGCTGCTGCTCGCCGTCGTCTGTGCGGCGCTGCTGCCGTTGCTGAAGTTCGAAGGCGTGATCTGGCTGCTCTGGCTGGTCGGCCTTGGCGTGCTCGTGGCGCTGCCGCGGCGCTGGCGCTGGCTCGGAGTCGCCGCCTCCGCGCTGCTGGTGCTGGCGGTGGTTGCGCTTTCGCTGCTGTTGCAGCTGCCGTGGCTCGCGATCGTGCGCGACACGGTCAGCGGCCTGGCCACGAGCGGCAGCGAAACCGCGCGACTGGCCGCGGCGATGGCTTTTTTCAACGGCCTGTTCGGTCAATACAACTGGCATCTGCTCTGGCCGCTGCTCGCGGGCTGCCTGATCTGGCAGCGCGAACGACTGTGGCGCGAGCGCGAGACGGGTCTGCTGGCCGTGCTGATCGGCGGCGGCCTCGCCGCGCTGGCCGTGCTGTTCGTATTCACGCCGGCTGCGAAATGGGCCGCCAGCCAGACGGCGTCGAGCCGCCTGATGCTGCACTGGGCACCGCTGGCGCTCAGTCTCGTCGCGCTGCTGCTGCGCGCTCCGCCAGCGCCTCCGCATACACCTGACGCGTCGCCGCCATGACGGCGGCCGGGCGATAGGCGTCCTGCCAGCGCCGCCGGCCGGCCTCTCCGTAGCGCTGGCGCAGTTCGGCATCGGCCGTCAACGCAGCCAGCGCAGCCTTCAGCGCGATCGCATCGCCGGTCGCGACCAGCAGGCCGGTCTGGTGGTCGCGCACGACTTCGGTGACCCCCGAGCCCGCGATCGCGCTGGCGACGCAGGGCAGCCCCGCCCGCATGGCTTCGAGCAGCACCATGCCGAAGGCCTCGGCGCGATCCAGCGACGGCAGGCAGAAGATTTCCGCCTGGGCGTAGGCCTGCTGCAGACAGGCGTCGTCGACCTGGCCGGCCAGATGGACGCGCTCGCCGAGACCCAGCCGGCGCACCTGCTCGCGCAGGACGGCCTCGCGTTCGCCGCTGCCGATCAGCAGCAGCGCGACGTCGGGCAGCTCGACCAGGCTGTCGAGCAGCACCTCGAACCCTTTGTAATGGCTGAGCCGCCCCACGGCGAGCAGCCGCCGCCGGCCGGCCGGCCACAGCGGCGCGGCCGG
>NZ_JANFVR010000566.1 GCF_024609805.1 Tahibacter caeni | reverse complement strand
TCGCGACACTGCGCGTCAGTGCGGTCGCGCCGGCGAACGTGGCCGCGCGCAGCGGCGTGCCGGCGGCCAGCTCGAGCGGCGACGCGCACGGCGGCGAGGTCGCGACGGGTTCGCTGCCGTCCTGCGTGCAGCGCAGCTGGCCGAAACCGGTCTGGCTGCTCAGCGCGACGGTCACGCGTGCCGGGTCGCCGGGCAGTGCGCCGACCTGCGCGCGCGGCAGGAAGGCCGATTCGGCATAGCCGATGCCGAGCGCGCGATAGCGCGCGAGCTGCGCCGGCATGCGTTCGAGAAAGCCCTGCCAGCTGCGCCGTTCGCGCGGCGTCCAGTCGACTTCGGCGAGCGCGGCCAGGCGCGGGAACACCGCGTGCTCGACGCGCGCGGTCGTGCGCATGTGCTCGACCCAGACGTTGACCTGGGCGCCGAGCACGTGCCGCGCCTGCTCGGCGGTCAGCTCGGCCGGCGTCGGCTCGAAGCCGTAGAGTTTTTCGAGCGTGACGAGGTACGGCCGGCCCGACGGCTCGTCGGCCGCGTCGCTCTGCAGGTTGTCGAGATACAGGTCCGGCGACGGCGACAGCACGACGTCGTGCCCGGCCCGCGCCGCTTCGAGCGCGCCGGCCGTGCCGCGCCAGGACATCACGCTCGCGCTCTCGGGCAGCCGGCCGCCCTCGAGGATTTCGTCCCAGCCGATCAGCTTGCGGTCGTGCTTTTCGAGCATCGCTTCGAGCCGCGCGACGAACCAGGACTGCAGCGCCGTGTCGTCGGGCAGGCCGAGCTGCCGGCGCTTGGCCTGCACGCGCCTGGATGCCTTCCAGCGGTCCTTGGCCGCCTCGTCGCCGCCGATGTGGATGTAGCGCGACGGGAACAGTTCGACGAGCTCGTCGAGCACCCCGCTTATGAATTCAAAGGTGGATTCGTCCACATTGAGCAGATACGTGTGCACGCCCCAGTCGGTCGAGACCGGCGGTTTCTCGCCGGTGCCGAGCTCGGGATACGCGGCGATCGCGGCCTGCATGTGTCCCGGCATGTCGATCTCCGGCACGATGGTGATCTGGCGCGCCTGCGCATGAGCGACTATGTCGCGGATCTGTTCCTGGGTGTAGTAGCCGCCGTAGCGGCGCGGCTTGCCGGTGGCCGGATCGATGTCGGCCGCGGCGGCCGGCCCCGGCGGCACGCGCCAGGCGCCGACCTCGGTCAGTCGGGGATACTTCTTGATCTCGATGCGCCAGCCCTGGTCGTCGGTCAGGTGCCAGTGCAAGGTGTTGAGCTTGTGCAGCGCCATCGCGTCGATGAGCTTCTTGACGAACTCCGGCGGCTGGTAGTGGCGCGCCGAATCGAGCATGAGGCCGCGCCACGCGTAGCGCGGCGCGTCGGTGATCGTGCCGGCCGCGATCCGCGTCGCCGAAGTCGCCTCGCCCGGCTGCGCCGTGAGCAGCTGCCACATCGACACGGCGCCGTAGAACAGACCGGACTCGCTGCCGGAACGGATCTCGACGACGCCGGCATCGGCCTCGAGCACATAGGCGCCGTCGGGCGCGTCTCGACCGGATTCGAAAACGAAGCGGATGCCGTCCGGCTTCTTCTTCGCCGCGCAGTCGACCGCGAACGCGAAGCCCCGCGTGCGCCGGACCAGATCGGCGAAATACCGCGCGACGTCCTGCGCGGCGTCGCCGCAGGCGTCGATCGTCGTCGCCGCATCGATGCGCACGGCGGCGCGCGCCGGCGCGGGGTCGACCTCGGCCGGCGCCGGAACGATCGCGTCGAGCGGCACCGCCG
>NZ_JANFVR010000565.1 GCF_024609805.1 Tahibacter caeni | reverse complement strand
CGCCTGCCGCTCGCGGCGCCGGTCGACGGCGCCGCGTTCGCCGCCGGCCTGGCTGCGGCCGACGCCGGCGAGGCGCCGCCGCCGCTCGGCTATGCGCTCGCGCAGTTGCATGGCATCTACGTGCTGGCGCAGAACGCGCACGGCCTCGTGCTCGTCGACATGCACGCGGCGCACGAGCGCATCACGTACGAGCGCCTGAAGACGGCGCAGGCCGGGCAGGGCATACGCTCGCAGCTACTGCTCGTGCCGCTGTCGGTCAGCCTCAGCGAACGCGAGGCCGCCTGCGTCGAGGACCAGGCCGAACGCTTCGCCGAGCTCGGCTTCGAGCTGCAGCGCAGCGGTCCGCAGAGCGTCCTGGTCAAGCGCCTGCCGACTCTGCTCGACGGCGCCGACGCGACGCAGCTGATCCGCGACGTCGTCGCCGACCTGCTGGTCCAGGGCAGCTCGCGCCGCATCGAGGAAGCCGGCAACGACGTGCTCGCGACGATGGCCTGCCACGGCTCGGTGCGCGCGAACCGGCGTCTGAGCCTGCCCGAGATGAACGCGCTGCTGCGCGACATGGAGGCGACCGAGCGCTCGGGCCAGTGCAACCACGGCCGTCCGACCTGGGTGCAGCTGTCGATCGGCGAGCTCGACCGCCTGTTCCTGCGCGGGCGCTGAGCGGCCGTGTCGCCGGATCGCGCTCGCCTGCATCCGTCCGAACGGCCTCGGCCACGAGGATCGTGTTGAAATTTCGTCATCCGTTTCAAATATCGTCCAGAAGAGGATTGCAGCAATGGCGCTACTGTTCGCCGCCGCGCTCGCGGCCATGACTTCCACCGGCATCGTGCTCGAGAACGTCTCGGCCGAGGACCGCCACCCCGCCGAGATCGCGATCTGGCGCGCCGAGCGCCTGGAAAGGCTCAAGGCCGAGCGGGGCTGGCTCAGCCTCGTCGGCCTGCACTGGCTCAAGGAGGGTGCCAACACCATCGGCAGCGCCAAGGGCAACGACGCCGTGATCGCCGGGCTGGAGCCGAAGTTCGGCACCGCCACGCTGTCGGGCGACCAGGTCACCTTCGCGCTGGAGCCCGGAGTGATCGGCGTCGTCGGCGGCAGCGACCGGAACAGGAACGCCGTGCTGCAGGACGACCGCAGCCCGCGGCCGACCGTGGTCGCTTCGGGCACGATCACGTTCAGCGTGATCGACCGCGGCGGCAAGAAGGCGCTGCGCGTGCGCGACACCGAGGCGCCGACGCGCAAGAACTTCCTCGGCCTGGACTATTTCGACGTCGCCGAGAAATGGCGCGTCGAGGCCAAGTGGGAAGCCTTCGATCCGCCGAAGACCCTGGAAGTGCCGACCGTGCTCGGAACGGTGGAGAAGTATCCGGTGCCCGGCAAGGCCGTGTTCGAGCGCGGCGGCAAGCGCTACGAGATGCTGCCCGTGCTCGAGACCCCCGATGCCAAGGAGCTGTTCCTGATCTTCGCCGACAAGACCAGCGGCAAGGAGACCTACGGCGCGGGCCGCTTCCTCTACGCCGAGATGCCCAAGGACGGCAAGATCGTGCTGGATTTCAACAAGGCCTACAACCCGCCGTGCGCGTTCACGCCGTATGCGACCTGCCCGCTGGCGCCGCCGGAGAATCGCCTGAACCTGCGCGTCGACGCCGGCGAGAAGAAGTACAAGGGCAGCAAGCACTGACGCGCGCCGCATGCGCGTGCTGATCGTCGCGGACACGCACGGCAGCGTCGACGCGCGCATCGCGGCGCTCGCGCGCGACTGCGACGCGGTCGTGCATGCGGGCGACGTCGGCGCCGCGGCCCGATC
>NZ_JANFVR010000564.1 GCF_024609805.1 Tahibacter caeni | reverse complement strand
CGACTGCTGCAGGTCGCGGCAGCGCGCGACGGCCGCATCGACGTCGGCGGCGGTTGCCGCGTCGGCGGCGGTCGCGACGACGGCCGCGAGCCCGACGCAGACCGCCGCGGCCGCGCGCGCAGCGCTCATGCGGCGAGGAAATTCGCGAGCAGGCGGTGTCCGTGCTGGGTCAGGATGGATTCCGGATGGAACTGCACGCCCTCCACGCGCAGCTCGCGGTGCCGCAGCCCCATGATCTCGTCGACGCGGCCGTCGGCCTGCTCGGTCCAGGCCGTCGCTTCGAGGCAGTCCGGCAGCGAGGTCTTCTCGACGACCAGCGAGTGATAGCGCGTCGCTTCGAACGGATCGGGCAGCTCGCGGAACACGCCCTGCCCCGCATGGCGGATCGGCGAAGTCTTGCCGTGCATGATCTGCGCGGCGCGCACGACCTTGCCGCCGAAGGCCTGGCCGATGGCCTGGTGGCCGAGGCAGACGCCGAAGATCGGAATCCGTCCGGCCAGCTCGCGCAGCAACTGCAGCGAGATGCCGGCTTCGTTCGGCGTGCACGGCCCCGGCGAGATCACGATGTGGCTCGGCTGCGCCGCGGCGACCTGCTCCACGCTCCACTCGTCGTTGCGCACGACCTTGACCTCGCAACCCAGCTCGCCGAGGTACTGCACGAGATTCCAGGTGAAGCTGTCGTAGTTGTCGATCATCAGCAGCACAACGCACCCGCCTGCAAAAGTGTACGGACCGGCCGCCGCGCGACCGGGAGCCGGCTAGGCTATGCGCGCGGCGCCCGGGCAGGCAAATGAATTCGGCCGGCGCGGCAGGCCAGCCGCGGTACAGCCGCGCTGCGGCAGGCTCGGCCTCCGTCACGGTCGCGCCGGGGGAGCGGGACCGGCACCGGCGGCCGTCGCGCCCCGCCTGACCCCGCCCCGGCACCGTCCGCGTTTCCGCCGCACCACCCGCCGAGGATCTGCGCATGAAGACGTCGTGGAAGGTCTGGGCCGCCGCCGCACTGCTGTTCACCGGCGCGGCCGCCGCACGCACACCGGCAATCTCCCCGCCGCCGCGGCCGCCGCAGATCTGGATCGATCCGGCGCTGAAGCTCGAACCGGTGCGCCTGCAGGACGTCGCGATCGACATCCGCATCCAGGGTTTCGTCGCGAGCACGCGGCTCGACCTGACCTTCCACAATCCCAACGCGCGCGTGCTCGAAGGCGAGTTCGTGTTCCCGCTGGCCGAAGGCCAGAGCATCACGGGCTATGCGCTGGAAGTCGCCGGCCAGTTGCGCGAAGGCGTCGTCGTCGAGAAGGAGACCGCGCGCGTCGCGTTCGAGTCCACCGTGCGCCGCGGCATCGACCCGGGCCTGGCCGAACTGACCCAGGGCAACGTCTTCCGCACGCGGCTGTATCCGCTGCCCGCCCAGGGCGACAAGCGCGTACGCATCGAGTTCGATCAGCCCCTGCTCGATGCCGGCGCCGTCTACCGCTATCTGCTGCCGCTGGCGTTCGACGCGCCGCTGCGGCATTTCCGCGTGCACGCCGAGGCCCTGCGCGGCGACGCGGCGCCGGCCGCGAGCGGCGGCGTCGCGTTGAGCTTCGCGCGCTGGCAGGAAAGTTTCGTCGCCGATCTCGCGCGCGAAAATTTCCGCCCCGAACGCGAACTCGCGTTCGAGCTGCCCAAGCCGGCAAATCCCGTGACCGTCTTCAGCCTGGCCGACCGCGACGACGCGCAGTGGCGCCGCTTCGCCGCGCAGGTGCAGTCGGCGCCGGCCGAGCCGCGCAGGCCGGCGGCCGCGCCGCGCCACATCGCGCTGTTCTAC
>NZ_JANFVR010000563.1 GCF_024609805.1 Tahibacter caeni | reverse complement strand
GAGGACCTGGCCCAGTCCCGGCTCGGCGAGTTGCGCGGCCAGCTCGCCGCGGCGCTGGCCGACGCCGACTGGCAGCCGGCCTGGTTCGGCCGCGACGGACGTCCGGTCGTGCTGCACGTGCTGCACGGCTGGGGCGGCGGCGCCGAACGCTTCGTGCGCGACCTGGCCGCGAGCGACACGGCGCGCCGCCATCTCGTGCTGCGCGCGTTCGGCGATTTCACGCGCCGCCGCTACGGCGAAGTGCTCGAGCTCCACGACGGCAGCCTGCGCGGCCCGGCGCTGCGCCGCCTGCCGCTGACCGCGCCGATCGCCGACACGGTCCTGCACCACCACGACTGGCAGCGCTTCTTCGACGAAACGCTCGCGCACTACGCCGTCGACGCAGTGCTGGTCTCCTCGCTGATCGGCCACAGCCTCGACGCCTTGCGCAGCGGACGGCCGACCGTCGTCGTCGCCCACGACTGCTATCCGCTGTGGCCGCTGCTGCATCGCGACTTCGGCGACGCAAGCCTGGCCTTCGACGCGGCGCAGCGCGCCGCCGACCTGGCTGCGGCCGATAGCGAGTTCGAGTTCGCGCAGCGCGATCCGGGCTATTGGCAGCAGTTGCGCGACGCCTACGTCGCGGCGCTGCTGGCCGCCGAGGTGCGGCTCGCCGCGCCGAGCCGCACGGCGCTGGCCAATGTGCTGCGGCTGGCGCCCGAGCTTGCGTCGTTGCCGGCGCGCGTGATCGCCCACGGCATCGCGCCGCTGACACCGGCCGACGCGCGCGCGCCGCGCGACGGCGCGCGTCTGCGCCTCGTCGTACCCGGCCGCGTGCGCCGCGGCAAGGGCGCGGAACTGCTGGCCGCCGTGCTGCCGCTGCTGCCGCCGCAGGTCGAGCTCGTGCTGCTCGGCGCCGGCGCCGAAGGCCATGAATTCTTCGGCCATGCCGGCGTGCACGTGGTGCTGAACTACGCGCGCGAGGAGCTGCCGCAGCTGATCGCGGCGTTGCAGCCCGATGCGGCGCTGCTGCTGCCTACCGTCGCGGAAACCTTCAGCTACACCTTGTCCGAATGCTGGAGCCTCGGCCTGCCGGTCATCGCGACACGCGTCGGCGCGCTGGCCGAGCGCATCAGCGACGGCGTCGACGGGTTTCTCGTCGAACCCGAAGCCGCGGCGGTCGCCGCGCGCATCGCCGATCTGTCGGCGCAGCGCGAACCGTTGCTCCGCGCCCGCGCGGCCCTGCGCAGCCACGCGCCGCGCAGCCTCGCCGCGATGAGCGCCGACTATGCCGCCGAGCTGCCGGCGGCACCGGCGGCGCCGGCCTTGCCGCCGCAGGCCGCGACGACGACGCAGATCGAACTCACCGCCGTGCGCGGTGAACTCGACGCGCTGAGGACGCAGCTGCGCCGCCAGACCGCCACATTGCGCCAGCAGCAGCATGAACTCGATGCGCGCGCCGAATGGGCGTCAGAGCTCGACCGCGAGCTGCGCCGTTCGCAGCGCGACGTCGGCATCGCGCTGGCCGAGATCGAACGCGCGCAGGACGACCTCGTTCAGCGTACCGAATGGCTCACGCGTACCCAGGACGACTACGTCGAGCTCGAACGCGAGTTCGACGAGCGCACGCGCTGGGCCCTCGCGCTGAAGGCCGAGCTCGACCGCGCCTACGCGAGCCTGTCGTGGCGGCTGACCAAGCCGCTGCGCTTCGGCATGCGCAAGCTGCGCGGCCTACGCGCGCGGCTGGCCTTCAGCGCGACGCGCACGCGCGGCATCTGGCAGCGCCTGCGCGGCAGCCTGCGCCGGCGCGGCCTCGCCGGCACCGTGCA
>NZ_JANFVR010000562.1 GCF_024609805.1 Tahibacter caeni | reverse complement strand
CCGCCGCGGCCGGCGCCGGCGCGGCCGGTCTGGCCGCCGCGGCCGGCGGCTTGCTGCGCGGCGTCGGACGCTGACGCAGCCAGTCGCTGTAGCCGCCGACGTATTCGCCGATGCGGCCCTCGCCTTCGAGCACCAGGGTGCTGGTCACGACGTTGTCGATGAACGCGCGGTCGTGGGAAACCAGCAGCAGGGTGCCGGCGTAGTCGGTCAGCAGGTCTTCGAGCAGCTCCAGGGTCTCCACGTCGAGATCGTTGGTCGGCTCGTCCATGACCAGCAGGTTGGACGGCTTGGCGAACAGCTTGGCCAGCAGCAGGCGGTTGCGCTCGCCGCCGGACAGCGCCGTGATCGGCGCGCGCGCGCGTTCGGGCGTGAACAGGAAATCCTGCAGGTAGCCGACGATGTGCTTGCGCGAGCCGTTGAGCTCGATGTACTCGCGGCCCTCGGCGACGTTGTCCAGCGCGCTGAGGTCGTCGCGCAGCTGCACGCGGTGCTGGTCGAAATAGGCGATCTCGAGATTCGTGCCGAGCTGGATCTCGCCGCGGTCCGGCGCGAGTTCGCCGAGCAGCAGCTGCAGCAGGGTGGTCTTGCCCGAGCCGTTCGGGCCGATGATGCCGATGCGGTCGCCGCGCTGCACGTTGCAGGAGAAGTTCACGACCATGGGCCGGCGCTCGTAGGCGAAATAGACGTGCTTCGCCTCGACCACGCGCTTGCCGGACCTGGCCGCGTCGGCGAGCTCCATGCGCGCCGTGCCGGCCAGCTCGCGCCGCTGCGCGCGCTCCACGCGCATCTGCCTGAGCCGGCGCACGCGCCCCTCGTCGCGCGTGCGCCGCGCCTTGATGCCCTGGCGGATCCAGACTTCCTCCTGCGCGAGCAGCTTGTCGAAGCGCGCGTTCTCCTGCGCTTCGGCATGCAGGCGCTCCTCGCGCCGGCGCAGGTAGTTGTCGTAGTCGCCGGGCCAGCTCGTGAGCTTGCCGCGGTCGATCTCGACGATGCGCGTGGCGAGCGCGCGCAGGAAGCTGCGGTCGTGGGTCACGAAGACGATGCTGCCGCGGAACTGGCGCAGGAAGTCTTCCATCCAGGCGATGGACTCGATGTCCAGGTGGTTGGTCGGCTCGTCGAGCAGCAGCACGTCGGGCGCCTGCACGAGTGCCTGGGCGAGCAGCACGCGGCGCTTCATGCCGCCCGACAGCGCGGCGAAGTCGGCGTCCTCGGGCAGGTCCAGCCGCGCGAGCACGTCGCCGACGCGGCGATCGAGGTCCCAGCCGTGCACGCTTTCGATGCGCGCCTGCACCGCCGCGAGCGCCTCGGTATTGCCGGGCACGTCGAGCGCGTGGCTCAGGTGGTGGAACTGCGCGAGCCAGGCGCCGAGCTCGCCGAGTCCCTGCGCGACGACGTCGAACACGCTACCGGCCGTGGCCTGCGGCACTTCCTGCGCAAGCCGCGCGACGCGCGTGCCGCCGTCGACCTGGACGGTGCCGTCGTCGGGGCGGATTTCGCCGGCGATCAGCTTCATCAGGGTGGATTTGCCGGCGCCGTTGCGGCCGACGATGCAGACGCGCTCGTTCGCGTCCAGGGAGAAATCGACGTGGTCGAGCAGCAGAGGACCGCCGACGCTGTAGTCGACCTGACGCAGTTGCAGCAGGGGCATTGCGGATACCGCGGGATTCGGGGGCGCGAAGCATAGCGCGCGCGGCCGCGTTCGCGCCCACCGTCCGAGGGACGCCAGCTGAGGGACGCCGGCCGTGACGGGCCGCCGGTCGTGCCGGCAGTCGCCGGCCCGGAGCCCGCCGCCCCTGCCGCACGATCGGCGCGGCGGG
>NZ_JANFVR010000561.1 GCF_024609805.1 Tahibacter caeni | reverse complement strand
CGCGCCGAAGACATCGCCGCGGCGACGGCCGCGGTCGACGCCGCGCGCGCAGAGCGCGACCGCGCCGCGGCGCTCGTCGAGAAGTCGCTGATCCATTCGCCGATCGCCGGCAACGTGCTCAAGCGCGACCTCAGCGAAGGCGAGACCGTCGTCGCGCTGTCGCCGCTGCCGCTCGCGCGCATAGGCAACCTGTCGCGGCGCTTCGTGCGTGCCGACATCGACGAGCTGGACATCGGCCGCATCCGCGAAGGCCAGTCGGCCCTCGTCGTCAGCGATGCGTTTCCGCAGCAGGAATTCCGCGGCACGGTCGTGCACGTGAGCCAGCGCATGGGCCGGCGCAACGCCCTGTCGGGCGATCCGGCGGAAAAGCAGGACGCGAAGATCCTCGAAGCGCTGATCGAGCTCGACGGCCAGCCGCCGCTGCCCATAGGCCTGCGCGTGGACGTGCGCATCGCGGCGGCGCCGGCGGCCGCGGCGGACTGATCCGCGCGGGGCCGCGGCGGATTCGCACATCCGCGGGCGCGACGATGTCTGCGCGCGATGCGGCGACGCCGACGCTCAGCCGCTCGCGCGGCTGCCGTCTTCGCGCCAGATCCGTCCGTTCGGATCGAACTCGTCGGCGACGCGCCGCGCGGCGCGCGCGCCGAAGCCGCAGACCGCGAGCACGCCTTCCACGAGCGGGTCCAAGCCGAACGCCTGTTCGATCTCGACTTCGTTGACGGCCGCGGTCACGAACGCGCCGAGGCCTAGATCGGTCGCCGACAGGTACAGGGTCTGCGACAGGTGGCCGACGTCGAGCGCCGCCACGCGATAGGCCTTGGCGTGGTTGCGGTACTTCCAGAAGCTGCGCGGAAAGCGCACGGCCAGCGCGACGAGCACCGGCGCCGCGGCGAAATAGGCCTGCGCGGCGACGCTGCGCGACGCGAGATCGGCCGTGTCGGCGATCGTCATTTCGCGCATCGGTTCGAGCGCGTGTTCGACCGGGCGATAGTGATAGAGACCCGCGGCGAGCCCGCTCACGCGCTGCACGATCAGGTAGGCGCCGGTCGGATGCAGGCCGCCGCCCGACGGGCTGTTGCGCTTGAGCACCGTGGTCGCGCCGCCGCCTTCGAGGTTCAAGGTGCCCTGGGCGCCGAACACGCGATGCAGCATCGTCGCCAGTTCGTCCTGCGTCAGCGCCGCGGCCGCATCGAAGTTGCGGCAGGTCGCGCGACGCTGCAGCAGTTCGTCGAAGTCCGTCGTGCGCGGCGGCGGCAGCGCCAGGCGCGCGTCCGCCGCGGCGCGGCTCTGCGCGGCCGGCGGCGGTTCGCCGAGCTTCGCAATGAGCTCGCCCAGGGTGACGTAGCCGGCGCGCTGCAGGTCGTCGCCCGAGCGCACGCCGTTCCAGCGGCCGAGGTAGTGCTGCACGGCCGACACGGTGCGCCAGTTCGCCTCGCGCAGACGCTGGTCCTGCACGGCGTCCGCGGAAACCGCGTCGTCGCCGACGAGCAGCCCGCGCGCGAGCAGATCCTGCAGCGGCGCGGCGCCGTGCACCGCGGCCAGCGCGTCGAAGTCGCTCCAGGCCGTGCAGGGCACGGCGGCGAGCAGGGCGACGTCGCCCGGCGACACGGGAATTTCCTGCTGCCGGTGCGGCGCCAGCGCGAGCAGCGACAGTTCGGTGTGCAGACCGTCGCCGCCGGCGGCCAGCGACTCCAGATCGAATTGCAGCGCCTCGCGCGGCTCGAACAGCAGATGGGCGCAACGTCGCAGGCGCATGGGGACTCCGGTGATATCGGCGCGGCGGACGTCCGCCGCGCGGGCGAGGGCCGCGGTCACGGTCGGC
>NZ_JANFVR010000560.1 GCF_024609805.1 Tahibacter caeni | reverse complement strand
CGCAGGGCGCGGCCCGCGGCCGGGCGGCCGGCAGGGAATGCAGCGGCGCCGCCGCGGGCGAACGCAAGGACGCGGACGCCGCGCGTGACGCGCCGGACGACGTCCTGTCGGGCAGTGCGAGTTTCATCGGCATGCTCCTCCGCGTCGCCGCGTGTCAGCGTTCGTCCCGGCCGAGGTCCCGGTTGCAGTGGAAGATGCCCCGGTAGTTTTCCTCGTCCCGCTCGATGATGCCGCGCGGGAAACCGCTGGTCGGGTCGGGCTTGGACATCGGCGTGTACCAGGCCAGGGTGAACACGTTCGCGAGCACCTGGCGCGCGGTGCGGAAGCCTTCGCGCGGATTCTTGTCGCCGAGCCCGCCGCACCAGATCTGCACGACCTGCTGGCTCTTGCCGGGCGGCGTCCAGGTCAGCCGCTCGCAGGCCTCGAAGTTGTTGACCGCGCAATGGCCGTCGATCAGGCCGAGGCGCCAGTCCTTGTGGATCGGATGGCGGCGCACGCCGCCCTCGGAGATGCCGCTGTGCGGCCACGGCGAGATGATGCCATCGCGGTGTTCGAGGTCGGCCCAGACGACGACGGGCTCGGCGACGGCGTCGGGCACCGCGCTGCGGATGCCGAGGATGTGGAACACCGCGTCGGCGTAGCGCGCGACCGTGATGCACTGGAACGTGCCGGTCTCGATGTACGGCGTCATGCCCCAGACCGACACGATGTCCGGGCAGCTGATGCTCGTCTTCCGACGCGTCGGCGCGTCGCAGACGCCGTAGGCCGGGAATTCGCGGATCACCTTCCAGATGATGCGGTCTGCCTGCGTGATGTCGCTGCCGCTCGCGAACTGCATCGCCTGTTCGAGGCGTTTGCGCGTCGGCACGAACGGATGGTCGGACTTGATCTCGCGCTCGGCGTCGGCGACCGCACCGGCGGTCACGAACACGGTCGACATCGACATGCCGCTCGACCGCGTCGCAGCCGTCGAGATCGTGTCCCAGAACTGCAAGGCCTGCAGTTTCGCGAACTGCTTGCCGAGGGGCGCATCGGCGGCGAGGTGGACGAGATCGCGCGTCTCGCCCTTGCGGTGCGTGCCGGTGCCGGTGAGGGTCCAGCCGACGTCGCTGCTGCGCGCGCGGACCGTGTAGCTGCGCCCCGGCACGCCGCCCTGGATGTCGACCCAGGCCATCGCCGACATCGTCGTACCGCCGGTGACCGACAGCGGAATCGACTCGGCGATCAGCTCGCCCGGCGTGAACACGACGTGATACGGCGCATGGCTCCAGTCGGCGTAGCGCGCGCCGGTGTCCTCCCAGTCGACGTCGTTGTCGACGAGCTGGCGGTGGTCCTCGACGAAGTAGACCTTCTCGATCGTGATGACGGGATCGAACACGCGATCGAGCTCGCGCAAGGTGTCGCGGTCGGCGACGCCGGTCGGCGCGAGGCCGTGGTCGCGCTGGAAGTCCTTCACGACGCCTTCGGTCTCCTCGCCGTAGATGCCGTCGGCGTCGCCGGTCTTCGCGAACGAGATCGGCAGCGCGTATTCGAGCTCGCGCAGCCGGCGCTGCAGCGTCTTGACGCCGTCGCTGGTCTCGTACTTGCGCATGTCCGGCGCGTTGTCGAACGCCTCCTGCAGGCGCGCGTCGTCCCGGAGCTCGGGCGACTGCAGATCCTCGGCGCGCTCCTCCGGCGTCAGCGGCTTGCGCCGCACGACGTCGCGCGCGCGCTGCGCCGTATGGGCGAGCTCGTGCGCGAGCAGCGCGCGTCCGGCCGCCGAGCGCGCGTCGTACTGGCCGGCGCCGAACACGACGTGGCTGCCGACCGTGTACGCGCGCGCGGCG
>NZ_JANFVR010000056.1 GCF_024609805.1 Tahibacter caeni | reverse complement strand
AGGCGATGCGCCGGGCGCGCCGGAGCGTTCCGCCCGAGGCGGCGGAGACGCTGGCGGCGCGGCTGCGCGCGCGCGGCATCGCGACGACGGTGGAACATTTGCCGGACCTGTCGCACGGCGAAACTCTCGGCGCGTCGCTCGCCCGATTCCTCGCCGCCGGCGCGGCACCCGATACGGCGGACGGACCGTAATGCCATGCTGACGCTCTGGCTCACCGTGCCGGCGGGCTTGCTCGCGATCGCCGGCGTCGCCTTGTCCTACGTCGCCTCGCCGCAGCAGCAGTGGCGCGCGCAGGGATCGTGGCCGCGGCGCGGCCGGCCCTGGCTCGCCCTGGCTTGCCTGCTGGCGTCGCTCGCGCTGTTCCTGCCGACCATGGGGCGTGCCGCCGCGGTCTTCACCTGGCTGACCCTCGTCATGCTGAGCGGAACGGCCGCGCCGTTTTTCGGTGCCTGGCGCGGCCGCGTCCGCAGGCTGCGCGCATGAGCGCCGGCCGCCTGCAAAGCCGTCACTGGTTCGGCAAGACCTGCGCCGGCGCGCTGCTCGGCTTCGGGCTTGCGCTGGCTACGTCGGGACTGTTCGCCTGGCTAGGTCCCGGCGGCGTCGTGGCCGGCGACGGCAAGGTGCAGTTCGTCATGTGGCTGGTCGCACCGATCTGGACCGGCGTGCTGTCGTGCGTGTTCCTGTTCCGCGACAGCCGGCGCGCGTGGCTGTGGCTGGCAGCGGCCGACGCGATCGCGTTCGGCCTGCTCACGCTCGCGCGCAGGACCCTGGGCTAGGCGATGAAGATCCGCAGCGACATCGTCAAGGTCTACAAGAACGTCCACATCTGGGTCGGCATCGTGGCGGGGCTGATGCTGTTCATCGCGTTCTACGCCGGCGCGATCACGATGTTCGAGAAGCCGCTGGAACGCTGGGCCACGCCGCCGTCGGTCCTCTCCGCGCCGCCGCCGCTCGCGCGGACGCCGGAACTGATCGCCGCAGTGCTCGCGGCGCATCCGGAAGCCGCCAAGGCGTATTCCGTCGTGATCGAGCCCACGCCCGAATTGCCGGCCCGCGTGGTCTGGCGCGTGCGCGGCGAGAACCGCCGCCAGTCCGTCGACTACGGCGCGAGCTTCGCCGCCGACGGCAGCCTGCAGGTGGAACGGCTGCACCGGGCGCGCGTGGCGCAATTCATCGACGCCTTGCACCAGTCCTTCGGCCTGCCGTTTCCGGGCGCGGTCGCACGGCCGCTCATGGGCATCGTCGCGCTGCTGTACGCCATGGCCCTGGTCTCCGGCACGATCATCCTGCTGCCGACCTTCGCCGCGGATTTCTTCGCGCTGCGCATCGGCCGGAGCATCAAGAGGCTGTGGCTCGATGTACACGACGCGCTCGGCGTCGTCAGCCTGCCGTTCCATCTGATCATGGCGCTGACCTGCGTCGTCTTCGCGTTCCACGATCCGTTCTACGCCGCGCAAGCCCGGGTCGTGTATCCGCACGGCATCCACTGGCACGAGGACGCGCCGGCAGCGGCGCCGCCGGCGCAATGGCTCCCGGCGTTTGCGACCTCTGTTGCCGCCTGACATCACGGCATCTACTACGGCGTGTTCGTGCCTGCATGGCCTGGGCGCTGATCCGCGGCGCCGCACGCGGTGCCAGCGAACTGCTGCTGGCGGCCGCCGTGCCGACGGCGCTGATACCGTCGGGCAGCCTGGGCCGGCGTGTGGGGCGTCGCCGGCACCTGGAATCACGGCGGCGCGAGCGTGGCGGTCGACCTGACCGCGCTCGCCGCTGTACCGCTGCTGCTCCTGCTCGCGCGGCAATCGCGCCGGCGTTGGCGCGGCGGCCATGCCGACAGCATCTGGTCGGAGGCGGCGACCGCGCGGCGGGAGCGGGCGCGGACGGCGGATACGATGGCAGCCGCGGATTCCGCCACGACAAATACGCAGAAAAATCCTGCAAGCGCGTAGCGGAAAACGCGTGAAATTCCTGTCAAAACCGCTTTGCAAGGGGACAAAACGCTGTTAGTGTAAAAATCAACTTCGGCTCCGAGGGGGAGGGGCGGACATGCACGGCACACACCGCGTCGCCACACCGAGCGACCGCGCCCGCATCCAGCGGCATCGCCGGAATCCCGTCGTTTCGCCGGCGACCGCCGCCGCGGGGTTCAGAACGCTCGCAGTTCTCCTATTCCTGTTCGCGGCGAGCGGCTGCGCACGCGCGCCGGCACGCGATGCGGGGCATTCCTCCGCCGCGTACGAAGCGGCGGCGGCCGCGCAATGGACCTATCCCGAAGGCCCGAGCTGGGGCGAGTCCTGCGCCAAGCTCCCGCCGCCGCAGCAGTCGCCGATCGATCTGACCAAGGTCACGACGACGGCCTGGAACGCATCGACCGTGATCACGCAGGCCACGTTCGACAGCCACGATCAGAACGTCGTATTCCAGGCCGCATTGGGGCCTTCGGTCGCGATGACGCCGGGCGTCGACGATGCGACGCGGCCGTACGTCTACACCGTCGCCGGATTCCACTTCCACTACCGCAACGAGCACGTGGTCGCCGGCAATCCGGCCTACGAGCTGCACATCAAGACCACAGACGCGTACGGCGGCACCGCGGTCTTCGCCGTGCTCTGGACGGCCGACGACACGGCCGGCGACGACCCGACCCTGACCGCGGCCTACCAGGCGCTGAGCGCGCCGCCGAACTCGATCGCCGCGCTGGATCTCGGTCGCGTGCTCTGGCGCTTCGGCCAGCAGCCGTTCTACAGCTACGTCGGATCGCTGACCACGCCGCCGTGCACGACGGGCATCCGCTGGTTCGTGCTGCAGACGCCGGTCCGCACCTCCTCGGCGATCATCGGCCGGCTCAATGCAGCGCTGATCGCAAACGGCATGCCGCGCAACAACGTACGCACGGTCAGGTCCGTGGCGCAGCCCCAGCCGGTCGTTTATCTCGTGACGCCGAAATAACCCCCGCCGGAGCGATCGCCGGCCTCACGACCACAGCACGACGTGTGGCGGCTTGCGCGGCGTCGGACTCAGGGCTGCCGGATTTGCCGGGGTGCCGACGATGACCGGCGATACGGCGGTGAAACCGGCCGGCAATCCGACGGCGCGTTTCACCGCGACGTCGTTCAAGGCGTCGACGGCCAATCCGATGACGCAGCTGCCGAGCCCCTCCGCATGCGCCGCCAGCATAAGGTTCTCGGCCGCGAGCCAGCAGTCTGCGTCCGTGAACCGGCCCGGCGCCTCGGTGCCGATGACGATCAGTGCCGGCGCGTTGTAGAAAATGTGGAAATCTTCGGCCGTGAACGCCGCCATCGCGTCGTGCGGCAAGCCGTCGGCGCGGGCCGACATCGCTGCCTTGGCGCAGGCGGAAATGCGGTCCAGCAGGGCCCGCTCGCGGATCACTGCGAAGCGCCAGAGTTCTTCATGCAGGGCGGTCGGCGCGCGCACGGCCGCCTGCAGCAGCCGCTCGAGCTGCGTGTCGCCAGGCACCAGGGCGGCGTAGTCACGCACGGCGCAGCGGCCGGCGATCGCCTCGTGCACACTCATGTGCCGGTCGGAATCCGTCATGGTCCACCTCTCCGATCGGTCAATGCTGCAGGAGCACGGGCATCCGCGCCTGCGCCAGTACTGCGCGCGTCGCGCCGCCGAGCACCCATTCGCTGAAACGGCTGCGGCCGTAGGCGCCCATCACGAGCAGGTCGGCGTCGACTGCGTCGGCTTCGCGCAGGATGGCCTCGCCCGCATCGCCGGGCGCCGCATCGAGCCGATGCAGTTCGTGCGTCAAGCCACGGCGCTCCAGGTAGTCCGACATGGATTGCAGCGCCAGCGGCGGCTGGACCGCGGGTACGCGTGCCTGCAACAGGATGCGACGGCGCGCGTGCTGCAGTAGCGGGCGCGCGGAACGGATCGCACGCGTGCCTTCCGCGGCGCCGTTCCAGGCCATGACGACGGTGTCGAGCTTGAGGTGTTCGACGTCCGGCGGAACCACGACGCAAGCCTGGCGCAGGCCGAGCAGCAGCTCGGCAAGGCCTCCGGGCGATTCCCAGGTGCTCTGCGCATCGGCTCCCATCACCACGAGATCGTGCCACGGCGCAGTGGCGGCCAGCATCTGAGGCAGGCTTCCCTGGGCTGCGCGCCACTGTGCCTCGTGCACGCCGAGATCGCGGGCCCAGCGCTGAAAATCGGGACCCGCGCGCTTGGCCGTATCGAGCATCTCGCGCAGGAACTCGATGACCTCGGCAAGCATTCCCGGGGACGCTTCCTTGGGCGCGGCGGTCAGCGGCTCCAGGGCATAGAGCCCGGTGAGAGACCCCTGCACGAGCGCGGCCAGCTCGGCGGCATAGCGCGGGCTGCCTTGCCACGAATGCACATGACGCACGGGAGCGAGGATATCGAGCATGGCGGTGGCCTCGTCTGAATGGGCATAGCCTGCGCGGGACGCGCCGGCGACGGCTTGACGCAGATCAAGCCGCCCACGATCGACGCCTGCGTCGTATTGGCGTGCGCCAGGGCTGCGCGCGGACGCGGAGGTCGCCGGCCGACGGCGAGAGCCGCGGTCGCCGACGGCGCGTGACTAGCCCAGAATGACTTCCGTCACTTATTGGTGTTGTAGATCACTAACACACTAAAGCTCCCAACGAGAGGAGCGCCGCATGAAGACGAAACTGCTGTCCCTGAGCCTGCTGGCCGTCGCCCTGGTCGGTCCGTCCACCTTGCTCGCCGCCGCGGAATCCGCGCCCGTCACGGTCCGCGCGGCCAGCCTGAACGCGCCGGATCCGGCCATGGAAATCAAACACCTGGCCGAGCTGTTCCGCGCCGGCGACCTGGCCGGCCTGGCCCAGGGACTGACGCCGCGCCGGCAGTGGGACCAGGCCCGCGCCGCCTACGAGCTGCAGCGCAACAAGCCGACGAGCGATGCCGAGCGCGCCCGCTTCGCCGAGAAGATGCAGCAGTTCACCGCGCCGGACGCGGTCGACCAGCTGATGGCCAAGCTCGAGCCGGAGCTGGCCAAGGCCCGTCCGCAGGCGGCCGGCATGCTGCTGATGGGCATGGGTGCGCTGAGCGTCGCGGTCAACTCCTCGGAGACGAAGCTGACCGACGCCCAGCGCGAAGCTCTGCGCGGCGCGTTGCCCGGCATCCAGCGCTGGGTCAACACGACCGACTTCTTCAGCGTCGCCTCGCTGCGCCGCTCGCTGACCGTGCTGACCGACGCGGCGCGCCGCACCGGCATCACCGACGTCGACCAGCTCAAGGCGCTGCCGCTCGAAGGCGTGCTCGAACGCGCGGGGCCGATGCTGACCGCGGCCAAGGAAGCCGTGCGCACCTACGGCATCGATCTCGACGCCGTCGCCGACTCGCTGCGCGTCGACGTGCTCGAACGCGGCCAGGACACCGCCCGCGTGCGCACGACGATCACCGTGTTCGGCGCGCCGGTCTGGGCCGAACACGATCTGGTCCTGATCGACGGCCACTGGTACGGCAAGCACGTGCAGGTGGATCTCGACGACGTGACGGATCTGCAGGGCTGAGCGGCGAGCGCCGAAGCATCGGGAGCCGCAGCGCTGCGCGTCCGGGACGCAGCGCTGCGCGAGCCGTCGCCGGCCGGCGGCGCGAACTGCCGGCAAGCGGTACCGGTTCTGTCGATGCCTGGTCGTATCGCCTCAGTCGAAGCCGGCGGCGAAGATGGTGTCGTCGACGACGCAGGCCGGGTTGGACTGGGCGAGGCTGTTCATGCGCGCGAGCATCCGCGCCGGCACGCGTTCCGGCGCCACGCCGTAGGGATGGCCGTTGCCGAAGCGCAGGCTGATGTTGGACAGGCCCGGCGACAGCAGGTGGCAGTAGCTCATGATGGTGCCGCTGCCCTGGCCGGCCGGTCCCGGCAGCGACGTCGGTCCGCTGTAGCAGCCGGTCTGGCCGGCCTGGGACGCGGAGCACTGGTCGACCGGATTCGCGTTGCCGCCGATGCCGCCGTAGCAGTGCGTGTGCGGCGAATTGAAGTTGTGGCCGATCTCGTGCGACGACGCGACGATGTCCCAGACCACCTGCGGGTTGCCCGCGTTGAAACCGCCGCTGATGTTGCCGGTGAAGCCGTAGTCGCCGCCGACGGGCAGGGTGCCGCTGCCGAAGCTGCAGCCGGAAACGGCGGAATTGAACGGCCCGGAGCACAAGGTGCCGAGCCAGGCGACGCCGCCGCCCGTCGTGCGGCCGCTGAGCATGTGGGCGAACGTGCGCTGGACGCCGGTCATGTTCGCGTTCCAGTAGGAGCCGAACTCGTACAGGCTGCAGTTCGAGGTCGTCTCGTTCCACGGATCGGATGCCGTGGTCCAAAGGCGCAGGAACGAGATCTCGATGCGCGTGTCGATCTCGGCCACGTACTTGGTCGAGGCATAGGCCATCAGGTCGCCGACGTAGCGCGTCGCCGTCGTCGCGTTGTTGAAGCGCTGGTAGAACTGGTAGTCGGTTTCGATGGCCGCGCGGGCGCGATACGGCAGCGTCCCCTGGGGCGACGACGGCGACGCCGATCCGGCGACGGCCTGTGCATCCTCGATCAGGCGGCGCGCCTGGTCCAGGTCGTCGGTACCGCACTGGAAGCCGCCGTCCGCGCGCGGCGCGTCGGCGTCGATCGCGACGAGCCGCAGTGCGCCGCCGGCGCTTGCATCCAGCGAAGACGCGCTGCCGTCGGCGTCGACGAGGCCGCGCGCGCTGCCGTCCTCCTCGACCGCGAGGAACGCCGCGGCGCCGGTCTCGACGACGGTGCCGCCGTAGTAGCGCGTGCGCGGCCGCGGCAGCTGCCGCACCTTGCCCTGGCCGTCGTCGGCCAGCAGCTGCGTGTTGCGCGCGAACACCTCGAAGCGACGCAGATCCAGGGTGACCGTCGTCGTGCCGGCCTTCACGCCGGTCAGGCGCACGGCGCCGGCGCGGTTGCCGCCGTCGCGCAGGAATGCGGTGGCGTCGACGTCCCGCGCCGCGGCGGCGCCGGATGCGAGCAGTAAACCCAGCAGCGCGCCGCGGCGCGCGATTTTCCGGCTCATCGCCGACTCCCGTTCGATCGCTGCCGCCGATGGTAAGCAAACCGCGAGGCGGGTTGCGTGACGAGGACGTTCATCCTGTTCGTTTTCCTGTCCTGGGAACCGCTTCGACGGGCCTGGTCTTTGGGGTCGGTCCAGGCGTGGGCGGCCGCCGGTGGTCCGCGCACGACCGGACCTGGCCGATCGCTCGGCGATGACCCGGGCCCGCATCGGCAGAACCTGACGGTTCCGGTCCTGTAAGTTGCTACTTGCAATCATCTGCGCGGCGCGTATAGTTGCGCCATGCAACCAAAGTCGAGCAGCCGGAACAAGCCTTCGTCCAGACTGTGGGCAGACGCCGAGGCCCTGAATGCCGCGCTGGCCGATCTCGTCCGCGTCTATCAGTTCCGCGATCGCGACCGCATCTGCTGCCATGACATTTCTGTCACGCAGTGCTATGCGCTCGAAGCGCTCGCCGACAAAGGTCCCATGCGCAGCCAGGTGCTCGCGGCGCTGCTGCTGCTCGACAAGAGCACGACGACCCGCGTGATCGATGCGCTGGTGCGCAAGGGCTACGTCGAGCGCCGCACCGACGAGAACGACGCCCGCGCGCTTTCGCTGCGGATCACGCCGAGCGGCCGTTCTCTGTACGACACGATCAACCGCGAGCTCGTCGCTCAGCAGGCGGAAATGCTGGCCGATATCGATCCGCAGGTTCGCGCCAGCGTCACCGACGTGATCCGGCGCCTGGCCAAGGCCGCCGAGGCGCGTTTCGTTTCCGGCGTCAGTGTCGGCGGCTGTGCGCCTTCCTGCGGTACATCGAACGGCGACTGACCTTTAGCTTTTGTCCATATGGTTGTTACTGACAACACAATGAGCGCGCAGATTTCCACCCGGGCCGCCGCCTCCTCCGATGCGTCACGGATAACGGCCATCTACAACCAGGGCATCGCCGCGCGCAGCGCGACGTTCGAAACCCGGCCGCGTCGTATCGAGGATCTGCTGCCGCGGATCGCGGACGATCGTTACCCGCTACGGGTAGCGATCGAGACGGACGGCGCGGTCGTCGGCTGGGCCGGCTTGAGCAGCTATCGCAGCCGCGACTGCTATGCGGGCATCGCCGAGTTCTCCATCTACGTCGATGCATCGGCGCGCGGCCGTGGCGTCGGTCGTGTCCTGCTGGACGACCTGGTCGATGCCGCCCGCAGTGCCGGATTCTGGAAAGTCGTGTCGCGGGTTTTTCCGTTCAACGCGGCCAGCCGGGCGCTGTGCCGTGCCTGCGGATTTCGAGAAGTCGGCGTGTACGAGAAACACGGCCGGCTCGACGGCCAGTGGCTCGACGTGGTCATCGTCGAACGCCTGATCCCCGAAAACCTCGCCGGTGCCGCCGGCGACACATCCCCCTGATGCGAGGTGCCGCATGTCCCGTTCTTTGCCAGTCGTCATCATCGGTGCCGGCCCCGTAGGCCTGGCCGCCGCCGCCCATGTTCGCGCGCGCGGCTTCACCCCCGTCGTGCTCGAGGCCGGCGCGCAGGTCGGCGCCGGCATTCGCCGGTGGTCGCACGTGCGCATGTTCTCGCCGTGGGAATACAACATCGACGCACGCTCCGCCGAGCTCCTGGCCGCGAACGGCTGGCAGCCGCCCGACCCGACGCATTTCCCGACGGGGCGCGAAGTCGTCGAGCAGTATCTGGAACCGCTCGCCGCCACGCCGGAGCTTGCGCCGCAGATCCGCGTCGACGCGCGAGTCACCGGCGTGACGAAACGCCATCGCGACCGCATGAAGAACGCGCAGCGCGATACCGCACCGTTCGTGGTCCGGTATGTCCAGGACGGCGAGGAGCGCGAGCTGCAGGCCGAGGCCGTGATCGACGCCTCCGGCACCCTGTCGATCCCCAATCCCGTCGGCGCCGCCGGTCTTCCGGCGCTGGGCGAACGCGCCGCGGCCGCGCACCTGGCCTACGGTATTCCCGACGTGCTCGGAACGGCTCGCGACCGCTATGCCGGCAAACGCGTGCTCGTGGTCGGCAGCGGCCACTCCGCATTCAACGTGCTGACCGATCTGGCACGGCTGGCCCGGACTTCCCCGGGCACGCGCATCCACTGGGCCGTGCGCCGGCCTTCGTTGCAGCGCATCCTCGGCGGCGGCGAAAACGACCAGTTGAAGGAACGCGGCCGGCTGGGCGTGCGCATCGCGCGCCTGGTCGAGGCGGGCGTCGTCACGGTCCATGCGAACGTCCACGTCGATCGCATCGAACGGTCGGACGCCGGCTGGGTCGCCTGGAGCGACGAGGCCGCACTGCCCGCGGTCGACGAGCTGATTGCCGCCACGGGTTTCCGGCCGGATCTGGGCATCCTCGACGAAGTGCGGCTCGACATGGATGCCGGCACGCAGGCGCCGTCCGCGCTGGCGCCGCTGATCGATCCGAATCTCCACAGTTGCGGCAGCGTGCGGCCGCACGGTGCGATCGAACTCGCGCATCCCGATGCGAACCTCTACATCGTCGGCGTGAAGAGTTACGGCCGCGCGCCGACGTTCCTGTTGCTGACCGGCTATGAACAGGTGCGTTCCGTCGCCGCGGCGATTGCCGGCGACTGGGAAGCGGCCCGGCGTGTCGAGCTCGTGCTGCCGGAAACCGGCGTATGCACTACGCAGTTCGCCGATGGCGAGCAGGCGGCCGCCGCCGCCTGTTGCGGCGGTCCCGCATCGTCCGGCGTCTCGGCGTGCTGCGTTGCCGATGCGGATGCGAAGGCCGGCGGTCTGGCCGGCTGCGGCTGCGGTTCTGCGCCGACGATCGCGCCGGCCGTCGCCGCCGGGGTTCCGGCCCGATCGTCCTGCTGCGGCCAGGTGCGCGCATGATCCGGCCGCGCTGTTCCGTCGTCTGGATCCCGGACGCGATCAATTAGCGTATTGTGGTTTTTTTAACTATGCATCACCGCTCATGCCCGTGCCCGTGCGGGACGAATCCGGACGTCGAACGCCACGATCGCCGGCGTGTTTCCGGCAAGGCTGGCCGTCAACGCCGCGTTGGCGGCCGCAGTCGGACGCCGGTTCGGCCGGGGCCGTGCCATCGATGTGTGTCACGGGTCGTCCGGCGGTGTCGTCGGGCACACTGATCGTCTTGCCTCGCGTCCCGGCCGGTACCCGGTGGTGCGTGGACCGGCACGCGGTCAGTCGCCGGCATCGGGCGCTGCGCGGAGCGGGCCGACCGGCGAGCGGTGCCGCGGCAAAGCGAGCGAGACGAGCGCCGCCGCGCCGACCAGCGCGGCGGCGATCCAGAGGCAGGGAACCAGTCCGCCGGCCTGGAAGACGGCGCCGGAAAGCACGGTGCCGAGCAGGCGTCCGGCCGCATTGGCCATGTAGTAGAAACCGACGTCGAGGGATACGCCGTCCTCGGCGGCGTAGCTCACGATCAGGTAGCTGTGCAGCGACGAGTTGACGGCGAACAGCAGGCCGAAGATCGCCAGGCCGGCCGTCAGCACGACGGTCGCATCGGCCGAGTGACTCAGCAATACGGCCATCGCCGCCGGTGCGGCCGCCAGGACGGCCGCCCACGCAAACGCGCTCCTGCCATCCGGGACGCGGCCGCTGCGGTGGCCCGTGACATACGGAGCAAGCGACTGCACGATGCCGTAGCCGATCACCCAGCTCGCGAGAAAAGCCCCGATGGCCCAGTCGCTCCAGCCCAGCGTCGTCGCGAGAAAGACGGGAAGCGCGACGACGAACCAGACGTCGCGAGCCCCGAACAGGAACAGGCGTGCCGCGGACAGCAGGTTGACCGCGCGGCTCTTGGAAAACAGATCGCGGAACTTCGGCTTGTTCTTCGCCTTGCCCAGGTCGCGCTGCAGCAGGATCAGGCTGGCCGCCCACACGAACAACAGGGCGGCGGCCATGGAGGCGACGGCGGCGCGAAAGCCGAAGGCCGCGAGCAGCGCGCCGCCGAGGAAGAAGCCGGCACCCTTGAGCGCGTTCTTGGAGCCGGTCAGCGCGGCCACCCACCGATACAGCACGCCCGGACTGTCGCCCGGTACGAGCAGCTTGATGCTGCTCTTGGCGCTCATCTTGTTCAGGTCCTTGGCGATGCCGGACAGGGCCTGCGCCGTCATGACCCAGGGCACCGTCAGGCCGGCTGCCGGCAGGGTCAACATGCCGAGCGCGACCACCTGCAGGGCCAGGCCGGCGTTCATGGTGCGGTTCAGGCCGATGCGCGCGCCGAGCCAGCCGCCGACCAGATTGGTGACGATGCCGAAGATCTCGTAGAACAGGAACAGCAGCGCTACCTGCAGCGGCGTGTAGCCCAACTGGTGGAAATGCAGCACCACCAGCATGCGCAGCGCGCCGTCCGTCAGCGTGAACGCCCAGTAGTTGCCGGTGATCAGGACGTACTGGCGGAGCGCGGCGGAGCGGCCGACTGCCACGAGCGTCATCGCCTCGCTGCGCCGACGAGGCGTACGAGTTCGGCCGTCCGGTTCACGTAGCCCCATTCGTTGTCGTACCACGCGTAGATCTTTACGTGCGTGCCGTTCACGACCATCGTGGACAAGGCGTCCACGATGCCGGAGCGCGGATCGCCGCGATAGTCGATCGATACCAGCGGACGTTCCTCGTAGCCGAGGATGCCGCGCAGCGGACCGTCGGCGGCGGCTTTCAGCAGCGCGTTCACTTCACCGACGTTCGTCGGCCGCTCGACCTCGAACACGCAGTCCGTGAGCGACGCATTGGTCAGCGGCACGCGCACGGCATGGCCGTCCAGGCGTCCCGCGAGCTCGGGAAAGATCTGCGCGATGGCGGTGGCCGAACCGGTCGATGTCGGAATCAGGCTCGAACCGCAGGCGCGCGCCCGGCGCAGGTCCTTGTGCGGCGCATCCACGATGACCTGCGTGTTGGTCAGGCTGTGGATGGTCGTCAGGCTGCCGTGGCGGATGCGCAGGCCTTCGTGGATCACTTTCACCACCGGCGCGAAGCAGTTGGTCGTGCACGACGCCGCGGTCACGATTCGATGAACCGCCGGATCGAAGCGCTCGTGATTGACGCCGACCACGCAATCGAGCACGCCGGCTTCCTTGACCGGCGCCGTCACGACGACGCGTTCGACGCCCTGATCGAGGTAGGGCCGGAGCAGCTCGCTCTTGCGGAACTTGCCCGAGGCCTCGATCACGACGTCGCACGACGACCAGTCCGTGTCGGCGATCGCCTTGCTGCGCGCGACCGGAATGCGCCGGTCGCCGATGAGCAGGGCGTCTCCGTCGGCGCGCGCCTCGTGCGACCATCGGCCATGCACCGAATCGAAGTTCAGCAGGTGCGCCAGCGTGGCGGCGTCGCCGGCCGGCTCGTTGATCTGCACGAACGTCAGGTCGGACGACTCCCAGGCCGCCCGCAAGCTCAGCCGTCCCATGCGGCCGAAGCCGTTGATGCCTACGCGTATCGTCATCGTGATTCCTTGGCTCCGCAGCAATGGGTGAAATCGAAGCACCGCCGCTAGGGCTGGCTCGTCGCCTGCCGGGCGATGTCGCCGAGTCGCACGCGCAACGCCATGCGGTCGAGCGAATCGGCCTTGAGCTCCGTCAGCAGGGAGATGCGTTGCTTCAAAACGTACATCGCGTCCCGAAACGCCGCTTGCCGGACGAGCAGCGGGCCGTCGACGGCGGCGGGATCGGGAATGCTCCAGTGGCCGGTGACGGGGTGCCCGGGCCAGACCGGACACGGCTCTCCAGCGGCCCGGTCGCACACGGTGATGATGAAATCCATTGCCGGAGCCTCGGGCGCGGCGAACTCATTCCAGCTCTTGCTGCGCAGGCCGTCCGTGGGAAGACCGACGCTGCGCAGGAGCGCCAGCGTCATCGGATGAACTTCCCCACGCGGGTTGCTGCCGGCGCTGTACGCCTCGAAGCGCCCGCGCGCCAGCCGATGCGTCAAGGCTTCCGCCAGGATGCTGCGGGCCGAATTGCCGGTGCACAGGTACAACACTCGATACATTTGCTGCATGGCGTTCTCCGATGTTCCGCACGAGCGCCAGTGGTCAGCGCCTGTCGTACCAGCACCGCGAAGCATTGATACCGCGAACGACGGTCAGCATCACGGGCACCTCGATCAGCACGCCGACGACGGTCGCGAGCGCGGCGCCCGAATGCACGCCGAATACGCTGACGGCCGTCGCCACGGCGAGTTCGAAAAAATTGCTGGCGCCGATCAGCGCCGACGGACCGGCCACGCAGTGCGCCACGCCGAGACGGCGGTTGAGCCAGTAGGCGAGGCCGGCGTTGAAATAGACCTGGATCAGGATGGGAACCGCGAGCATCGCGATCACGACCGGCTGCGCGACGATCTGCCGGCCCTGGAAGCCGAACAGCAGAATCAAGGTCAGCAGCAGTGCGACGAGCGACCACGGTCCCAGACGCGCGAGCAGCGCCTGCAGCGCGCGTTCGCCGCCGCGCCGCAGGACCGCCCGCCGTACCGTGACGGCGACGAGCACCGGGACGACGATATAGAGTGCGACGGAGATCAGCAGTGTGGCCCACGGAATCGTGATCGAGGACAGACCCAGCAGCAGGGCGACCAGCGGAGCGAACGCCACGACCATGATCGCGTCGTTGAGGGCGACCTGGCTCAGCGTGAACCTGGGTTCGCCACCGCACAGATTGCTCCAGACGAAGACCATCGCGGTGCAGGGCGCGGCCGCCAGCAGGATCAGCCCGGCGATGTAGGCGTCGATCTGATCGGCCGGCAAATAGGCTGCAAACACATGACGGATGAAGATCCAGCCGAGCAGCGCCATCGAGAACGGCTTGATCGCCCAGTTGACGAATACCGTCACGCCGATGCCGCGCCAATGCCGGCGCAGGTCGCCCATCGCACCGAAATCGACCTTCAGCAGCATCGGGATGATCATGATCCAGACCAGCACTGCCACCGGCAGGTTGACCTTGGCGAGTTCCCAGGCGCTCAACGTCGCAAAGACGCCGGGCAACGCGTAGCCGAGCGCCGTTCCCGCGGCGATGCAGGCTGCGACCCACGCCGTGAGGTAGCGCTCGAAAATTCCGAGTCGCTCCGGCGGCGCGGGGACGCTGGACATGGCGGCGCTCACCGTGCGGCCCCGGCGGGAATGGGGTACTGCTCGGCGATCGCGTCGACGGCGGCGCGAAGCGCCTCGGCGTCCATCGTTTCGACGGGCGCCGCCGCGAGCGCCCTGACGCGCGCCGTGATCAGCGCATGCGTGTCGGCGAATGCCCGGGCCACGTCGGCCGCATCGCCGGGTGCGTGGGAAGGGTCCGGCAATCCCCAGTGTGCCCGGACGAAATTGCCGAAGAACACGGGGCAGGGTTCCTGCGCGGCGCTGTGGCAGACCGTGATGACGAGATCCACCGGCGTGGCGCCTTCAGCAGCAAACCGGTCCCAGGACTTGCTGGCAAGGCCATCGGTCGCGATCCCGGTCCGTTGCAGTTGCGCAAGGGCGTCGGGATGAACCCGCCCGGCCGGCCTGCTGCCTGCGCTGTACACCTCGAAACGTCCGGCGCCCCAGTGTCGCAAGGTGGCTTCACACAGGATGCTCCTCGCGGAGTTGCCGGTGCACAGGAACAGGACCCGCAGAGGATGATGCGTCGCGACGGTGTTCATTGAGGCCGCGCCATCTTGCGCTTCACCGTCGGCACCGGCAGTGCGACGGGTCCGGGAGCGCACATTTCGGGCCTGCCGCCGCAGCAGGTCTCGGTCAGGTAGCCGACGATGGCCTGGATCGTGGCGAGGTTGGCGGTGTAGCGGACGAAGCGGCCTTCCTGCCGGCTTTCCACCAGTCCGGCGTGGTGCAGCTCTTTCAGATGGAAGGAGAGTGTCGCGCCCGGTAGTCCGAGTGCTTCGCCGATGGCGCCGGCATGTGCGCCGTCGGGGGCGAGTTCGACGAGGCGGCGGAAGATCGCGAGGCGCGAGTCGTGCGCCAGTGCGGCAAGGGCCTTGAGGGCGGCTTTCGTTTCCATTGTTCGATTATTGTGGAAAAGACGGAAGCGCACAAGCCGTCGCGCGGGACCTCGCGAGCGGATGACGGGAACGTCGCGCCACACGGGCGCGGCGCTTGCCGCACCGCAACGACGGACTCCGGGGGGCGATTGACGGAACGCGACGGTTGCGCCCGGGACGCGGCGGATCGGTTCGGCATCGATCCACGCTCCGGAGGGCGCCGCGGTTCCCGCGGCGGTGCATCGCCGGTAGAGTCCGGGATGCGGCTTTCGGGTGCTCGCGAACGCGAACGCTTCGGCTGCGCGCCAGAACTGTCATGAGGGCGGCCGATGCTTTGCCGGCCGGCCATCGGACGAAGGAGAGTGGAGATGCAGCGATACCTGATCTCGTTCGACGACGGAACGATGGTGATTCCCGAAGAGGATCTCCCGGCCGTGGGCGAGGCGGCGCGCACCGTCGTGCGCGAGGCCAAGGCAGCCGGCGTCTGGATCTTCGGCGGCGGTCTCCTGAGCCAGCGCGCGAGCATCGTCGCCGCCGACGGTTCGGTCGCTGACGGGCCTTACCCGGAGACCAAGGCGGTGCTCGGCGGCTTCTCGATCCTCGAGGTGCCGTCCCGCGAAGAGGCGTTGAAGTGGGCGGCGAAGCTCGCCGCGGCCTGTCGCTGCGCCCAGGAAGTTCGCGAGATCATGTTCGATCCCGAGTCCTGACCGCGAGCCGGGCGAAGAGCCGCAGGCCACCGTCGTCGACGGCAATTCCGGCCGCCGGCGCACCGATGAGCCGCGAACCCCTGCCTTTGCGCTAAGCCGAATCGGCACCGCATCCGGCGCGTGCCCCGGATGCGGCAGTTTGCCAACTGCGCATTTCGCGGTCTTGTGGACGCAGCGCCGCGACCCGCGGCCGGACTGCGTCCGGCGGCAAGGCTCATCATCGACAGGGGACAGGATCATGAAACGAACGTTGGGCGGATGGACGGGCGCGGTGCTGCTGGCCACCGTGACAGCGACTGCGGCGGCGGACGCGCCGGCGCCGGAAGCGGCGGCGCTGTGCCCGCGCCTGGGCTGGGGCGAGTTCCTGCCGTCGTTTCTCAAGGCGAAGACGGTGTTTCCGACCGACGACACGCCGATCGGCGCGGTCGACTGCCAGTTCCATCAATGGTCCTGGGAGGCCTTCGTCTGGGCGACCGCGCTCGATGCGCACGGCGTGCCGCGCTTCCTCGGCCTGCCGACGATCGGCGATCTGACGCGCGGCCGTTCCGTCGCCGGTCCGCGCACGCTGACCCTTGCGACGCGCGGCCTGCACGGACGCGGCGGAGCGATCGAGGGCACCGGCGCGATCGTCGAGGCCGACGGCAACATGCTCGTCGCGGCGAACGGCTATCCGGTCTACGCCTCGGTGCACATGAACGACAGCTATTTCGACACGGTCCGGCGCAACCGCGTCGTCACGGGCGACTACGAGCGCAATCCGGATTCCGACTACTTCGGCGTCGGCGCGGCCGTGTTCAAGGCCACCTGGCTGCGGCTCGAACCCGGCCAGGCCGCGCCGGACGGCGCGTTCGTGACCAAGGCCCAGGTGCCGGTGCTGACGACGTTCCTGACCGCCGACAACACGCTCTATGTCGCGCCGGACGGCGCGACCGTGACGGTCGATGTCGCGCTGCTCGGGCTGCACGTGGTAGGCCAGACCATCAACCACCCGGAATTCCTCTGGGCGACCTTCGAGCACAAGGACAATTCGCCGCGCTTCAAGGACGGCACCTTCGATCCGACCTCCGGCGCGAGCGATCCGCGCAGCTATACGCTGTATCGCGGCGGCACGCCGTACGACCGGGCCAACCAGCCCAGCACGCAGACCACGGCGAGCAGTACGAGCACGGCCTCGCCGCTGTCGGCACCCGGCACGACCGTCACGACGACGACCACGCTCGTTGCGGCGCCCGCGTTCACGTTCGATCCGAAAACGCAGAAGTTCTCGCCCGTCAGCAATGCGGTGCTGGCCAACCGTACCGGCGGCGAAACGTTCTCGCCCGCGGGTCCGGCCAATATCGACGCCGTCAACGCGGCCGCGCACACGGTGTTGCAGCAGCAGTCGCCGCCGCAGCGGCGTTTCGCGAACTACGACCTGATCGGCACCGTCTGGATGCAGCCCGGCACGTTCGGGCTGACGAGCAACCAGAGCACCGCCGTCGGTTCGGTCAACCTCGCCAACGTCACCGCCGAAACCTTCGTGCAGAATTTCACCGGCACGACGACGCCGTCGACGGTCGGCAACTGCTTCTCCTGCCACAACGCGACGACGTTCCAGGACGTCGCGCCGATGCCGAACCTCAAGGCGCGCCGCATCGCGATCAGCCACGTGACCGCCGCGGGTTCGCTGTACGCCGTGCCGAACCTGCTGTCGGTGAATCCGCCGCTGCCGCCGGCCGTCGCGCCGGCGCAGACGCCGTAACGCGCGATGCAACCGGCCAGGTGTGCTAGCGGGTGCGGCGGACCTTCGGCTTGTCTTTCATGAACGTCACCGTCGCGCCTTCCGGCAGTCGCGCCTTCAGCGACTCGAGCAGGCCCTTGGATGCGGCGTTCAAATGCCTGGCGGCGTCGCGGCCGACCGTCGGAATCAGCGCGTTCAGGCTCGCAAGCGCCCTCGCGTCGGGCAGCCAGTCGGGTGCCTTGCCGTCGATCTCGAACGGCGGAAACGGATCGTCGCGCCACCGGTCCCACGGCCAGCAGGGGATGTGGAAACAGATCAGGCGCCCGGGGAGGAACGGCGGCCGGCCGGGCAGGCGAAGGCAGATTTTCATGCACATGGCGGACTCCTTGACGAGTGGTCGGGCCCCCGTCGCACTCGCAAATCGAGACGGGTGCCGTCATACACGTGCATCGGAGATCGCCGATCTCGCATTCCCGACACGGCCGCGACGGCCGCCGCCGCGCGGCCGATCGGTGGGGCTGCCTCGACCTTGGCGCTAGCGCTGATCGAGCTCGTGGTGGATCAGCACTACGCACTGCGAGGCGAACAGCATCTTCGATCCGAGCGAAATCTTTTTCGCGCCGAGACGCTCGAGGCTGTGGAAGGTCTTTTTCGGCATCGGGATGTGGTCGGTCAGCAGGAAGCACGGCTGGTCGTCGAACGCCTGTTCGCGCATCGGCGTGCCCTTGCGATCCATGACGTAGAGCTGGCACGTTTCGGCCAGCTCGGCGACCAGCCGCTCGAAGCTGATCGTGCGCACGATGACGCCGGTTTCCACGGGGCGCGTGTCTTCCTTGCCCATGCCGCGGGATGCGTCCAGCGCCTTCGCGACCTTGCCGAGCAGCGACTGCTCGTGGAAGCCGCCGATGTCGTGCATCTCGTTCGCGTCGAAACGGATCGTGCGGGAAAAATCGGCGGTGCTCTCGAGCACGAGATACACGACGACGTCGTCGCGGTGCGACTGCGCGATGAAGATCGCGTTCATCAGGGTATGCGCGAGGATTTCGGTATGCGCTTCCTGGCCGACCGAGGCCAGCAGTTTCGCGCTGTCTGTCGGCGCCGCGCGCGCTCGGAGTACGAAGGTTCGCATGCTTCGGTGTCGGTCGTTGGTTCTGCCGGGGCGGGAGAATACCCAACCTCCGCCGAAAAGTCGGACCCGGCCGGTGAATGGCGGCGGCCGGCCCGGAGGGCCGGATGCAGCGGCAGACCAGCCCCGGCCGGTGACGAACCGCGTCGGCGTGTCGACCTAGTGAGAGAAACCGCACGCGCGGCGCACCTGATCCGCAGCGGCGTTCTGTCCAAGCGACCGGCGGAAGGAGGGGTCATGAACGGTACTTCGGGCGGCAGCATGCTCGCCAACCTCTACAGTTACGAAATCGTGCTGCTCGCCCTGGGCGTGCTGCTGTTTCTGGTCGGTCTGTGGGCCCTGGTCCGTTGCGTGCGCAAGAGCTCCGTGGCCAACGGCGGGATCGGCGTCACCTGCGCCCTGATATCGCTGCTGTTCATCGGCTATCCGAGCCTCCGCAGCTTCAGCATCAAGAACGAGTTCCTTCAGCTCGAGGCGCAGTTCGCCGACGGCAAGACGCCGAACCTGAGCACGCAGCAACAGCAGGACGTCCTGGCGACGATCGAGACGCTCGCGCCCCGCGCGAGCACGCCGGAGCAGAATGCGGTCATCGCCAACGCCTATCGCGGCGTCGGCGCCGTCGACAAGGCCTACGCGATCGCGGAGAAGGTCGACGCGTCCGACCCGCCGCCGGCAGTGAAGAGCGCGCTGGCTCCGGTGTTTGCGGCCAAGCTCAGGCAGGCGGTCGAAGACGTGCCCGTAACGCCGGGCGCAGCCGTCGATTCCGGCAGGGCCGCGCAGATCGAAAGCCTCGTCAAAAAGCTCGACGTGCCTGCCGCAGAGCTGCCGGCGCCGACGCGCGTGACGATCGCGAAGGGTTACGTGGTGCTCGGCAAGGAAGCGAGCGCCGAAGCGAATATCGCCAAGGCGCAGGCGATCAAGCCCGACGTGCGCGTCGATCCTCGCCTGCTGGAACGGCTCAATCGCGCGCCGGCGCTGGACGACTGACGAGGGCCAGACGATTCCGGCGGCGTGCCGGCAACGGGAGAGTGCAATGAGCGTACTGAAGAAGGGCGACACCGGCGTCGCGGTCCGTAATCTGCAGCGGCAGCTGGCGGACCGCGGTTACCCGTGCGTGGCGAACGGCGTCTTCGACGCGGCGACGTTCGCCGCGGTCCGGGCATTCCAGTCGCAGAACCTAGACCAGCACGGCCAGCCGCTGGTCGTCGACGGCAAGGTCGGGCCGCTCACGCAGTGGAGCCTGACCCACCCGAAGCCGGTGATCGCGGCTCCGAGTGCGGTCGACTACACCCGGTTGCCTGCCCGGGGCGGCAGCACCGCCGGCCGCGCGGCGCTGGCTGCCGCGATCGGCGAGATCGCGCAGGGTGCGCGCGAGATCGGTGGCGACAACCGCGGTCCGTTCGTGCGCAAGTACTTCGCGCCGGTCGACGGCGGCACCGGCGATCCCTGGTGCGCGGCGTTCGTGAGCTGGTGCTTCTACACCGCCGGCGGCAGCCGCCTCGACCGCATGCCGTTTCCGTATACGGTCGGTGCGCGCGGCGTGCTCGCCGAATTCAAGCGGCGCGGCTGGGCCCATGCGCCGGGCAGCGGCTACGAGCCGGTGCCCGGCGACATCGTGGTCTGGTGGCGCGTGAGCCTGGACGGCTGGCAGGGCCATATCGGCCTCGTGCACTCGGTCAAGGACGGCATGCTCTACACGATCGAAGGCAATCGCAGTCCGCAGGTGCAGGGTTTCTCGTACGTGTTGAGCCGCATGGACAAGCTGCTGGGGTTCGGGCACGTGCCTTGAGCTCACGACGCGCCGCCGCGTGCGCGGCGACGCGTCGCCAGGGCGACCGAGACGCGGCACGCACGGGCACGCCGTGGAGCGTGCCCGCGATCGCGCAGCGCGCGCCCGAGCATCCGCCGGGCGCTG
>NZ_JANFVR010000559.1 GCF_024609805.1 Tahibacter caeni | reverse complement strand
GGCGCGCCCGCGCTGGCGCGGCGGCGTTCCCGCACGCGCGGCCGCCGACGAGCGCATCGCGATCGTCGGCATGTCCGGACGCTATCCGCAGGCCGACGACCTGGAGCAGTTCTGGGACAACCTCGTGAACGGGCGCAACGCGATCGTCGAGGTGCCGGCCGGGCGCTGGGACGCGGATGCCTATTACGACCGCCATCCGCGCTCGCCGGACAAGATGGTTTCGCGCTGGGTCGGCGCGATGAACGACATCGACTGCTTCGATCCGCTGTTCTTCCGCATCTCGCCGGAAGAGGCGCAGTACATGGACCCGCAGCACCGCCTGTTCCTGCAGGAGAGCTACCGCGCGTTCGAGGATGCGGGCTATGCGGTGCAGACCCTGAGCAACCGGCGCTGCGGCGTCTACCTCGGCATCTCGATGAACGAGTACGCGGCGCTGCTCGCGCAGCGCGGCGTGCGCGCCGCGCCGGTGACCGGCAACAGCTATTCGATCGCCGCGGCGCGCATCGCGTACTACCTGAATCTCAAGGGGCCGGCGATCTCGGTCGACACGGCGTGCTCGTCCTCGCTCGTCGCGCTGCATCTGGCCTGCCAGGCGCTGCGCAGCGGCGAAGTGGACATGGCGCTGGCCGGCGGCGTCAGCCTCTGGCTGCTGCCCGAGTCGTACCTGTCGATGAACCAGGCTGGCATGCTGTCGCCGAGCGGCCAGTGCAAGGCCTTCGACGACGGCGCCGACGGCATCGTCATGGGCGACGGCGTCGGTGCGCTCGTGCTCAAGCGGCTCAGTGACGCCGAGGCCGACGGCGACGTGATCCACGGCGTCATTATCGGCTCGGGCACGAACCAGGACGGCCGCACCAACGGCATCACCGCGCCGAGCGTGGTCAGCCAGATCGAGCTGGAGCGCAGCGTCTACGAACGCTACGGCATCGATCCGGCGACGATCAGCTACGTCGAGGCGCACGGCACCGGCACGCGCCTCGGCGATCCGATCGAGCTGCAGGCGCTGGCCACGGTGTTCCGCGAGCGCACCGCACGCAAGCACTTCTGTGCGCTGGCCTCGGTCAAGAGCAACATCGGCCACACCTCGTCGGCGGCCGGCGTGGCCGGCGTGCAGAAGGTGCTGCTGTCGCTGCGGCACCGCACCCTCGCGCCGACCCTGCACGTCAGCCGCGAGAACTCGCATTTCGATTTCGCGAACTCGCCGTTCTACGTGAACCGCAGCGCGCGCGCCTGGGACGGCGCCGGCGATGCGCCGCGCCGCGCCTGCGTCAATTCCTTCGGCTACAGCGGCACGAACGCGCACGTCGTGATCGAGGAATACGTCGCGCCGGCGCGCGCGCCGCGGCCGGCGTCGCCGCAGGCCGTGCCGTTGTCGGCGCGCAATCTGCCGCAGCTGCGCCAGAAAGCGCTCGAGCTGCGCGATGCGCTGCGGCGGCGGCCGGAGCTCGCGCTCGCCGACGTCGCCCACACCCTGCAGACCGGCCGCGAGGCGATGGAACAGCGGCTGGGCTTCGTCGCCGACTCGCTGCCGCAGCTCGTCGAGCGCCTGGACCGCTGGCTCGCCGGCGAGGCCGACGTGGCGTTCGCCGGCGAGGTGCTGGCCGACGACGACAGCGACGCCGCCGTGCAGGCGGCCGCGCAGGCGCAGCAGCGCGGCGATCTCGCGGCGCTGCTGCGTGCCTGGACCACGGGTGTCGCGGTCGACTGGACGCGGCAGCCCGCATGCGGCGCGGCACGCGCGAGCCTGCCGACGTATCCGTTCGCGCGCGAGCGCTACTGGGTCGACGGCGACGCGGCCGCTGCGGAGGCGCCGGCGGCGGCCCCGGCC
>NZ_JANFVR010000558.1 GCF_024609805.1 Tahibacter caeni | reverse complement strand
CAGCGCCGCGGCGATGCCGCTGCCGTCCATGATGCCGCCGGCCGCGACCACGGGCAGCGCGCAGCGGCGCGCGAGCAGGCGCACCAGCGCGAACGTGCCGAGGCGCAGGTCCCGCGCCGGATCGAAGATGCCGCGATGGCCGCCGGCCTCGTAGCCCTGGGCGACGAGCGCGTCGACGCCGGCGCGCTCGGCCAGAGCGGCCTCGTCGGGATCGGTCACGCCGGCGAGGGTGACGACGCCGGCCTCGCGCAGCGCCGGTATCCAGCCCGCGTCGGGCAGGCCGAAATGAAAGCTGACCACGGCGGGCCGCAGCGCGAGCAGCATCGCGAGCAGCGCCTCGTTGCCGAGCGCGCTGCGATAGATCTCGCGCAGCACGGCCGGCGGTGAGGCGCCGAACAGCCGGAATTCCGGCGCGAGGCAGGCGAGCCAGGCCGCCTCGCGCGCGGCGTCGGCGACGGCCGGTGCGTGGCAGAACAGGTTGACGTTGAACGGCTGGGACGTGAGTTCGCGGGTCCGGCGGATCTGCGCGGCGATCTCGTCGACGGCGGCGGCCGCAGTGCCGAGCGAGCCCAGTGCGCCGGCTTCGGAAACGGCGGCCGCGAGCTCCGGCGTCGACACGCCGACCATCGGCGCCTGGATCAGCGGATGGCGGATCGCGAGCTGTCGCAGCAGCGTCTCGTGGCGGGGCACGGCGATTCCTCCGAGGCGGGAGCTCGAGGATGAACGAGTCCGCCAAAAGAAAAAAGCCGCGGTTTCCCGCGGCTTCTTTCGTACGGCGTGGCGGATGCCGCGTCGCGATCAGGCCAGACCGGCCTGCTTCATGACTTCCGCGGCGTAGTCTTCGACGACCTTCTCGATGCCTTCGCCGACGGCCAGGCGCTTGAAGCCGACGATGTCGGCGCCTTCCTTCTTGAGGACGGCTTCGACGGTCAGATCGGTGTTCAGCGCATACGGCTGGCCGGTCAGGGTGACTTCGTTGATGATCTTCGCGATCTTGCCGCTGATGATCTTCTCCAGGATCTCGGCCGGCTTGGCCTTGTCCTTGTCGGTCATCTTGGCCAGCTCGATTTCCTTTTCCTTCGCGATGAAGTCGGCCGGCACTTCGGACGGCTTCGCGTAGGGCGGGTTCATCGCGGCGACGTGCATGGCGATGCCGCGGGCCAGCTCTTCGGTGCCGCCGGTCAGTTCGACCAGCACGCCGATGCGGCCGCCGTGCACGTAGCCGGCGACGGTGTTGCTGCCGTCGACGCGGACCAGGCGGCGCAGCTGCACGTTCTCGCCGACCTTGCCGACCAGCGCGGCGCGGGCTTCTTCGACCGTGCTGCTGCCGTCGCTGTACTTGGCGGCCTTCAGCGCCTCGATGTCGGCCGCGCCGGTGTCGAGCGCGATCTGCGCGACGGCGTTGGCGAAGTTGACGAAGTTCTCGTCCTTGCCGACGAAGTCGGTTTCCGAATTGACTTCGACGAGCACGGCCTTGCCGCCCTTCTGGGCCAGGGTGATGCGGCCTTCCGCAGCGACGCGGCCGGCCTTCTTGTCAGCCTTGGCCAGCCCCGTCTTGCGCAGGTATTCCATCGCCGCGTCGATATTGCCGGCGTTCTCGGTCAGTGCCTTCTTGCACTCCATCATGCCGGCGCCCGAGCGCTCGCGCAGTTCCTTGACCAGACTCGCGGTGATTTCCATGTAAACCTCGAAATAGTTGTGGCGGCGACCGGCGTCGCGCCGGGAAAACGGGATCGTGTGGCCGCGTCACGACAGCATCATGACGCGGACCGGGCGCGCTGCGGGCGCCCGGCCCGGCCGTATTACTCGCCCTGCGGGGCCGGACGGCCGCCGCCGTTGCGGCCGCGCGGCGC
>NZ_JANFVR010000557.1 GCF_024609805.1 Tahibacter caeni | reverse complement strand
GCGTCCGCGCGCGGCCGTGCGCGGGCTGCTCGCCGTCGTGGTCGCCGGCGGCGCGGTCACGCTCTGGCGCGGCGCGGCGCCGTGGCGTTCCGTCTACGACGGCTGGAATGCGGGCTTCGAGCCCTGGTCGCCGGCCGACAGCGTCCGGCGGCTCGGCATCGCGGCGAATCTGCTGGTCTTCCACTGGGAGCTCGTGCGGCCGCACCGGCAGCCGCCGGATCACGACCGCGTGCTCGAGTTCATCACCGAACACGCACGGGCCTTCGCGCGCAGCGCGGCGGCCGACGGCGGCGAGCTGCCCGACATCGTCGTCGTGCAGAGCGAATCGTTCTTCGATCCGGCGCGCCTCAACGGCGTCGCGGCCGGGCAGAGCCTGCCGAATTTCCGCCGCCTCGCCGCGGCCGCCGCCACCGGCGACCTGCGCGTGCCGACGTTCGCCGGCGGCACCATACGCACCGAGTTCGAAGTGCTCAGCGGCGTGCCGCTCGCGGCGTTTCCGGGTGTGGAGTATCCGTATTTCGAACTCGTCGACGCGCCGATGCCGGGGCTCATGCGCACGCTGGCCGAGCAGGGCTACCGCACCAGCGTGATCCATCCGAACGATGCGGCGTTCTGGAACCGGCGCGAGGCGCTGAGCCGCCTCGGCGCGCAGCGTTTCCTCGCGCTGCCCGACTTCGCCCATGCGCCGAAGTCGGGCCTGTTCGTCGCCGACTCGGCGCTGACCGACAAGGTGCTGGCCGAGCTCGCCGACGACGGTCCGCCGCAGTTCCTGTTCGCGATCAGCATGGAAGCGCACGGACCGTACGACGTCAGCCCCGGTCTCGACGAAAAGCGGCTCGCGGCGATCGCGCTGCCCGACCTGCTCGACGACTACGGCGCGCGCACCCTGCGCCATTTCCTCTATCACATCGCTAATGCGGACCAGGAGCTCGGCCGCCTCGCGCAGCAGTTGCAGCAGCGCCGGCGGCCGACCGTGCTGCTGTTCTACGGCGACCATCTGCCGGGCCTGCACTCGGCGTTCGCCCAGCTCGGCTTCGTCGACGGCCAGGGACCGCGCGAGCAGCCCGTGCCTTATCTGATCGTCGACAATCGGGGCACCGTGCCGCGCTGGGAAGAGACGCGCTCGTGGATGCTGCCGGCCGTGCTGCTCGAAGCCGCCGGCGTGGAGCCCGACGCCTATCTCGCGTTGGTCGCCGCCCTGCGCCGCGACCCGGCCGTGCTGCTGCCGGCCGGCGACGATCGGCCCGAGCCGCGCTTCGTCGAGCTCGCGCGCCTGCGCGTGCGCGACGAATTCGACTTGGGCGAATTCGCGACGGCGCTGGCTCCGGCCGGGGACGCGGCGGCGGCCTCGGACTCGCCGCTGCCCGAGGTCGTCGACGAGGCGGCCGAAGCCGCGGCCAACTGATCGCTGCCGTGCTGTCCGGTGTCGCGTCCGCGACGCGTTGCAAGATGAACAGGCGCCGTCGTGCCGGCGCCGCGATTGCACGGGGAAATCGATGCGTTCATCGCCGTTGCGCGGCGACTGCGTAGCCGCGGCCGAAGCGGGGCCATGTCATGGCGCATGAGATCGTCGCCGCCTTCGCGCGCGCCGGCCTGCCGCTCTGCGGCACGCTCGTGGAGATGCTCGACGAGCATTTCGCCCACCATACCGAGCGGCGCGGCTGCGGCTTCACCCAGGCCACGCGCCACCTGTCGACCCTGATCAACGCGCCGCGCGATCCGGTTGCCGCGGCCGACCTGGGCCTGTTCGCGGACTGGCCGCGCGCGGAAACCGAGCGGCTCGCGGCGCGGCTCGTCGCGGACGGCTGGAGCAGCGGCTGGCGCGGGCTCGACCGCGCCGACGCGCCGGCGCCGCACGA
>NZ_JANFVR010000556.1 GCF_024609805.1 Tahibacter caeni | reverse complement strand
CGACGGCCACCTGCAGGCCGCGGCGCAGCGCCGCGTGGACGCGCTGGCCGGCGAGCGGCCGCGCCGGCCTGCCGACCCAAGCCGTTGAAACTGAAAATTTTTCAGGGCGCTGTCAGGGTTCTTTGATGACCGGGTCCGGACTTTTGACCCTGCGCTGAAGCCGCGGACCGGACGCCGGCGCAGTGTCGGCAACGCGTCGCCGCGCCGCACTGCCGGGCGGCCGACGGCCCTTCCTCGCCGCCGTTCCGGAGTCGTCCATGTCAACGCATTCCTATCGCCGTCTTCCTGTCTCCCTGCTGCTCGCCGGCCTCTGCGGCCTCGCGAGCGCCCCTGCCCTTTCGCTGCCGCTCGGCAGCGGCGGCTGGAGCAACGACATCGCCGCGAACCTGGCCATCGCCGACCGCGGCGGCGAGGAAACCCAGGCCAAGATCCTGCCGCGCGCCGACGGCGGCTTCTACGTCAGCTGGTTCGATAACACCGACGGCGGCTACGACCTGCGCCTGCAGCGCCTCGACGCCGGCGGCCGCGAACTCTGGCTGCACGGCGGCATCCTCGTGGCCGACCGCAGCTACAGCTCGACCACCGACTACGGCTTCTCGGTCGACGCCGCCGGCAACGCGCTGCTGTCGTTCCAGTGCTGCACCCAACAGGCCGCCGACGAGCGCATCGTCGCGGCCAAGGTCGACGCCGACGGCAACCTGCTCTGGAGCGGCGGCCGCGTGCCGGTTTCGACCACCGGCGAGGGCGCGCAGATCTCCTATGTCGCCGCCACGAGCGACGGCGACGCCGTCGTGGTCTGGATGAACGACTCGGGCCAGGGGCGCGCGCAGAAACTCGATGCGACCGGCGCGCCGCTCTGGGGCGCGACCGGCGTGACCCTGCCGGGTCCGGCGACCGGCGCCAAGTTCATCGCCGACGTGATCGCCTCGACCGGCGGCGACGCGATCGTGTCCTGGAGCAACCAGGCCGGCAGCACGCGCATCCTGCGCGCGCAGAAACTCGCCGCGCTCGACGGCGCCGCGCTCTGGGGCACGGACGGCGTCCGGATTTCCGACACCGGCAATCTGAGCGCCGGCTATTTCCCGAAGATGCGCGCCGACGGCGCCGGCGGCGCCGTGTTCGCCTACACCGACTTCATCGGCCTGGCTTCCTCAGCGCGCGCGCAACACCTCGCCGCCGACGGCACGCGGCTGCTCGGCGCCAACGGCGTGCTGCTGACCACGAGCACCGCGCACGGCCACTTCCTGCCGCAGGCCCATTACGACGCGGCCAGCGGGGACATCTACGCCGTCTGGGTCGACAACGTGGTCATCACGCCCGACAGCTACGACGGGCTCTACGCCCAGCGCGTCGACAGCGCCGGCCTGCGCCGCTGGGGCGAGGAAGGCCGCGAGATCGTGCCGATGACGGTCGCCACGAACGGCGCGCAGTCGCTGTCGCAGACCGTCGCACTGCCGGCGCCGGGCGGCTTCGCCGCCGCCTGGGTCACCGGCAACACCTCGGTCAGCGACAACCCGATTCGCGTGCTGCGCCTGGACACGGACGGCCAGCCGCTCTGGCCTCGACCGGCCCTGCTCAAGAGCAGCGCGACACGCACATCGCGCCTGGCCTCGGCGACGAGCACCGCGGGCTATGCGGCGTTCACGTGGTCCGATGCACCGGGCAACGCGGCCGGCGAACTGAACGTGCGCGGACAGAACCTGCGGTACAACGGCATGCCGGGCGACACGCTGTTCCGCGACGGATTCGAGGAGTGAGCGCAGGCGGACGCGCCGCTGCGGCCGCGTGCCCCGCGGCAGCCGGCGACAACGAGGTGCGCCGTGGCCCGGCGCGACGGCGCGTGCTGGCGCTGCTCGTCGC
>NZ_JANFVR010000555.1 GCF_024609805.1 Tahibacter caeni | reverse complement strand
TCAGTGCGACGGCACTGGCGAAGTGGAGCAGCCGGCTGCAGCGAGAGGCGCGAGCGAAGCGGCGGCAGGCGCTGGTGCCGGTGCACGTCGTGGGCGAGTTGGCTCCAGCATCGGCGATGGTCGTACAGCACGGCGTATGGCGGCTCACGGTGCCGGTCGGAACGGATCCGCGCTGGCTTGCCACGCTGCTGCGCGAGCTGATCGCATGCTGAACCCGACGTCGTGGTGGATTGCGGTGGAGCCGATCGATCTGCGCCGCGGCATGGACGGTTTGCTGACGGCGATTACCCTGCAGTTCGGTCACGACGGATTGGCTGGTGGCGCCTACGTGTTCCGTAACCGCAGCGGCACGCGGATCAAGGTGGTCTGTGCCGACGGCAGCGGCGTGTGGATGTGCGTGCGGCGTTTGCGCGAAGGTCGCTTCGTCTGGCCGCGCAGCAACGATCGCGTCTGCGAAATCGACGCGCAAGTGTTCGCGTGGTTATGCACCGGCGTGGACTGGCATCGACTGTGCGCCAAGCCTCTGGTCGGCGCGCGGGTATGACCTTACGATCGGCGCATGCGTGTTGATGCACCGACCAACGATGATCTGCAAAGGCAACTGCGCGAAGCGTTGGCGGCGTTGGCCGAACGCACGGCGCTTGTTGCGGAACGCGAAGCACAGATCGCCGCGCGCGATGCGCTGCTGACTCAGCGCGACGCGCAGGTCAGCGAGATGGCTGCGCTCGGTGCGTATCGGGCCGCGCGCATCAAGGTGCTTGAAGCGCAGTTGGCGGCGATGAACCGTGCGATGTACGGCCGTCGTTCCGAGCAGCTCGATCCGGCCCAGCGTCAACTGTTCGAGGAGTCTCTCGAAGAAGACATCGTCGCGATGCAGACGGAACTGGAGACGCTCAAGGCGGAGCCTTCCGCACCGCGTCGCCTGCCCAGGCGTCTGCCGTTGCCGGAACATCTGCCGCGCGTGGAGGTTCGCCACGAACCGGCTTCCTGCACGTGCGCGCAGTGCGGCAATGCGCTGACGCCGATGGGCGAGGACGTCACCGAACAGCTCGACTGCAAGCCGGCCGAGTTCTTCGTGCGTCGTCACATCTATCCGAAGTACGCCTGCCGCACGTGCGAGACGGTGACGGCTGCACCGAGCCAGGCGAACGTGATCGAACGTGGCCGGCCGGCACCGGGCCTGCTCGCCCACGTGCTGATCGGCAAATACGCCGATCACCTGCCGCTGTACCGCCAGCAGCAGATCTACCAGCGCAGCGGTGTGGAGTTGGCCCGCTCGACCCTGGCCGACTGGACCGGCGCCGCCGGCGTCGCGCTGATGCCGCTGGTCGGTGCGATGAAGGCCGATCTGTTGCAGCGCCGGGTCATCCATGCGGACGAAACGCCGGTCGCGCTACTGGATCCGGGCGCCGGCAAGACAGCACGCGCGTATCTGTTCGCATACTGCGCCACCGACGGGCTGCCGATCACCGTGTTCGACTTCTGCACCAGTCGCAGCGGCGAGCATGCCAAGCGCTTCCTCGGTGCGTTCGGCGGCCGCCTCGTCGTGGACGACTACAGCGGCTATAAAGCCCTTTTTGCCCAAGGCATCACCGAAGTAGGCTGCTGGGCGCATATCCGCCGCCTGTTCTTCGAACTGCATGCCGCCAAAGCCAGCGCGCATGCTGAACCTGCGCTGCGCCACATCGCTGAGCTGTATCGGATCGAAGCTGAAATCAAAGGCCTGGATCCACCCGATCGGCTCGCCCGACGACAACGTGACGCGCGACCGGCGCTCGATGCGTTCCAGCGCTGGATCGACGACGTATCGCGCTCGGTCGCACCCAACAGCGGTCTGGCCAAAGCGCTGGCGCATACCCGCAAGC
>NZ_JANFVR010000554.1 GCF_024609805.1 Tahibacter caeni | reverse complement strand
CGCGCGCTGACGCCGCAGCTGTTTCCGCGCGGCGCGCTCGAGGCGGCGCTGGCCGCGGCCTCGGCCGACGGCGTGGCCGTGACCGACGAGGCCATGGCCATGGAGCGCGCCGGCCATGCGCCGCTGCTCGTCGAAGGCAGCGAGGACAACATCAAGGTGACCACGCCGGCCGATCTCGTGCTTGCCGAATTCATCCTGCAGCGCGCGTAGGTTGCGGTGAGCGCAGCGAGCCGCAATACCACGGCGTTCGAGCCACGAGGACTCTCCGGCGGCGCAGAGGCGGGCGGCCGCCCGCAGCGACGAAGCGGGGTGCAGCCTTCGCGGTCCGTGCCTCGGCGCCGCGAACGCGTTCGTCGACGTCCGGCGTGGCCGCGGCCTTCGCCCGGATTCCGGGCGCGTTGTTTCGGTCGCAGCGCTTCGCGGCAGGCGAACATTGACGTTGCGGTTCGCCTTCGGCGCACCGCCGGCCGGCGCAGCGCGGACCGCGACCGCGCGGCTCGCCTGCGGCTCACCACAACCTACGGATTTCTCTGATGCGAATCGGACAGGGTTTCGATGTGCACGCGTTCGGTCCCGGCGACTGCGTCGTGCTCGGCGGCGTCGCAGTGCCGCACACGCACGGCGTCGTCGCACATTCGGACGGCGACGTCGTGATTCATGCGCTCTGCGACGCCGTGCTCGGCGCGCTCGCGCTCGGCGACATCGGCCAGCATTTTCCGCCGGGCGACGAACGCTGGCGCGGCGCCGACAGCCGCGTGTTCCTGCGCCATTGCCGCGCGCTGATGCGCGAGCGCGGCTATGTGCTCGGCAATGCCGACGTGACCGTGGTCGCCGAGCGGCCCAAGGTCGGCCCGCATGCGGCCGCCATGCGCGAATGCCTCGCGGCCGATCTCGGCTGCGCAGTCGATGCGGTCAGCGTCAAGGCCACGACGAGCGAGCGGCTGGGTTTCACGGGCCGCGGCGAAGGCATCGCGGCGATGGCCGTGGTCCTGTTGCAGCGGAGCGGCGAATGACGGCCTGGCCGTACGCCTTCGGCGGGCCGCCGCTGCGCGCGCGCCTGCGTGCGGCGCCCGAGGATTTCTTCGTCGACGAGGATCTCGGCTTCGCGCCCGACGGCGCCGGCGAGCACGTGTTCCTGCGCGTGGAGAAGCGCGGCGCGAACACCGAGTGGGTGGCCCGCGCGATCGCGCGCTTCGCCGGCGTGCCGGCCGAGGCCGTCAGCTATGCCGGGCTCAAGGACCGTCACGCGGTCACGCGGCAGACCTTTTCCCTGGCCGTGCCGCTCAAGCGCGAACTGGACTGGCCGGCGCTGGCCGATGCGGAATTCCGCGTGCTCGAGGCGCAGCGTCACGGCCGCAAGCTGCGCCGCGGCGCGCTCGCGCGCAACCGCTTCCGCATCGTGCTGCGCGAGGTCGCCGGCGAGCGCGAGGCCGCTGCCGCGCGGCTCGCGGCGATTGCCGCCCACGGCGTGCCGAACTATTTCGGCGAGCAGCGCTTCGGCCGTGACGGCGACAACGTCGCGCGCGCGCAGGCCATGTTCGACGGCCGCCGCGTCGCGCGCCACGAGCGCAGCCTGCTGCTGTCGGCCGCGCGGGCGCAGATCTTCAATGCGGCGCTGGCCGCGCGCGTCGCGCGGCAGGACTGGGACCGCGCCCTCGACGGCGAGGTCTGGATGCTCGCCGGCAGCCACAGTATTTTCGGTCCGGAACCGCTGACCGAGGCGTTGCTCGCGCGCCTGCGGCAGGGCGACATCCACCCGACCGGGCCCCTCTGGGGCGAGGGCGCGCTGCGCAGCGGCGCGGCCGTCGCCGAGCTCGAGCGCGCCGCCGCGGCGGACTGGCCTGGGCTTGCGCG
>NZ_JANFVR010000553.1 GCF_024609805.1 Tahibacter caeni | reverse complement strand
GCGACGAGCTCGCTGCCGCGCCGGCGGCGCCGCCGCGCGCCGCGGTGGGCTGATCCGCCGCCGCATGGCCCGGCCGGTTCCGTCGCCGCCGGCCGCGGCCGCATGAAGGCGTTCTACTGCCATCGCTTCGTGCTGCCGCTGCCGCCGCAGCACCGTTTTCCGATGGCCAAGTACGCGCTGCTGTACGAGCGCGTCGCGGCGGCCGCCGCGGCGGGCGGCATCGAACTCGTCGAGCCCGTGCCGGCCGACGACGCGGCGCTGTGCCGCGCGCATACGCCCGACTACGTGAGCCGCGCGAGCCGCGGCGAGCTCGATGCGGCCGATCTGCGCAAGATCGGCTTTCCGTGGTCGCCGCAGATGATCGAACGCTCGCGCCGCTCCAGCGGTGCGACCATGGCCGCGCTCGAGGCGGCGCTGCGCGGCGAACGCATCGCCGTGAACCTGGCCGGCGGCACCCATCACGCGTTCGCCGGCCACGGCGCCGGCTACTGCGTGTTCAACGATTCCATCGTCGCGGCGCGGCACGTGCAGGCGCTCGGTCTCGCGCGTCGCGTGCTCGTGATCGATCTGGACGTGCACCAGGGCAACGGCACCGCGGCGATCGTGCGCGGCGATCCGAGCATCTACGCGTTCTCGATGCACGGCGCGCGCAACTACCCGGCGGTCAAGGAAGCCGGCGACCTCGACGTGGAACTGCCCGACGGCTGCGGCGACGACGAGTACCTGGCCGCGCTCGCGCGGCATCTGCCGCGCGCGCTGGCCGAAGCCGGTGCCGATGCGGCCATCTATCTCGCCGGCGCGGATCCCTACCGCGAGGACCGCCTCGGCCGGCTGGCCCTGAGCAAGGCCGGCCTGGCCGCCCGCGACGCCGTGGTGCTGGACGCCTGCGTACGGCATGATCTGCCGCTCGCGATCAGCATGGCGGGCGGCTATGCGGCGGACGTCGCCGACATCGTGGACATCCATTGCGCGACCGTCCTCGCCGCCGCCGCGCGCCAGCGCGAGGCCGTCGCGGCCCTGGTTTAAACCCCGCCGGGGTTTGCGGCATCCAAGCCGGCACCATGAATACCGCCAGCGTCCCCATGAGTCACGCCATGCCTGAGTCGGCACCCGCTGCAGCCGACGACGGCGCCCTGGTACGACGGTCGATGAGCGGCGACATCCGCGCGTTCGAGCTGCTTTACCGCAAGCATGTCGGCCGCGTGCACGGCGCTATCCTGCGCATCGTCGGCATGAACCATGCGCGCGCCGAGGAGCTGACCCAGGACGCGTTCGTGCGCGCCTGGCAGAAGCTCGGCGGTTTCCGCTTCGAAAGCGCGTTCTCGACCTGGCTGTACCGGCTCGGCGTCAACGTCGCCCTGATGGATCTGCGCGGCGGCAACGGCGAGCAGAACGTCGAGGACGAGGTACTCGAGCTCGCCGCCGGCGGCGACGTGCCGTTCTGCGCCGGCGAGCGCGCCGATCTGGAGCAGGCCGTGGCCAAGCTGCCGCCGCGCGCGCGGGCCGTGCTCGTGCTGCACGACGTGGAAGGATGGAAGCATGAGGAAATCGCCAACGAGCTCGGCATGGCCGTCGGCTCGTCCAAGGCGCAACTGCACCGGGCCCGCGGCCTCGTGCGCAAACTGCTCGGAGCTGCCGCATGAGCGAGCATGATTTTCAGTGGCGTCGCGGACTGCGCGACCTGTCGGGCCCGGCGCAGCCGCAGCGCGATCTCTGGCTGGACATCGCCGCACGCCTCGAAGCCGAAGCGCCGCCGGTCGCCGCCGCGCCGCGCCGCCCGCGCGTCGTCGCCTGGGCGCTGGCCGCGAGCGTCGCCTTGGCGGCGGTGCTGATGGGCGTACTGCAGCTGCAGCAACCGGCTTCGCCGCCGCTGGCCGGCG
>NZ_JANFVR010000552.1 GCF_024609805.1 Tahibacter caeni | reverse complement strand
GTCGGTCGCGAGCAGGGCGTCGACCGCGGCCTGCGCCGTGGCCGGCGCAGGCGCGGCATCGGCCGCCGGCGGGTGCAGCGCGAGTCCGGCCAGCGCCAGGGTGAACAACGTCGTTTGCAGCATGAGTCTGTCCGTCAGGTAGGAAAATGCGGCCGGCAGCGGCGCCGGCCTCCGCGGCGCTGTATAGCAACCGCAGCGGCCCGCCGCGCGTCGCGGCGCGCGAATGCGCGCTATCCGGCAAATCCGTGACCCCGGTCAGGGGCGCGCCGCGTGCGGCTGCAACACGCGGCCGGTCGCCGCGGGAGCGCGTGCGCGGCGCCGGGCTGAAACGCGCGGCCGGATTTCAACGTGCGATGCGTCGCCGCTCCGGTCCGAAGCCGCGCGGGAGTGCCGGCGCCGGCTCCTGCCGGAGGCTGGGCCGGTGGGAGGTTCCGCGCGCTCGCGGCAGTCAGGCCGGTCCGGCGCTCGCAGACCGGTATCGCGTCGATGCGAAGTCGGCGACGAAGGGTTTCGTCGTCGTTGCACGCCGTAGCTCGGCGACGCGATGATTTTGCATTGCGTGCAATCGCAAACGACTGTGGCGACAGATTTGACAAGTCGTCACGCGGCGATTCGGCGCAGGTTACTGCAGGCAGAGGCGATTCGTGCGGTGGAACAGGTAATAATTACAGGGTTTACCGCTTGTTACTTGTTTCTTTCGCCGCTTGCGCCGATAGTGCCGTCGCAATTTTCTTTTCCGGCGCAGGCGCGCCGGAATCGTCGCGATCCGGTTGCACGGCGCTCGCCATGAACGCTCGCGGCCGTACAGGGGTTCCCGCACACGCGGGTCGGTGAAAACGCGGATTCGGGACGACTCCGCGCGGGAGAAGCGATGTCCGAGCCTGTCGGCCAGCCGTGGCCAGCGAACACGCATCGCCTACGCCTGGGCGAAGTCGAGTTCGATCTGCGCTATCGCAGCGTGCAGCGCGGAGGACGTGTGCACGAGCTCAACCAGCGTTGTTTCGATCTGCTGCTGCTGTTCCTGCGCGAGCCGCGCCTGCTGCATACGCGCGAGGAGATCATCCGCCGCGTCTGGTCCGGCGCCGTCGTCGAGGACGCCAACATCACGACGAGCATCTGGATGCTGCGCAAGGCTCTCGGCGACAGCGCGAAGGGCTGGATACGCACGGTGTCCAAGCAGGGCTACGTGTTCGATCCGCCCGGCGAGCTGGAGCCGGCGCCCGCCGCCGATACCGTAGCCGCGATTCCGGAGCCCGTCGCCGCGCCGCCGCCGGAGCCGGCCGAACCGCCGCCGCCCGTGCTCGCGCCGCCCCGGCGACCGCGTGTCGCCGCGATCGCCTCGCTGCTGCTCGTCGGCATGCTGCTGGCCGCCTTCGCTTGGCCGCTGCAATCGCCGGCGCCGCGCCGCGTCGTGCTCGTCGCGGTGTCGGACAATTCGCTGCAGAGCGAGGCGCGCTGGCCCGTGGAGCTGCTGTACGGCTGGATCGAATGGCAGCTCGCAGGCCGCGGCGACCGCGTCGTCCTCGCCGACGCCTCGGCCGAGCGCGACAGCGGCGACGTCGTCGTGCTGCTCAGCGTCGCGATGCCGGTCGGCCGCGACAGCGAATGGCACGTGCGCGCGCATCTGCGCGACGACGGCGGCGACGCGGGCTTCGACCGCGCGAGCACGCAGGAACGCCTGGTCGCGGCGATCGACGAGGTCAGCCGCGACGTCGTGCGGCATTTCGCTGCGGACATGGAGGCGGCCGAGGCGCCGTCGCTGGCCGCACTCGACGTCGCCGCCGCGCCGGATCTGGTCCGCGCGGTCGCGGCCGAACAGCGCGACCGCTGGAGCGAAGCCGCCGCACTGTATCGCCGCGTGCTGGAGGCGGCGCCCGACTTCGGCTTCG
>NZ_JANFVR010000551.1 GCF_024609805.1 Tahibacter caeni | reverse complement strand
AGCGCGAGCGCGAGCTGCAGCGGAATCGCCGCGACCGTCGGCGCGAGCGCTTCGGCGCGTTCGAGCGGCGCGATCGCCGCGTCGGCGTCCTGGCCGAGGCGCAGCGCCGTGCCGAGCGCTTCCCACCAGGCCGCGTTGTCGGGCTGCAGCGTGGTCGCGCGCTCGGCGAGTTCGCGCGCCTGCGCATGCCGCGCCTGGTCGATGCGCAGCAGCGCGAGATTGCCGTTGGCCGCCGCATCCTGGCCCGCCAAGGCTTGCGCGCGCGCGAGCGGCCGCTCGGCGTCGGCCAGGCGTCCCTGCGCCCGCAGCAGGTTGCCGAGATTGGTCAAGGCGTGCAGCGCGTCGGGATCGGCGGCGAGGGCCTGGCGATAGGAACGCTCGGCGGCGGCGGCATCGCCGGCCTGTTCCTGCAGCAGTCCGAGGTTATAGGCCGCGGCCGCGTATTCGGGCCGCACCTGCAGCGCCCGGGCGAACTGATCGGCGGCGCCGGCGAGATCGCCCTTCGCGCGCAGCGCGAGCGCAAGGTTGTTGAGCATCTCGGCCGCGCGCGGGCGCAGCTCGACCGCACGGCGATAATGCGAAATCGCCTTGTCCACTTTTCCAGTCTGATAGGCGACCACACCGAGCAGATGCCAGGCCTCGCCGTTGCGCGGATCGAGCTTGGTCAGACGCTGGTAGTGGCTCTCGGCCAGACCGAGCTGTCCGCTGCGGTGATAGGCCTGCGCCTTGGCGAACAGTTCCAGCGCCAGGCGGTTCGGGGGCTGCGACATGACGCGTTCCGATGGGACGGACGCGCATTGTAGGCGAGGCCCGCCGCGCGGTCCGCGCGCGTTACAGCGCGTCGATGTCGCCGAGCGCGCGGATCAGGCGGCGCGCGCGCTTGTCGGGCTTGGTTGCGGGCTTGGCGTAGCCGGTCGCTTCGAGCCGGCGCTGCTCGGCCGCGGCCTGGCGCGCGGCGCGGCTCTCCTCGCTCTCGCGATAGAGCGCCTGGGCGACGGGCGCAGGCCCGCGCTGCTCGCTCAGGCCGAGCACCTCGATCTCGTAGCGCTCCTCGCCGCGCACGATGCGCAGGCGGTCGCCGACGCGCACGGATCGACTCGGTTTGCAGGCCGCGCCGTTGATCTCGATGCGGCCGGCCTCGATGACGCTCTTGGCCAGGCTGCGCGTCTTGAAGAAGCGCGCCGCCCAGAGCCAGACGTCGATGCGTACGGCGTCGGAACTGGCGGATTCGGGACTCGCGGACATGGGCGTTTCTCGTTTCATGAAGTGACGCGGCCGAATTCGAGCAGATCGGCGATTGCGGCGAGGCCGGCGCCGGCCTCGAACAGCCGCGGCGCGCGCTCGCGCAGCCGGCGGCGCAGCGCAGCGTCGGCATCCGCATCAGCCAGCAGCTGCACGGCATTCGCGACGTACTCGTCCTCGCTCGTGGCGATGCCCTGCGGCAATTCAAGCAGACGCAGCATGCCGGCGGTCTGGCGCGAGCGCAGGAATTCGCCGGGCCAGGTCACGACGGGGGTGCCGACGTGCAAGGTGTCGAGGCTCGTCGCGCCGCCGCAGAACCACGGCGTATCGAGCACGAGGTCGGCAGCGGCGATCTGCGCCAGATAGTCCGCATAAGCCGTGCGCGGCCGCAGCTCCAGATGACGCTCGGGCTCGAGGCCGAGCGCAGCGAACGCGGCGCCGAGGCGCGCGAGGAAACGCCGCTCCGGCGGCTGCGGTCCGGCCGGCCCGGTGAAGAAGCCGATGCGTGCGCCGGTCTCCTTGGCCAGCCGCGCCAGCGTGTCGTCGAACGACGGTACGAGCTTGGTCAGGCTCTGCAGGCACAGCAGCTGCGCGGCGCTGCCCGGCGAGCGCGCCGCTGCACGCAGCGGCGGCTGCAGCGCCGGCTCGCGCGGCA
>NZ_JANFVR010000550.1 GCF_024609805.1 Tahibacter caeni | reverse complement strand
AGCAGCGCGGCGCGCTCGGCGCCGCTGCGCCGCGCGAGCTCGGCGCCGGCCGCCGCGGCGAGCGCGACGGCCTGCTCGATCTCCGCGGCGGTCGCGCCGTGATACGCCGGCGCAAGCGCCGCACCGCTGGCCGGATCGACGCCGTGGAACGCCGCGCCGGTGCGTCCGCCGCGACCCGAGCCGATCAGCGAGACACCCTGAAGCTCGACCGTCATTGAAAATTCTCCGTTAGTTTCAAAAATCGCGTCGCAGCGCGACATCGTTTGGCGCTGCCGCACCGTCCTGGAAGCCCTCTCCCCCAAGCGCGTTCGCGCTTGGGGGAGAGGGTTGGGTGAGGGGTGAAACCTCCGCCGCGACGCTGACGGATTTTCGCCGCTGCGCTGGCGGTGCGGCCATCACGCCGGAAATCCGACGACGTCGCGCGCTTTCTCTTTTCCCCCTCACCCCGGCCCTCTCCCCCAGCGAGCTTGGAGGAGAGGGAGCGCAGCGCGACATGGTCCACGCGACGTCAAGCCCGTCTCATCATCGTCCCGGTCGCGACCGGCGCTGCCGCACGGTGCTGGAAGCCCTCTCCCCCAGGACGAGGCCGCGCCGGGGAGAGCGGGTGTTCCGGCGTCGCGGAAAACTTCAGATACCGGATCCGGCCGTCACAGCACCGGCCGCTCGCGCAGCGCCTTGCGGATGGTCGCGAGCGCTTCCTCGCGTTCGGCGCCGACGAGTTCCAGGCGCGGCGCGCGCACGCGTTCGTGACCCATGCCGGCTTCCTGCTGGATAAGCTTGATCAGCTGGACGAACTTGACGACGGTGTCCAGGCGCAGCAGCGGCAGGTGCCAGCGGTACAGCGCGCGCGCTTCGTCCCAGCGGCCGGCCTTGGCCAGCTCGAACTGGGCGACCGATTCCTTCGGCAGCGCGTTGACCGTGCCGGCGACCCAGAACTCGGCGCCGGCGGCGACGCCTTCGCAGACCATGTCGTCGAGACCGACGCCGACGCGCACGCGTTCGCCGAGCAGCGCGACGAGCGCAGTCACGCGGCGCGAGTCACCGCTGGATTCCTTGACCGCTTCGAGATTCGTGTGCTCGGCCGCGAGTTCGGCGACCTGCGCCGCGCTGAAGTCGGTCTTGTAGGCCGGCGGGTTGTTGTACAGCATGCACGGCAGCGCCGTCGCCGCGATGACGGCGCCGACGTGCGCCTTCATCTCGCGCCAGTCGCTCGAATACACGTACGGCGGCAGCACCATGAGGCCGCCGCAGCCCGCCTCGGCCGAGGCCCTGGCCAGGCGCACGGCCTCGTCGGTGGACAGCGCGGCGATGCCCGGAATGACCGGCACGCGGCCGGCCGCCGCGGCGACGCAGGTGCGGATCAGCGCGACCTTCTCGTCGAACGACAGGGTCGCGCCTTCGCCGAGCGAACCGCACGGAATGATGCCCTTGCAGCCGTGCCCGACGAGCCAGTTCACGTGCCGCGTGACGAAGTCGTGGTCGATCGCGAGGTCGGCGTCGAACGGAGTGGTGATGGCGGGCAGCACGCCTTGCCAGATGGTGCTCATGCGGATTCCTGTGCAGGATTTTCGGGATCGGAACGGAATTCGGTGAAGCAGGCCAGCGCCGCCGGCGCCAGCGGCGGCCGCGGCGTCGCCGCGGTCCAGCCGAACAGGAATTCGCCGGCGGCGCCGCAGATGCGCGCCTGGCAGTGGCCCATGCCGAACCGCGTCTGCAGGCGCGCGTCGCGCTGGCTGCGGCAGGCGGCCGCGTCCGCATAACGCACGTTCTCGCAGCGGCACAGCACAGTGTCGGGCGCGGCGAGCTCGCGCAGTTCGTCGCGCAGCGCGAAATGGCGACGCAAGGTGCGCGCGAACCGCGCGCCGCGCGCGCAGTCGCGCTGCAGCGCGCGCGGGCGCTCGACAGTGCCGGC
>NZ_JANFVR010000055.1 GCF_024609805.1 Tahibacter caeni | reverse complement strand
AGCGCGGCCGCCTGACGCGCGACATTGGCCAGCAGCGCCGGCTCGGCCAGGCGGCGCAGCGCGACACGCGCGACGGCCGCGGCGAGCGGATTGCCGCCGAAGGTCGTGCCGTGCGCGCCGAACTGCCACGTCTCCGCCGCTCGCGCGCCGACCAGCATCGCGCCGATCGGAAAACCCGCGCCGAGCGCCTTGGCGATGCAGAGCATGTCGGGCGCGACGCCGTCGTTCTGCCAGGCCCAGAGCTTGCCGCTTCGGCCCATGCCGCACTGGATCTCGTCGTAGACCAGCAACGCGTCGTGGCGGTCGCAGAGCGCGCGCAGCCCCGCGAGGAATCCCTCGGCCGCGGGCACCACGCCGCCCTCGCCCTGCACGGGCTCGACCAGCACCGCGGCGACATCGCCGGCGGCCATCGCGGCTTCGACCGAGGCCAGATCGTTGTAGTCGCAATAGCGGAAGCCGCCGGGCAGCGGCTCGTAGCCCTGCTGATATTTCGGCTGCGCCGTGGCCGTGACGGCGGCCAGGGTGCGGCCGTGGAACGAGCCGTGGAAGGTCAGGATCACGCGGCGCTCGGGCGGACGTCCAGCGGTCGCGGCCCATTTGCGCACGAGCTTGATGGCCGCCTCGTTGGCCTCGGTGCCGGAATTGCAGAGATAGACGCGCTCGGCGAATGCCGACGCGGCCACGAGCTCCTCGGCTAGGCGCAGCGGCGGTTCGCTGACGAAGACGTTGCTGGTATGCCAGAGCTTGGCCGCCTGGGCCTGCAGCGCAGCGATCAGCTCCGGATCCGCATGCCCCAGCGAATTGACCGCGATGCCGGCGCCGAAATCGATGTAGTCGCGTCCGTCGCTGTCCCAGACGCGCGAGCCCTGGCCGCGGTCGAGCACGATGCGGCGCGGCCGGTAGACCGGCACGTAGTAACGGTCGGCGCGCGCGAGCAGCGCGGCGGAATCGGAAGCGGGCGTGGCACTCACGGCGGCACCTGGCGAAGAAGGAAGCGCCATTATGCGTAGGCCGGCGCCGCGCCGCGATGCGACTTTCCGCGCCGGCTTTGAGTTTTCGGCGGCGGCTGCGCACACTCGCGGATCGCTCTCGCAGGAGTCCCGCCATGCGCTTCGAAACCCTGGCCGTCCATGCCGGCGGCGAACCCGACGCCGAAACCGGCGCGATCGCGCCGCCGATCCATCTCGCGACGACGTTCCGCCACGGTCCGGCCGGCGAGCGCCGTGCCGGCTTCGAATACGTGCGCGAAGGCAATCCGACCCAGGAACGCCTGGAAACCGCGCTGGCCGCGCTCGAACAGGGCGCCGCGGCGCTCGCGTTCGGTTCGGGCATGGCCGCGATGACGGCGCTGCTCGAAAGCCTGCCGGCCGGCACGACCGTGCTGCTGCCGGCCGACTGCTATACCGGGCTGCGCGTGCTCGCCGACGAATTCCTGCCGCGCAGCGGGATCCGGGCGCACCGGCTGGACATGAGCGATACCGCCGCCGTCTCCGCGGCGCTCGACGCCGGCGCCGGCGCGGTCTGGCTCGAAACCCCGTCGAACCCGCAGCTGCAGGTCGCCGACATCGCCGCGATCGCGGCGCTTGCGCGGGCCTACGGCGCGCGCCTGTTCTGCGACAACACCTTCGCGACGCCGGCGCTGCAGCAGCCGCTGACCTTAGGCGCCGACGTGGTCATGCATTCGACGACCAAGTATTTCGGCGGCCACAGCGACGTCATGGGCGGTGCGCTGGTATTTGCCCGGCGCGACACGGGCTACGAACAGGTCGCCCATCGCCGCCACGTGACCGGCGGCGTGCTAGCGCCGTTCAATGCCTGGCTGACGTTGCGCGGCCTGCGCTCGCTGCCGGCGCGCATGCAGTGGCATTGCGCGAACGCCCGGCGTATCGCCGAGTTCCTGGCCGCGCATACGCGCGTCGCCGCCGTGAATTATCCGGGGCTGACCACGCACGCCGGCCATGCAGTCGCCGCGCGCCAAATGTGCGATTTCGGCGCGATGCTGAGCTTTCGCGTCAACGGCGGCCGCGACGCCGCACTGACCACAGCCGGCCGCCTGCAGCTGATTCACAACGCGACCAGCCTCGGCGGCTGCGAGACCTTGATCGAACACCGCGCATCGGTCGAAGGCGCCAACCCGACCTCGCCGCAGGATCTGCTGCGTCTTTCGGTAGGCCTGGAGCACGCGGACGACCTGATTGCCGATCTCGCGCAGGCACTGGATTTCTGATGCGCGCCGCGCTGCGGCGGTCCGGCACGATCGCCGCTGCGCCTCGACGCGTCCTCTGGCCTGTCTGCAGCGCAGCCGCGCGGTCGCGTGCCGCAGCGTCACCACGCGCCGACGTTCGGCATCGACAGCCAGGGCTCGCGCGGCGGCAGGGCTTCGCCGTTCTGCAGCAGCTCGATCGAGATCTGGTCGGGCGAACGCACGAAGGCCATGCGCCCGTCGCGCGGCGGGCGATTGATCGTCACACCGTGCCGCTGCAGCCGCTCGCAGACGGCGTAGATGTCGTCGACTCCGAACGCGAGATGGCCGAAGTTGCGCGCGCCGCCGTAATCCTCGTCGTCATAGTTGTACGTCAGTTCGACTTCCATCTCGGGATTGTCCGGCGCGCCGAGATAGACCAAGGTGAAGCGGCCCTGGGGATAGTCCTTGCGCCGCGTCTCGATCAGGCCGAGCGCATCGCGGAAGAAGCGCAGGCTCGACTCGAGGTCGCGCACGCGGACCATGGCATGGAGATAGCGCACGGCGTGCTCCTGTGGAATGGAAGGACGGCTCTATGGCGGCGGTTCAGTCCAGGAACAAGTCCGGCAGCAGCGTCTTGCCCGGGCTCACGGCGTAGGGCGTGAAATCCTTGACGCCGGCGCGCTTGAGCACTTCCTCGTCGAGCAGGAACTGGCCGCTGAGCTGGCGCGCCGGCTGGGTCAGCACCCAATGCGCCGCGTCGGCCATGATCTCTGGCTTGCGACAGTTCTCGGGGCGCGCCATGCCGCCGAGCATCGCCAGCGCTGCCGTGTCGATGACCGTACGCGGCCACAGCGCGTTGACGGCGATCCCGTCCTTGGCCAGCTCCGCGGCGAGACCGAACGCCGCCATGCTCATGCCGTACTTCGACATGGTGTAAGCCGTGTGGTGCTGGAACCATTTGCTCGCGAGATTGATCGGCGGCGCCAGCATCAGCACGTGCGGGTTCAGCGATTTGCGCAGATGCGGCAGGCAAGCCTGCGTGCACAGGTAGCTGCCGCGCACGTTGACCTGGTGCATGAGGTCGTAGCGCTTCATCGGCGTGCCGGACAGGCCGGCCAGCCAGATTGCGCTCGCGTTGTTGACGAGGATGTCGATGCCGCCGAAGCGCTCGACGGCCTGCGCCACGGCGGCCTGCACTTCGGTTTCCTCGCGCACGTCGACCTTGAGCGGCAGCGCCTTGCCGCCGGCGGCCTCGATTTCCTCGGCGGCGCTGAAGATGGTGCCGGGCAGCTTGGGATTGGCGACGCTGGATTTCGCCGCGATCACGATGTTGGCGCCGTCGCGCGCGGCGCGCTTGGCGATGGCCAGGCCGATGCCGCGCGAGGCGCCCGTGATGAACAGGGTGCGGCTTTTGAGGTGACTCATGGATTTTTCCAGTCGCGAACCAGGGGCCGGTCAGCATCCGCGACTCGCCCGGATCGGGCAAGAGCCGCAAGACGGCGCGGCGGATCAGTCGGCCTGGAAGCGCGGCACGCAGCGCATGAGTCCGTCCAGCCGCTGCAGCGGATCGGTCAGCTGCAGCCAGTGCTGGCGCTCGGCCGGACTGACCGGCAGCAGCTCGGCGAGCCGGAAGCCGACCCAGCTCGCATCGTCGAGGCAATGCCGTTGCGCCTGCGCGTGCTCGCCGCCGACCTGTTCCAGCAGCCGCTCGAGGATTACCGCGAGCAGTGCGTATTCGGGCGGCAGCACGATGGCGGGCTCGTCGGGCCACCAGTCCACGTTGCCGTGGACCAGGCCGTTGTCGCGTACCCGCGTCGTCGTCACGCGGAAACGGCGGCTGCCGCGCGCGCGTATGCCGAGCAGGCCGTCGGGCAACGCGTAGAAGTCTTCGATGTGCGCCAAGGTGCCGACGGCGGCCGGCGTCGCCGGCTCGCCGACCTCGCGGCCGGCGAGGATCAGGCAGACGCCGAATCCGCCGCCGTTGCGGCTGCATTCGCGCACGAGGTCGAGGTAGCGCGGCTCGAAGATGCGCAGCGACAGCAGGCCGCCCGGGAACAGCACAACGCCGAGCGGGAACAGCGGGATGTCGTCCTGCGTCGTCACCGGGGCAGTGTAGGCCAAGCGCCGGCGCGTCCGCGCTCAGCCCGGCGCGTCGGCCAGCAGCGCGGCGAAGCGCCGCGGCGCATCGTCGAAACCGCCGTTGGACATGAACACGACATGGTCGCCGGGCCGCGCCTGCCGGCGCAGCGCGATCAGCAATTCGTCGACCGTCGCCGCGGTCGTGCCGCGCCCGGCCAGCGCGTCGGTCACGCGTGCCGCATCCCAGGGCAGCGACGGACGCTGCAGCAGCAGCACGGCGTCGGCGTCGCGCAGCGACGGCGCGAGTTCCTGGGCATGCGCGCCCTGGCGCATGGAATTGGACCGCGGCTCGAGACCGACGAGAATCCGCGCCGCGCCGACGCGCGCGCGCAGGCCGGCCAACGTCGTCGCGATCGCCGACGGATGGTGCGCGAAATCATCGTAGACCCGGATGCCGCCGATATCGGCGATGCGCTCGAGCCGGCGCCGCGCACTGCGGAAACCGGCCAGCGCCGCGATCGCCGCGGCGATGTCGACGCCGACCGCGTCGGCCGCTGCCAGCGCCGCGAGCGCGTTCATGACGTTGTGCCGGCCGATGATCTCCCAGCGCACCTCGCCGCGATCGACGCCGCCGGCGAGCACGCGGAACACCGAGCCGTCGGCCTCGACGAGACGCGCCTGCCAGTCGCCGCTGTCCAGACCGAAGCGCGTGACCGGGGTCCAGCAGCCCTGTTCGAGCACGGCGGCGAGTTTCGCGTCCTCGGCGTTGACGATGAGCCGGCCGTTGCCGGGCACGGTACGCACGAGGTGATGGAACTGGCGCTGGATCGCCGCGACGTCGGAAAAGATGTCGGCGTGGTCGTATTCGAGGTTGTTCAGCACCGCGACGCGCGGGCGGTAGTGGACGAACTTCGAGCGCTTGTCGAAGAAGGCCGTGTCGTACTCGTCGGCCTCGATGACGAATTCGGCGCCGCGGCCCAGGCGCGCCGACACGTCGAAGTTCTGCGGCACGCCGCCGACGAGGAAACCCGGCGCACGCCCGCAGGCGTCGAGTATCCAGGCCAGCATCGCAGTCGTCGTGGTCTTGCCGTGCGTGCCGGCCACGGCCAGCACCTCGCGTCCGCGCAGCACCTGCTCGCCGAGCCACTGAGGACCCGAGACGTAGTCGAGTCCCGCGTCGAGAAAATATTCCACGGCCGGATTGCCGCGCGACAGCGCGTTGCCGACGACGACGCGGTCAGGCGCCGGCTGCAGGTGCGCGGCGGCGTAGCCCGACTTCAGGTTGATGCCGAGCTGCTCGAGCTGGGTGCTCATCGGCGGATAGACGTTCTGGTCGGACCCTTCGACCTCGTGGCCGAACTCGCGCGCGAGCGCCGCGACGCCGCCCATGAAGGTGCCGCAGATGCCGAGTATGTGCAGACGCATGAATCAGTTCCCTTCGGCGCCGCCGAACAGCGCACTGAGCACGATCTGGCCGGCGAACAGCAGGGCCATGTTGATGAGCAGCGCCGGCATCAGGCGGATTTCCAGGGTCTGCCGCAGGATGTGCGCGTCGACGACGATACGCCAGACGGCCAGACCGATCAGCAGCAGCGAGGCGAGGAACGCGCCGCCGGTGAGCGCTTCGGGCGGCGGCGGCGCGCCGCTGCGCGAGAACAGCGGCTGCACCACCATCAGCGCCGGCAGCATCGCCGCGGTGAATACGACGTCGACGCTGAGGCTCGCGGCCGCCGTCTGCACAAAGCGCGCCTGCCTCTGCAGCGCGTTGAGCAGCAGGTAGAGCAGACCCAGATGCAGGGCCAGCGCCGCGGCGACACTGAGCAGCTGGTCCTGTCGCTGCGGCAGCAGCACGGTGGTGGCCCACTGCGAAACGAACAGGCTGGCCAGAGCCGCGATGGCCAGCAGAACCGGCGAATACGGCATGTCCTGCGGTCCGCGCCGCAGCACCAGGATGTCGCGCAGGGTTACGAGCAGCGAAAGCATTGCCGCATCCGGAAAACGTGCCGATACGATGCGGTTCGCGACCGCGGTGCGGCGCCGCGCAGGCGCCGCGTGGAACGGATCAAGCCGCGCGCCGCGGCAGCGCGGAGAGGATGCGCTGCTGCACTTCGCGCATTTCGCCGACACCGTCGAGCACGCTCAGACGGCCCTGTCGTTCGTAGTAGCCGGCGACCGGTGCGGTCTGCTCGGCGTAAACGCGCAGACGCTCGCGCACGGTCTCGGGCGTGTCGTCCTTGCGGTTCTCGGCCGCGGCGCGGCCGGCCAGGCGCTCGACGATGAGTTCGTTCGGCACCACGAGCTGCAGCGCGACGTCGACGGGCTGGCCGAGACGGTCCAGCAGTTTCTGGAGCGCCTCGCACTGGGCGAGGTTGCGCGGATAGCCGTCGAGGATGAAGCCGGCGCGCGCATCGGGCTGGGACAGGCGTTCTTCGAGCATGCCGAGCACGATCTCGTCGGACACGAGCTGGCCCGCATCCATGACCGCCTTCGCCTTGAGTCCCAGCGGCGTACCGGCCTTGACCGCCGCGCGCAGCAGATCGCCGGTGGAAATGTGCGGAATGTTGAGTTCCGCCTTCAACAGTCCCGCCTGGGTGCCCTTGCCCGAACCGGGCGCCCCGAGTAGCACGATACGCATGGATGGATGATTCCTGGAGAGGCCGCGGCAGACCGGGCCTAGGTTAGACTCTGGCGTGAACGCTAGCGGGCGCCACCCGGTTAGTCAAACCGCGCCGGACGCGCCCGGACGCCGCGCCCCAGCTGCGTTGCGGCCGCGACGTCGGGGGGCGACCGCCTTTTCCAACCCCGCCAACCGGGCCACCGCCGTGGCCGTCAAGGAGTCCGTACATGCCTCAAGGCAAGCTGCTGTATGCCCAGTCCGGCGGCGTCACCGCCGTCATCAACGCCACGGCGGCCGCCGTCATCGAGACGGCCCGCGCCAACGGCGTGCCCGTGCTGGCCGGACGCAACGGCATCATCGGCGTGCTGCGCGAGGAACTCATCGACACGCGCAAGGAAAGCGCCGCAGCGATTGCGGCATTACGCCACACCCCCGGCGGCGCGTTCGGCTCCTGCCGCTTCAAGCTGAAATCGCTGGAACAGAGCCGCGCGCAGTACGAGCGCCTGATCGAGGTGCTGCGCGCGCACGACATCCGCTATTTCCTCTACAACGGCGGCAACGATTCGGCCGACACTTCGCACAAGGTCTCGCAGATCGCCCAGGCGCTCGGCTATCCGCTGACCTGCATCGGCGTGCCCAAGACCGTCGACAACGATCTGGCCGTGACCGACTGCTGTCCGGGCTTCGGCTCGGTCGCCAAGTACACGGCGCTGTCCATCCTCGAGGCCGGCTTCGACGTCGAGTCCATGGCCGAGTCTTCGACCAAAGTCTTCATCATGGAAGTCATGGGACGCCACGCCGGCTGGATCGCCGCGGCCGCGGGCCTTGCCGCCGGCACGCCGGACGAGCCGCCGCACCTGATCCTGTTCCCGGAAGTCACCTTCGACGAAGAAACCTTCCTGGCCAAGGTCAAGGCCACGGTCGAGCGCGTCGGCTACTGCACGGTGATCGCATCCGAAGGCCTCAAGAACGCCGCCGGCGAATTCCTCGCCGAAGCCGGCACGCGCGACGCGTTCGGCCACAGCCAGCTCGGCGGCCTCGCGCCGGTGCTCGCGCAGCTGGTCAAGAACAAGCTCGGCTACAAGTACCATTGGGCGCTGCCGGACTACCTGCAGCGCTCCGCGCGGCACATCGCCTCGCAGACCGACTTCGAGCACGCGACCGCGGTCGGCAAGGCTGCCGTGGAGCTCGCGCTGGCCGGCAAGAACGCGACAATGCCGGTGATCAGGCGCACCTCGGATGCGCCGTACCGCTGGAAGATCGAAGCCGCGCCGCTGGCGAAGGTCGCCAACCATGAGAAGAAGCTGCCGAAGAGCTACATCCGCAAGGACGGCTACGGCATTACCGAGGCGGCACGCCGCTATCTCGAGCCGCTGATCCGCGGCGAGGCGTATCCGCCGTACGCGAAGAACGGCCTGCCCAAGTACGCGCGACTCAAGAAGGTGCTGGTCGCGAAGAAGCTGCCGGAATACCAGATCGCCGACAAGTGAGCGCTGCCGCGCAGCCGCCGGCGGCGGCTGCGCGGCGAGGCATCAGGCGGGATTGCCGTAGCGGTTCGGTCCCGGCGTGCCCGGGATGAAGCCGTTGAACACCAGCGCGATCAGGCCGCCGACGAACGGCACGAACGCGATCAGGATCCACCAGGCCGACTTGTCGACGTCGTGCCAGCGCTTGGCCTGGATCGCGAGCGAAGGCCAGATCACGAGCAGACCCGCGATGCCCATCAGGATGGTCGCGAAGCCGCCGCCGGCCTGCGGATTGTTCGGATCGACCGTCGTCGTCATGACCGTGATGCCGGCCAGCAGACAGAACAGCACGATCACGGCAACGGTAAAGCCCCAGTACACGCCGCGACCCACGCGGCCGTCGAACGAAAACAGCAACTGTCCCCAGTTCATGAAAACCTCCGCTGATTGAACGCGCCGGGCGAACGGTTCGCCGGGCGGACCCGCCGCGCCCGCAAGCCCCGAGCAGCAGGATCAACGCAGCAAACGCGCTGCGAGTGCGGCAGCGAACAGTAACGCCGTTGCGGGCTCGACGGCAGCCGGCGCAAAACAGCTGCAGCCCTATTGCAGCGCAAAAAAACCGATTCCGATCCGTGGCTATACTCGGGGCGTAGGTCTGCTGTACTTCCGCTTGAGTGTGCCGTCAGGTTCGCCGGCCCGGGGGACGGGTGGTCGAACGGGGTGAGTGCGTGTCCGGAAGCCGCGATCCCGTTTGCCGGGACCGCGGAGGCAACGGTCGTCCGGATCCGTCCACCCGCCTGCCGGCCCGCTCGGGTACTTCGGTGCATGGTTTGGACGGGAGGGTTCGATGCTGCAACAGTACGGTTTGTGGATTGCCCTGGCGTGTGCGTTGCTGGCCGTCGCCTACGGCGGCTGGTCGATCAGCTGGATCCTGGCCAAGCCGGCCGGAAACGAACGCATGCAGGAAATCGCTGCGGCGATCCAGCAGGGGGCACGCGCTTATCTGAACCGGCAATACACGACCATAAGCGTGGTCGGTGTCGTGCTGTTCGTCATCATGGGCTTCGCGCTGCACTGGTCGACCGCGATCGGCTTCGCGCTCGGCGCGGTGCTGTCCGGCCTCGCCGGCTACATCGGCATGAACATCTCCGTGCGCGCGAACGTGCGCACCGCCGAAGCCGCGCGCAGCGGTCTCGCCGCCGCGCTCGACGTCGCGTTCCGCGGCGGCGCTATCACCGGCATGCTCGTGGTCGGCCTCGGTCTGCTCGGCGTCGCCGGCTACTACGCCGTGCTGCTGAAGCTCGGCTACAGCGTCAACGACGCGCTGCATGCGCTGGTCGGGCTGGCGTTCGGTTCCTCGCTGATCTCGATCTTCGCGCGCCTGGGCGGCGGCATCTTCACCAAGGGCGCCGACGTAGGCGCCGACCTCGTCGGCAAGGTCGAAGCGGGCATTCCCGAGGACGATCCGCGCAATCCGGCCGTCATCGCCGACAACGTCGGCGACAACGTCGGCGACTGCGCCGGCATGGCCGCCGACCTGTTCGAGACCTACGCGGTCACCGTGATCGCGACCATGCTGCTCGGCGGCATCATGGCCTCCAAGATCGGCATCGACGCGGCGAATGCGGCGATCTATCCGCTGCTGCTCGGCGGCGTGTCCATCATCGCGTCGATCATCGGCACGTTCTTCGTCAAGACCAAGCCAGGCGCGAAGATCATGAACGCGCTGTATGCAGGCGTCATCGTCTCGGGCGTGCTCGCGGCGATCGCCTTCTATCCGATCACGACGGCGTTCATGGCGACTGCCGTCGCCGGCCCGCTGAAGATCTACGGCTGCGCGCTGATCGGCCTCGCGCTGACGGCGGCCATGGTCGTCATCACTGAATACTACACGGCGACCGAATACGCGCCGGTGCGCCACGTGGCCAAGGCTTCGACCACCGGCCATGCGACCAACATCATTGCGGGCATCGGCATCTCGATGAAGTCCTGCGCCTGGCCCGTCATCGCGGTCTGCGCGTCGATCTGGGGCGCCTATACCCTCGGCGGTCTCTACGGCATCGCGATCGCGGCCACCTCGATGCTGTCGATGACCGGCATGATCGTCGCGCTCGACGCCTACGGCCCGATCACCGACAACGCCGGCGGCATCGCCGAGATGAGCGAGCTGCCGCCGGAAGTACGCGCCGTGACCGATCCGCTCGACGCCGTCGGCAACACGACCAAGGCCGTGACCAAAGGATATGCGATCGGTTCGGCCGGCCTCGCCGCGCTCGTGCTGTTCGCCGACTACACCCACAACCTCGAAGCCGCGGGCAAGGTCGCGACGTTCGACCTGTCCAACCACATGGTCATCATCGGCCTGTTCCTCGGAGGCCTGATCCCGTACCTGTTCGGCGCGATGGCGATGGAGGCCGTGGGCCGTTCCGCGAGCTCGGTGGTCGAGGAAGTCCGCCGCCAGTTCCGCGAGATCGCCGGCATCATGGAAGGCACGGCCAAGCCCGACTATTCGCGTGCGGTCGACATGCTGACCAAGGCCGCGATCAAGGAAATGATGATTCCGTCGCTGCTGCCGGTCGCCGTGCCGGTGGCCGTTGCCTTTCTGCTCGGCCCGCAGGCGCTGGGCGGTCTGCTGATCGGCACCATCGTGACCGGCCTGTTCGTCGCGATCTCGATGACCACCGGCGGCGGCGCCTGGGACAACGCGAAGAAATACATCGAGGACGGCCACCACGGCGGCAAGGGCTCCGACGCGCACAAGGCCGCGGTGACCGGCGACACCGTCGGCGATCCGTACAAGGACACGGCCGGCCCGGCCGTCAATCCGCTGATCAAGATCATCAACATCGTGGCGTTGCTGCTGGTCCCCCTGCTGACCTGACCGCTACGCGGTCGACGGTCCCGGCGGCGCAGGCCGCCGGGACCCTGCCCTCCGGATCCCGGACGGGCTCCGCTCCGGGATTCCGCATCGCGCCGCAGCCGGACCGCCTCGCCGGGCGCTCCCGTCGCCGCCGATCCACGCCCCGCGACCCGCCGCATTGGTGCGTCGCAACAGGATTTTGCCGTATCCTTCGCGGCCTTCGGCCCCGTCCGGGGCCTCATCCTGGAAACTGCAATGGGTCTGGACCTCGTTCCTACCGGCAAAGACGTGCCGAACGAAATCAACGTCATCATCGAGATTCCCAAGGACGCGGAACCGGTCAAGTACGAAGTCGACAAGGCCAGCGGCGCGATCTTCGTCGACCGCGTGCTGTCGACGCCGATGCGCTACCCGTGCAACTACGGCTACGTGCCGAACACCCTCGGCGGCGACGGCGACCCGCTCGACGCGCTCGTGATCCTGCCGCTGCCGCTGGTGCCGGGCGCCGTGATCCGCTGCCGTCCGGTCGGCGTGCTGCGCATGACCGACGAAGCCGGCAGCGACGAGAAGCTCGTCGTCGTGCCCATCGCCAAGGTCTTCGCCGGCTACGCCCACATCGAGGACATCAAGCAGGTGTCGGCGCACTGGCTCGAGCGCATCGGCCACTTCTTCGAGCACTACAAGGATCTCGAGAAGGGCAAGTGGGTCAAGGTCGACGGCTGGGAAGGCGCCGAAAGCGCCAAGAAGGACGTGCTCGACGGTATCGCGCGCTACAAGGCCGACAAGGCCCAGGGCTGAGCCGGCGCAACATCGCGAGCCAAAGAAAAAGCGGCCTCAGTCCGCTTTTTCTTTGGACCGGTTCCGCGCGTGGCGCTCAGCCGCGCTCGAGCAGCGACATCAGGTCGATGATCGCCGCGTTCGCCCGCGACACGTAGTTGGCCATGACCAGGGAATGATTGGCGAAGAAGCCGAACGGGGTGCCGTTGAGCACGACCGGGCTGCCGATCCCCTTCTGCGCTTCCTCGAGTTCGCGCACGACCTGCTGCAGGCTGACCTGGGCGTTCTTGTCGCGCAGCACGCCGGCGAAATCGCGCTGCATCGCATGCAGCTGCTGCAGCAGCGCCCAGGTATAGCCGCGCGATTCGTAGAACACGTCGTCGATCTGCGTCCACGGCGTCTGCACGAGGCGCGCGCCGTGGCCCGGCGTGGACTGCTGCGCGTTGCGGTCGCCGGCCAGGTCCGTGTCCAGACGTTCCTGGCCCACGCTGGCCGACAACCGCTGCGACAGCGAACCGAGGCGGCTCGACACGACGCGCAGGTAGTTCACGAGATTGTCGGCGCGTGCATAGAACTGCGCGTTGCCCTCGTCGGCGTCGGCCAGGCGTACGAGATAGCTGTCCAGATGCCGGGCGGCCTTGCGGTACTGACTCTCCGAGCTCGGGAACAGCCAGCGATCGTTCGGGCTGGACAGCAGCGGCTCGGCTTCCATCAGGTCCTTGTCCTCGGCGCTCTGCGTCTGCGAGCGGCTGAAATCGCTGCGCAGGAAACGGCTGAGGTCGCGGCTGGCGCTGAGTACGCCGAATTCCCAGTTCGGCACGTTGTCCATGAACACGCCGGGCGGCAGCAGGTCGTTGCTCAGGTAGCCGCCGCGCTTTTCGAGCAGGGTTTCCAGGGTCGCGATCAAGGTCGCGGTCGTCACGCTGCCGACGACGACGGGCTGGCTCACGGCCTGGGCGCGCCGCTCGGCTTCGCGCTGCACGTCCAGCGAGGCGGGTTCGTAGTCCCACCACCACATCAGGCCCAGCACCAGCAGCACCAGCGCGAGAGCCAGCGCGGCGATCGCGCTGAGCCAGGGCCGGCGCTTGCGCGTGGCGATCAGGGGATCGGTCGAGCTCATGGCGGCGTTTCCTTGGACGGTAAGCTGCATTCTTGGGGCACGCCGCCGCGGCGATCAAGTGCGACGACGTTGGTGGAAACGTGCGGGCCGGCCGCTATGATGCCGCGCCGGGGGGGGCCAGCCGGCCCGGAGGGGGAAAACATGTTCATGACCATTACGCGCCGCGCGAGCGGCGCCAGGCGTGTCTGCGCGCGCCTGCTGTCGACGGCGGCGCTGCTGCCGGCCGTCGCGAACGCCGCCACATTCACCGTCACGACGACTGCCGACGGCGGCGCCGGCAGTTTGCGCGATGCGCTGGACCAGGCCAATCGCACGGCCGGCGCGGACACGGTCGCATTCACCGCGGGACTGACCGGCACCGTCGTGTTGACCAGCGGCGCGATCGACATCTTCGATGCGGTGACGATCAGCGGCCCCGGCGCGGCGCGGCTGCGCATCAGCGGCAACAATGCCTCGCGGATTTTCCGCATAGGCCCGACCGAACCCGGCAACGTGTTCGCGGCGACGATCAGCGGCCTGAGCCTGACCGACGGCAACAGCGCCGACGAAGGCGGCGCGATCTTCGTCGACGACAGCGACCTGACGGTCAGCAACTGCGTGTTCCGCAACAACACGGCCCAGCGTGGCGGCGGGCTGTATGCGTTCCCCAGCGGATCGACGACCCTGGCCGTTCGCGACACGCGCTTCGAGACCAACAGCGCGAGCGCCGACGGCGGTGGTTTCGGCGCGCAGGACATCGACGCGGTCGTGATCGACAAGGTCGTCGCGACCGGCAACACGGCCGCGCGCAGCGGCGGCGGCGCGTTCCTGCGCGCCGTCGGCGTGACGATCACCTCGAGCGACTTCAGCAACAACACCGCGAGCACCCTGGCGCCGGCCGTCGTCGGCATCACCGGCGGCGGCGGCCTGCGCATCGACGGCTCCAAGGCCACGGCGACCGCAAGCATCACGGCGACCCGCCTCGTCGGCAACACCAGCCAGAAGGGCCAGGGCGGCGCGCTGTGGATCACGGCACTGCCGCCGGACGTGCCGCCGACGGTCGCGGCCGCGACGCTGGACCGCGTGCAGGTCAGCGGCAATACCGCCGATCTCGCCGGCGGCGGCATCCACGCGGCCTACATCAACACGACCCTCACGGCGGCCAGCCTCGCCGGCAACACGGCGCAGCAGGCCGGCGGCGGCATCGCGTTCCAGAGCGCCGGCGCGCTGGATCTCGTGAACACGACGATCGCCGGCAACACCAGCGCATTGGCCACCGGCGGCGGCGTCTACAGCGCGGCGGGGACCAGCCTCGCAGTCGCCTCAAGCACCTTCGCCGGCAACGGCGCCGCGAGCGGCGGCGGCATCGCGCGCGACGGCAGCGGCGCAACCTTGCGCAACAGCATTGTGGCGAACAATAACGCGCCGTCGGCGCCGGACCTCGCCGGCTCGTTCACGTCGAATTACACATTGGTAAAAAATATCGGCGGCGCGAGCCTGGCCGGCGGCAGCGGCAACCTCACCGGCGTGGACCCGCTGCTGGGCGCGCTGGCGATGAACGGCGGCCTGACCCTGAGTCTGCTGCCGGCAGCCGGAAGCCCGGCACTCAATGCGGGCGATCCGGCCGGCAGCGGCCTGGCCGCGACCGACCAGCGCGGCCTGCCGCGCATCGCCGGCGGCCGCATCGATCTCGGCGCGGCCGAGCGCCAGTCGCCCGAGGACGTGATCTTCCGCACCGGCTTCTGAGCACTGCCGGACCGGGCGCTGCGCCCGGTCCGGCCTGTGCGTGGCTCAGGCCTCGCGGTAGAGCTGGGCGCCGCCGTCGCGGAACTCCTGCGCCTTCTGCTGCATGCCGGCTTCGAGCGCCTGGGTCTCGCTGACGCCCTTCTCGGCGGCGTAATCGCGCACGTCCTGTGTGATCTTCATCGAGCAGAAATGCGGCCCGCACATGGAACAGAAATGGGCGACCTTGTGCGCGTCCTTGGGCAGGGTCTCGTCGTGGAATTCCTGCGCTTTTTCCGGATCGAGGCCGAGGTTGAACTGGTCCTGCCAGCGGAATTCGAAACGCGCCTTGGACAGCGCGTTGTCGCGCGCCTGCGCGCCCGGATGCCCCTTGGCCAGGTCGGCTGCATGCGCGGCGATCTTGTAGGCGATGATGCCGTCGCGCACGTCCTGCTTGTTCGGCAGGCCCAGGTGCTCCTTCGGCGTCACATAGCAGAGCATCGCCGTGCCGAACCAGCCGATCATCGCCGCGCCGATCGCGCTCGTGATGTGGTCGTAGCCCGGCGCGATGTCGGTCGTCAGCGGTCCGAGCGTGTAGAACGGCGCTTCGCTGCAGACGCGCAGCTGGCGCTCCATGTTTTCCTTGATCAGCTGCATGGGCACGTGGCCCGGGCCCTCGATCATGGTCTGCACGTCGTGCTTCCAGGCGACGTGGGTGAGCTCGCCCAAGGTGTCGAGCTCGGCGAACTGCGCGGCATCGTTCGCGTCGGCGATGGAGCCGGGACGCAGGCCGTCGCCGAGCGAGAACGCCACGTCGTAGGCGTTCATGATTTCGCAGATTTCCTCGAAATGCGCATAGAGGAAATTCTCGCGGTGATGGGCCAGGCACCATTTCGCGAGTATCGAGCCGCCGCGGCTGACGATGCCGGTCACGCGCCTGGCGGTCAGCGGAATGTGCGCGAGGCGCACGCCGGCGTGGATCGTGAAATAGTCGACGCCTTGCTCGGCCTGCTCGATCAGGGTGTCGCGGAAGATCTCCCAGGTCAGCTCCTCGGCCCTGCCGTCGACCTTCTCCAGCGCCTGGTAGATCGGCACCGTGCCGATCGGCACCGGCGAATTGCGCAAAATCCATTCGCGCGTCTCGTGGATGTGCTTGCCAGTGGACAGATCCATGACCGTGTCGCCGCCCCAGCGGATCGACCAGACCATCTTCTCGACTTCCTCGGCGATCGACGAGGTCACCGCGGAATTGCCGATGTTGGCGTTGATCTTGGTCAGGAAGTTGCGACCGATGATCATCGGCTCGGATTCGGGGTGGTTGATGTTGTTCGGAATGATCGCGCGGCCGCGTGCGACTTCGTCGCGCACGAACTCGGGCGTGATGAGCCGGGGCAACGCCGCGCCGAAGCTCTCGCCCGGGTGCTGCACGCGCAGATGCGCCTCGAGCGCTTCGACGCGCTGGTTCTCGCGCAGCGCAATGTATTCCATTTCCGGCGTGACGATGCCGCGGCGCGCATAGTGCATCTGCGTCACGTTGGCGCCGGACTTCGCGCGCAGCGGCCGGCGCAGGTTCGGAAAGCGCACGGCGTCGAGACGGCGGTCGGCCTCGCGCTTGCGGCCGAACTCCGACGACAGGCCGGCCAACTGCTCGACGTCGCCGCGCTCGGCGATCCAGGCGGCGCGCAGCGGCGGCAGGCCGGCGCTGAGATCGACGCGGTAATCGGGATCGGTATACGGTCCGGAGGTGTCGTAGACCGTCACCGGCGCGTTCTTCTCGGCGCCGAACACCAGCGGCGTGTCGGCCAGCGCGATTTCGCGCAGCGGCACGCGCAGGTCTTCGCGGCTGCCGGTAACATGGATCTTGCGCGAACCGGGAATCGGCCGCGTCACCTGTTCGGAGAGTTCCTGGGTCTGACGCACCAGGTCAGAAGGCAGCGCATTCATCGGCATCGTCCTCAAAGGTCGGGGGACGAAGCGGCGGCGCACGGCACCGCCCACGGCGCCGCAGCGAAGCTTCCTACGCCGGCATGACCCGGGTCAGGTACGAAGGGACTCTCTCAGCCCGGACCGGGCACCCCCGCTTCAGGCGCGCATTCAAGCACGAAGCGGGGGCGCACGGCGAGCGCGGCCGGTACCGCGCCGGAACTCAAGCCTGGCCGCGGTCCGGGGCGTAGGCGCGCAGGAACAGGTCGACCGTCGCATTGATGTGGTCCTCGACGGCGTTCTCGCAGAACGGCTCGGAGCAGCCGCACATCATGCGTGCGTGCAACTCGCCCTTGAGCAGACAGAAGAACTGCGACGTCGCGCGCCAGACCTGCGGGATCTCGAGCTGGCCGGCATCGACCTCGGCCTGGAGAAACGCCTCGAACGCCGCCTGCAGCCGCTTCGGACCCGCTTCCCAGAACAACTGGGCCAGCTTCGTCGGCTGCGCCTGCGACGTCATCATGCGATGAAGGGAAATCGACTCTTCACTCGTTATCAGAGCGAAGAACGCGCGGGCGATCGTCAGCAGCTGGCCGCGGATCGGCCCCGACAGGTCGGCCAGGAACAGCGCCGACGGCAGCTGCTCCTCACACTTGGCCTCGATCACCGACTTGAACAAGGTTTCCTTGTCGGTGAAGTGGCTGTAGACGGTCAACTTGGAAACGCCGGCTTCGGCCGCAATCGCGTCCATGCTGGTGCCGTCGAAACCCTGGCGCGGAAACAGCCGCTTCCCGGCTTCGAGGATAGCCGCGCGCTTTTCGAGATCTTTGGGCCGCCCTGGAGCAGCCTGTTTCATCACAGATGACATGGCCAATGAATTACTAGACAGTGCAGTTTAGTAATGATACTGTACCGGGCAGTTCAGGTAAACCCGTCCGCTATCTTCTTCCGAGGATTGTAACAATGCGCGCCCCCGTCGCCCCCAGCCTGTCGAACCGATTGCGCCGTCTGGGACTCGGCCTGGTTCTGATCCTGCCCACGCTCGTCCTCGTTTCCGGCTGCAATTCGCGCGCCGAAGTGCAGGAGCCCATTCGTCCGGCTATCGTCGCCCGCCCGCAGTTGGCCGCCGCCGAAGCAGGCACCCTCTATAGTGGTGACGTCAAGGCCCGTTATGAAAGCGCCCTGGGTTTCCGCGTCGGCGGCAAGATCCGCCAGCGCCGCGTCGACGTCGGCGCCCACGTCAAGGCCGGCGACCTGATCGCCGAGCTCGATCCCCAGGATCTCCATCTGCAGGCCAGCAGCGCCCAGGCCTCGCTGGCCGCGGCCGAAGCCGACCTGGCGACGGCCCGCTCCGAACGTGCGCGCTACGAAGCGCTGCGCGGCAAGAATTTCGTCAGCGAAACCCAGTTCGACGCCGTCGACAACCGTCTGAAGGCGGCGACCGCGCGCGCCACCGAAGCGCGCGCCGCGCTGAACGTCGCGCAGAACCAGGCCGGCTACAGCGAGCTGCGCGCCGACCAGGACGGCATCATCACGTCCATCGTCGCCGAAGCCGGCCAGGTCGTCGCACCGGGCCAGACCATCGCGACCCTGGCCCGCGACGGCGAGCGCGAAGTGGAGATCAGCGTGCCCGAGAGCCGCATCGCCGACTACCACAAGGACCAGGCCGCGACGATCGAGCTCTGGGCCGAGTCCGGCAAGCATCTGGCCGGCGTACTGCGCGAGATCGCGCCCGAGGCCGACGCGACCACGCGCACCTACCGCGTCCGCGTCACGCTCGGCGAGGACGCGGGCCAGGCCAAGCTCGGCCAGACCGCGCGCGTGTTCTTCGCCGGCGCTGAAAGCGACGCCGCACACGTCGTGCCGCTGGCGGCGCTGTATGAAAAGGACGGCAAGCCGGCGGTCTGGGTGCTCGATCCCAAGACCCGCCAGGTGCATCTGAAGCCCGTCACGGTCAGCGCCTATCGCGAGCAGGGTGTCGTGCTCATGGACGGCGTCGACACGCAGGACTGGATCATCGCAGCCGGCGTGCACAAACTGCGCGAAGGCCAGGCCGTCAATCCGGTCGATCACAGCAACAAGCCGCTGACCTTGTAAGCGCGTCGCACTCCCCGCCCGATCGCCGCTCTGCCGCTCCCTCCCCTCCCCACGGCACAGCGGCGGTCCGGGCACCTTCTTCGTGGTCACGTCCCAGGATCGCCGCGCGACCCCGTCCGATTAATGCTCGAGGATTCCGGAACGGCTCCGGCGTCCGTCGACACTCGCCGCAAGCACGCCAATGAGCCAATTCAACCTGTCCGAGTGGGCGCTGAAGAACCAGTCCGTCGTGCGCTACTTCATCGTGGTGCTCGCGCTGATCGGCATCCTGTCCTACCGCTCGCTGGGCCAGTCGGAAGATCCGCCGTTCACGTTCAAGGCCATGGTCATCCACACGACATGGCCCGGCGCGACGGCCGCGGAGATCAACGAGCAGATCACCGAACGCATCGAGAAGAAGCTGCAGGAACTGCCGGACCTGGAATTCCTGCGCAGCTACGCGCGTCCGGGCGAGTCGCAGATCATCGTGATGGCCAAGGACTCGCTCGACTCCCGCTACGTGCCCGACCTCTGGTACCAGGTGCGCAAGAAAGTCGGCGACATCCGCCACACTCTGCCACCCGGCGCGCAGGGACCGTTCTTCAACGACGAATTCGGCGACACCTTCGGCAACATCTATGCGCTGACCGGCGACGGCTTTTCCTACGCGCTGCTCAAGGACTACGCCGAACGCATCAAGCTCGCCCTGCTGCGCGTGCCTAACGTGGCCAAGGTCGACCTGATCGGCCTGCAGGACGAAAAGGTCTACATCGAAGTATCCAACGCCAAGCTCGCGACGCTCGGCGTCAGCTTCGCGCAGGTACAGGCCACGCTCGAAGCGCAGAACGCGATCACGCCGGCCGGCAGCTTCGAGACCGCGTCCGACCGCATCTACATGCGCACGTCCGGTGCGTTCGATTCGGAGAAGGCCATCGGCGACATCGCGATCCGCGCCAACGGCCGCCTGTTCCGCCTCAGCGACGTGGCCGAGGTCAAGCGCGGCTATGCCGACCCGCCGCAGCCGCGCATGCGCTTCATGGGCAAGGACGGCCTCGGTATCGCCGTGTCCATGAAGAAGGGCGGCGACATCATCCAGCTCGGCCGCGACCTGGATGCGGCGACGAAGCAGCTGGAACTGTCGCTGCCGGCCGGCCTGGAGCTCGCGCGCGTCGCCGACCAGCCGCATGCGGTGCAGCGTTCGGTCAACGAGTTCGTGCGCACGCTGGCCGAGGCCGTCATCATCGTGCTGCTGGTCAGCTTCTTCTCGCTGGGCTTCCGCACCGGCCTCGTCGTCGCCCTGTCGATTCCGCTGGTGCTTGCGATGACGTTCGCGGCGATGCGCTACTTCGGCATCGACCTGCACAAGATCTCACTCGGCGCGCTCGTGCTCGCCCTGGGCCTGCTCGTCGACGACGCGATCATCGCGGTCGAGATGATGGCCGTGAAAATGGAGCAAGGATACGACCGCGTGCGCGCGGCGGCCTTCGCCTATACCTCGACGGCATTTCCGATGCTGACCGGCACCCTGGTCACCGCCGCAGGCTTCCTGCCGATCGCGACGGCCAAGTCCGGCACCGGCGAATACACGCGCTCGATCTTCCAGGTGGTCACGATCGCGCTGATCATTTCCTGGATCGCCGCGGTGATCTTCATTCCGTACCTCGGCTACAAGCTGCTGCCCGATCTCGGCAAGCCGGCCGCTCCGCCGGCGCCGGGCTCGTTCGCCGCGCGCGCGGACTCGCTGCGCCGGCGGGCGATCGGCCTGCTGCCGCGG
>NZ_JANFVR010000549.1 GCF_024609805.1 Tahibacter caeni | reverse complement strand
GGTCGTGCGGGTGGCGGCAGCCCGGCCGCGCGCGCGCGCAGCGGATGCGTCGAGGCGGCGCTGTCGACGCTGCGCCGCGGCGTGCGCTGCGCCGCGGTCGTGCGTGCGACGGCGCTTTCGCCGGTCGTCGTCGCGACGCCGGGCGTCGTTCCGTTCCGCACGGGCGCGTCCCCGCGATAGCGCGTGTAGCCGTAGCCGCAGGCGAGGCCGAGCACGGCGGCGATGAGGGCGGCGATCGGGGCGGACCAGCGGCGCATCAGCGGGCTCCGGCGCGGCGCACGTTGCCGCAAAGCGAGTTGTCGGGTGCAGGTCCGCTGGCCGGCGCCTGGAAGTGTATGCGGCTGCGAGCGGCCGCCGCCCAGGCCTGGGCCTGCGCGATCTGGCCGGCATCGAGCCGCGCGGCCTGGCTGCGCAGGATTTCCGACCAGCGCGTGCCCAGGGCCGGCGACAAGGTCTGCTGAGCGACGAGGCCGTAGGCGTAGGCCCAGTACGGATCGTCGCCGAGGCGGCCGCTCCATGGGCGCGCGTCGCGCGGCTGCCAGGCTGTGTACATGTTCGACAGCACCGCGGCGGCCTCGGGCAGCCCGGCTTCGAATGCCTCGCGCACGAAGCCGGTCGCCTCGCCGTTCCAGCGCTCGGTCCAGTCCACCCACTGCGGCGACAGCACGTCGCGGTTCCATTCGTTCGGTGCGATCGCGTAGCAGAGCTTGGCCTCGGCGTCGCCGGCGATCGCGGCCTTGCGTATCCATTCGGCGGTTTCGGCCATCCGTGCGGTGTCGACGCCGTTGCAACGTTTTTCGGCCTCGACGGCGTTCGCGACGAAGCGCTCGGCGGCCTGCAGCTGACGGTCGGCCATGTCGGCGTCGGACAGCGGCGGCACGCCCGGCGGCGGCTCGCGTCGCGGACGGCGGCTGCCGCGATCGAGCAGGCGCTCGGCCATGTCGAGCTGGCGCTCGCGCGTCGAACATTCGTAGAGATCGTCGGCGAGCCGGCGCGCCGCGGCGGCATCGCCGGCGGCCGCGCGGCCGGCGAGCGTTTCGTAGTAATCGGTTATCGGTTGCTCGCGCGGCGGCAGCGGCAATGCGACCGACGCCGGCTTCGTGGTGGCGCTGGTCGCCGGCGCCGCCGCGGCTCCCGCGGATTCGACCTCGGGTTCGATCGTCGCCGCGGCCTTCGGTTCGGCGACCGTTGCGGCCGTGCCGGTCGCGGCCGTCCAGCGCGCGAGCGCATGGCCGCCGGCAATGCCGGCGGCGAAGCAGAGCGCGAGCAGCCAGACGCTGCGGCCTTGGGGTGTGCTCATGCGAAGATTCCGGCCTTCGATCCTGCCGATGATGCCAAGCGCGCAGACGGCTGGCGAGGTCGCACCGCGCCGACGTCGGACACTGCGCGGCGCGGTGAGTTCGGCGGCAGCGCCCGCTGTTGCAGTGCTGCGCGTGTCGTGCGGGATCGTCGATGGTTCCGCTTGTACTCGCGTTCGCGGCAACGGATCGTGCCGGCTTCGATCAATTTCGGGAGATGACCATGCAACTGCTGCGTCTGGCGGCGTTCGCCGATGGCGGGGAAGGCGGCAATCCGGCCGGGGTCTGGCTCGGCGATGCCCTGCCCGAGGCGGAGGCGATGCAGCGCATCGCCGCCGAGGTCGGTTTTTCCGAAACCGCGTTCGCCGCGCCGCACGAGCAGGGTTGGCGCGTGCGCTATTTCTCGCCGCAGACCGAAGTGCCGTTCTGCGGCCACGCCACCATCGCGCTCGGCGCGGCGCTGGCCTCGCGCTTCGGCGACGGCGAGCGCGTGCTGACCCTGAATGCATCGACGATCGCGGTCAGCGGCCGCCGCGACGGCAACGGCTTCGTCGCGAGCGTGCGCTCGCCGCCGACGCGCAGCGGCCC
>NZ_JANFVR010000548.1 GCF_024609805.1 Tahibacter caeni | reverse complement strand
GGCCGCGGCCGGCTCCGCCGCGGCGGGCGCGATGGCCACGAGCGCGGGCGGCAAGGCCGCGTCGCAGTGCACGAGCTCGCGCGCGACGAGCGGCGGCACCAGCAGCGGCGCCTGCCAGAAATGGCCGGCGTCGGGAATCGCGAGCAGACCGCAGCGGAACAGCGGATGCGCCGGATCGAACGCGCGCAGCAGCGCGTCGGGCTCGTCCCAGAGGCGCTGCGCGAGCGCGAGCGTCGGCAGGGTGCGCGCCGCATCGTTCGCGCAGCTCGCGATGACGTGCATGGCCGCGCCGTCGACCGCGGCGAGCAGCGCGAGCCCGAGCACGAAGCACTCCACGTCCGACAGCTCCAATACGCGGACGACGCGGCCGAAGCCGCCGTCCGACCCGGCCGGCGGCGCGGCGGCAAGGCGTTCGCTCAGATAGCGCGCGGCGACGTCGCGCTCGAAGAACGCGCGCTTGTCGCGGTCGTAGCGCTCCAGATCGAGTACGGCGAGCGCGCGGTCGATCGTCGGCGGCAGCGCGCCCGGCGTGCCTTCGATGCCCTGCAGCTCGCGTTCGCGCCAGAGCCAGGCGACTTCACGGCGCAGGCGCAACGTCGTCTGCGCGAGCCAGTGACGCGCGAGCGCATCCTGCGCGTGCAGGCCCGGCGTGAAGGCGACCGGCGCGACGTCGAGCACGGCGGCGCTCACGGCAGCACCACGCGCGGGCTCGACCGCGCCTGCTGGTTGTTGACGCGCAGCAGCAGCCGGTAGGCGCCGGCCGCGAGGCCGGACACCGCGTTCGTGACGGTCAGGGTCTTCTGGTCGGCGGCATGGACGAAGGTGTCGAACAGCCGCACCGACGCGCCGTCGCTTTCGCGGCACAGCAGCGCGACGACGTCGTCGTCCGCCGTGCCGAGCAGGGTTCCCGTGACGTCGAGGTTCGCGCCGGCGAGCGCGACGTTCGTGACCGTCGGCAGCAGCCGTGCGACGAGGAGGTTCGACGAGCGCGTGCGCGTCGGCGACAGGCGCCGGCGCACGAGCAGCGGCAGTTCGCCGGCCGACAGCGTGGCGCCGGACGCGACCGGCGTGCCCGGGCTGCCTTCGGCCGTGACCGTCAGGCGGTCGGGTGCGGCCTGCAGTACGGTCAGCCGCACGTCGCCGAGCAGGACTTCCAGGTCGCCCGACAGGTCGTCGCCGAACAGGGTCAGCGCCGCGCCGGGTTCGAAGCGGTCCGGTTCCAGGCGCGCGAGGCGCGCGCCGAGCGTCGGAATCACGCCGAGCTGCACGCCGTCGCGGCCGATCACGGTTTCCGGCGCCGTGGTGTAGTCGACGCCGACGAGCAGCGCGCCGCGCGGCAGGTTGCCCGGAACGATCAGCACGGGCCGCACCTGGAACGCGACCGACAGGCGATAGCGTTCCTCGGCGCCCTGCATGACCTTCGACACGAGCTCGGCGTTGGACTCGTCGAACGTGAGTTTGAGCGGCTCGGGATTGTGCTCGAGCGCGAGGCGCACGTCGGCCGGCACGAGCGGATCGAGCGGCAGGTAGTGCAGCTCGTGCAGCGCGGACAGGCCGCGGCCGAGCAGGTCGTGCGCGCCTTCGGTGTCGCTGTTCTTGCCGGCGGCGAACGCGGTGAGCAGGAACTTCAGCACGAGCCACAGCGGCGGCGTCTCGCCGTCGCGCAGCGGCTGGTTGCGCAGGTGCGGATCGAACGCAGTCTCGTACAGGAACAGGTTGAGCTTGGGGTCGTCGTTGACGCTGTCCTCGTTCTCGGGCTTGCCGATCGCGACCTCGAAGCCGCGCCGGATCAGATGATCGCGCAACAGGCGGCTGACCGCGCCGATCGCCCTGCCGGAGTCCGCGAGCGCCATGGTCAGATCCTGCGCAGCGCGCGGCGCGACAGCGCGCCGGAGGAGGGCGGCGCCGTGGCGCGCGGCGCCGCGGCGGGC
>NZ_JANFVR010000547.1 GCF_024609805.1 Tahibacter caeni | reverse complement strand
CACCGGCGGCCTCCGACCGCGACGCATGAGCGGGGTCGGTCCGCGCGCCGCACTGCTTGTCGCGCTCTGCCTGTGCGCCGCGCTCGCCGGCTGCCGCGGCGAAGCGCCGCGCGCCCCGGCGGCGCAACGCACGATCGTCATCGGCTTCGACGGCCTCGATCCGGCATTGACCGAACGCTGGATGGCCGACGGCAGCCTGCCGCACTTCGCCGCGCTGCGCGAGCACGGCCATTACCAGCGTCTCGCGACGAGCAATCCGCCGCAGTCGCCGGTGGCCTGGGCCAGTTTCGCGACGGGCACCGATCCCGGCGAGCACGGCATCTTCGATTTCCTGCGCCGCAAACCCGGCAGCTACGAACCCGACTTCAGCATCGCCGAGCTCGCCGCGCCCGAGCCGGTCGAACTGCTCGGCATGAAGCTGAACTTCGGCGAGCCGCAGCTGCGCAACCGGCGCCGCGGCGAACCGCTCTGGCTCGCGGCCGAAGCCCGCGGCGCGCGCGCGACCGTGCTGCGCGTGCCGGTGACCTACCCGCCCGATCCGGTGCACCGGATGATCGCCGGCATGGGCGTGCCCGACCTGCTCGGCACGCAGGGCACCTATACCCTGGTCGCGACGCGACCGCAGCCGAACGCCGAGAACGGCGGCCGCGTGCTGACCGCGCCGATCGGCGAGGACGGCGCGGTGCAGACCCATCTCGACGGCCCGGCCGATCCCTGGAGCAGCAGCAACGCCGCACTGCAGTTGCCGCTGCGGCTGATGGCCAGCAGCGCGGGCGCGCAGCTCGCCCTGGGCACGACCACGACGACGCTCGCCGTCGGCCGATGGTCGGACTGGATACGGCTGCGCTACAGCGCCGGCCTGCTCGGTTCGGTGAGCGGCATGACGCGGGCCTATCTCGTCGAAGGCTTTCCGCGGCCGCTGCTGTATCTGGCGCCGCTGCAGGCCGATCCGGCCGATCCGGCGCTGCCGATCTCCTCGCCGCCGGCCTATGCCGCCGAGCTGCAGCAGCGCATCGGCACCTATCACACCCTGGGCATGCCCGAGGAAACCTGGGCGCTGAACCAGGGCCACCTCGGCGAACAGGCCTGGCTGGACATGGTCGCCACGACCCTGCGCGAAGGCGAGGCCATGCTCTACGACGCACTGGACCGCCGCGACAGCGAGCTCGTCATCGAAGTGTTCGTGCAGACCGACCGGGTCAGCCACATGTTCTGGCGCGGCCTGGACCCGGCGCATCCGCTGCACGCGACGAGCAGCGAGATCGCGCGCGCGGCGATCCCCGCGATCTATCGCGAAGCCGACCGCGTGCTCGGCGAAATCGTGCGCCGGCTCGGTCCCGGGGACCGCCTGATCGTGCTGTCGGATCACGGCTTCGCCGCGTTCCGGCGCGCCGTGCATCTGAACCGCTGGCTCGTCGAACAGGGCTACATGACCTTGAAGCCCGGCGCCGATCCGGCCGCGCCGCTGTTCGCCGCGGTCGACTGGTCGAAGACGCGCGCCTATGCGCTCGGTCTCAACGGCATCTACGTGAACCGCCGCGGACGCGAGCCGCAGGGCATCGTCGCCGAGGCCGACGCGGCTGCGCTCGAGCAGGAGCTCGCCGCCGCGCTGACCGCGCTGCGCGATCCGGCCGACCAGGCTGCGGTCGTGCTCGAGGTGTCCGACGCCGATGCGATCTACTCCGCGGCCCAGCGCGACACCGCGCCGGACCTGCAGGTCGGCTACGCGCCGGGCTATCGCGCCTCGTGGCAGACCTCGCTCGGCGCGATACCGGCCGCACTCGTCGAAGACAACCGCCAGTTCTGGAGCGGCGACCACTGCATCGCGCCGGCGGCCGTGCCCGGCGTGCTGTTCACGTCGTTCGCGCCGCCGCGGCCCGTCGCCGGCATCGCCGACATCGCCGCGCTGATCGCCGCGCCACCGGCCGCGGCTGCGCCG
>NZ_JANFVR010000546.1 GCF_024609805.1 Tahibacter caeni | reverse complement strand
GACGGCCGCTTCCGCATCGAGGCGCTCGCGCTCGCCGCGGGCAGCAACGTCTTCCACGTGCGCGTGACCAGCGCCGACGGCGACCGTTCGCGCCGCGCGACGGCCGGCGTGCGCCGCGCGAGCGCGCCGGCCGCGCCGGCCGGACTGCAGGCCGCTGCAGTCGGTCACGTCGTCGATCTGACCTGGAACGCGAACACGGAAAGCGACCTGCTCGGCTATCGCGTGCAGCGCAACGGCGGCTACGTGCAGGCCGACGACGTCGCGGACGGTCTGGTCGCGAGCTCGGACGCCTGCTGCGACGCCGCGTACGTCGTCGACGGCGACACGGCGACGGCCTGGGATCTGGCGGCGACGTTCGAACCGCTGGCCCAGAACGGCGACACCGATCCGGCGCTGGAGATCGCACTCGGCAACCTGCAGATCGTCTCCGCGCTCGACCTCGACTGGAGCGACGCGGAAACCGCGACCGGCAACGTCGACGTCTACGCGCGCAGCGAATACGGCGACTGGCTGCGCCTGACGCAGCTGCGCCGCACGAGCGCCGCCGCCTACACGCTGACCTTGCCGCAGGCCTACCGCAGCGACCGGCTGCGCCTGGTCGTGCGCGCGCCCGATGCGGCCGGCGGCTATGCGCAACTGCGCCTGGCCGAGGTGCGCGTGCGCACCTGGCATCTGCAGAGCGCAACGGCCCTGCAACAGACCGTGCTCGACGGCACGCACGGCTATCGCGTCGCTGCGGTCAACACGGCCGCGCAGCAAAGCGCCTGGTCGGCGCCGGCCGACGTCGGCATCGGCGACACGACGCCGCCCGATGCGGTCGTGCTCAGCGGCGCGTTGCAGGACGCGACGGCGACCCTGACCTGGACCGCGAGCAATGCGGCCGACGTCGCGCGCTACGTGCTGACGCGCAACGGCGTGCCGATCGCCGAAGTCGCCGCCGCGGGCGAACGCCGCCACGTCGACGCGAACCTCGCGCTCGGCAGTCATGCCTACGAGGTCGTCGCCTACGATGCGTTCGACAATGCAAGCCTGCCGTCCAACCGCGTGAACCTCACGGTCAGCGGCAGCGGCCCCGGCGTGCCGACGGCGCTGACCGTGGTCGCGCCGCCGCAGGGTCGCAGTCTCGCCCTCGGCTGGAGCGCCGGCGCCGGCAGCGCGCCCGTGCGCTATCTGCTGCGCCGCGCGGCCGCGGCCGACGGTCCGTACAGCGAGATTGCGACGCCGGCCGCGACGAGCTTCAGCGACGCGCCGCTCGTCGACGGCACGCGCTACTACTACACGGTCGAAGCCGTCGACGTGGCCGGCAACCGCAGCGGCGCGAGCGCGCCGGTCAGCGGCGTGCCGCGCGATCTGCAGCCGCCGGCCCCGCCGCTGCTGACCTATCCGGTGGCCGGCGACGGCCGTCTGCACGTGACCGACGACAACAGCCTCGTCTGCGGCCGCGCCGAACCCGGCAGCGTCGTGCAGGTGCAGCGCGACGGCAGCGTGAGCGCGACGGCGACGGCCGCCGCGCTCGCCGGCTACACCGACTATCCGGCGAACAATACCTACCTGTATTCCTGGCTGCAGATCGCCGCCGACGGGTGGCATCTGCTCGACAACGGCAGCGTCTTGCGCGTCGTCGATCTGCGCAGCGGGCAGCAGGAAACCGTCGCGAGCGGCACGAGCCTCGCGCAATGGTCGGCGCAGGGGCTGACCGCCTACTACCTGCAGGACGGACAGATCCGCGCGAGGCCTGCGGGCCGCAACCCGGAAACCTTGCCGCTGCAGGCCGAGGAGATACGCAACTTCGCGGTCTCGGCCGACGAGAGCCGCGTGCTGCTGCTGGGGCGTTACGCGGCCGGCACGGCGCCGGCCGCCGACGGGCTCTGGTGGCTGCACCGCGACGGCAGCGACGCGGGCGCGGTCGGCGGCTTCC
>NZ_JANFVR010000545.1 GCF_024609805.1 Tahibacter caeni | reverse complement strand
TGCGTCGCCGCGCTCGCGGCCGTGGCGGTCTGGCGCCTGCTGCCGGCCGCGCCGTTCGTCGTCGACGGCGCGTTCTTCCGCGACGAAGCCGGCCATCGCGAGCGCCTGGCCGACGGCACGCCGATCGCGGTCGGCGACCGCCTGCGCCTGGAGATCGCTGCGGCCCAGCCGACCTGGGTCTACGTGTTCAACGATGACGGCTCGGCCGAGCCCACGGTGCTGTTCCCGCTGCCCGGCCTCGCGCCGGCCAATCCGCTGCAGCCCGGCACGCGCTGGCAGCTGCCGGGCCACGACGGCGTGGCCGCGCTGAGCTGGCAGGTCGATCGCGAGGCGCTGACCGACACCTTCGTCGTGATCGCCGCCGACGAGCCGCTGTTGCGCGTCGAGGACACGATCGCGCAGTGGCGCCGCGCCGTCGCGCCCGAGACGGCGCTGGTCGCGCGCGGCGTCGGACGGCTCGCCGCGGTGCAGGCGCCGGACGCGGTGCCGGGGCAGGGGCTTTCCGACCTGCTGCGCCGGATCGGCTGCGACGAGGCGCGCCCGGCACTGCGCTGTGAACGCTTCGTGTTTCCCCATACGCGCCGATAGGCGAAGATCCGCGCATTCACCGCCGTACCGCTGCGGCCGTCGCTGCGGAGGCGCGTGCCCGCCCGCAAGGATCTCCGCATGCCGCGCCGCCGTTTCCGCTGGATCGTCCTGCTGCTCGCCCTGGCCGTCGCGCCGCTGCTGCAGGCCGGCGTGCTCGCCGACATCGAGGCGCTGATCCCGGCCGAGAACTGGGCTGAAGCCAAGGCCCGCGGCGCGGTGGCGCTGGCCGATCCGCGCGAGCACGACGCCGCGGTCGCGCTGCTGTTCAATCTCGCGCTCGAAAGCCCGCCCGATTTCAGCGAAGCCGAATGGACGCCGTGGGCCGAGGAGCTGCAGCGCCGGCGCAGCGCCGGGAGTCCACGTGCGCGTTCGCTCGCGACCCTGTCGATGTGGCGCGCGCAGCGCGCGTTCCAGGCGCGCGACCGAGACGCGGCCGTCGCCGCCGTCGACGAGGCGCTGGATCTGCTGCGCAACGGCGAGGGCCGCATCAGCCCGGCCGAGCAGGCCTACGTACTCGCGCTCGGCGGGCAGATCCGCGGCCTGTTCGGCGACTACGCCCAGGGCACGGCGCTGGCCGCCGAAGCCGAGAACCTGCTGCGCACGCCGCACGGCATGCTCGAACGCGTGCGGCGCCTGCGCGCGATCTATTTCCACGCGCTGTTCGAGGACCGCCTCGGCCACTACGACGTCGCCGTCGCGCTCGCGCGCCAGGGCATGAGCGAGGCCGAAGGCCTCGGCGTGCCGGACAACGGTTTCCGGCGCCGCCTCGTCGGCGTGCTCAGCGAAAGCCTGATCTCGCGCGGCGAGTTCACCGCCGTGCGCGATCTCATGCGGCCCGAGCTCGAACGCCTGCGCACGCAGGCGCAGCCTTCTCTGCGCGAACTCGCGATGACCCTGGGCCATCTGGCCGAAGCCGAACGCCAGCTCGGCGACCGCGAGCTCGCGCTGAACTATTCGCGCGAAGCGGCGCAGACCGCGGCCAAGGATCCGGCGCTCGTCGCCTCGGGCAGCTACGCGGCGCTGCTCGGCAACTTCGGCTCGCTGGCCTACGAGCTCGGGCATTACGACGAGGCCGACGCGGCGCTGGGCCAGAACCTGAGCCTGCTCGAGAACCAGTTCGGCAGCGACAGCCTGCGTGTCGTGCCGCCGCTGATCAACTTCGGCGAGGTCGCGTTCGAGCGCAACCTGCTCGACGAGGCCGAGCAGCGCTTCCGCCGCGCACTCGCGATCGTGGCACTCCGGCTCGCGCCGAACCACGTCGAAGGCGCGCCGGCGCTGCGCGGGCTGGCCCGCGTGCTGCTGCGCCGCGGCGATGCGGCCGGCGCGGCCGCGCTGCTGCAGGGCGCGATCGGCCAGCAGGAAGCCGCGAC
>NZ_JANFVR010000544.1 GCF_024609805.1 Tahibacter caeni | reverse complement strand
CCGGCGCCGGTGCTGCGCGCCCAGGAGCCGGCCGCGCCGCGCGGCAGCCTGCCGGATCAGGCCTTGCTCGACGCGTTGCAGCAGCGGCTGACCGAAGCGCCGGCCTGCGCGCCGGCCTGCGCGCGCATCGCGCGCGCCGAACTCGCGCTGTCCGGCGACGCGCTGCAGGTCGCGCTCGACGTGCACGCAGGTGAACGCGTAGCCGTGCCGCTGCCGGTCGTCGACGGCGGCGGCGTGCTCGGCGAAGTCCGCATCGACGGCGTTGCCGCCGACAGCGTCGCGCGCCAGTCGGCGCAGGACTGGCTCGCGCTCGCGCGCGGCGTGCACCGGATCGCGCTGAGCTACCGCATCGTCGACTCCGACCACGTTGCGCTGAAATTCGCGCTCGCGCCGGCCGAAGTGCGCCTGAACCTCAACGGCTGGCAGGCCGGCGGCGTCAGCGAGAACCGGCTGCTCGGCGACACGGTCACCCTCGCGCGCGAACGCGCCGCGGCGTCGGCGTCGGCGCGCGGCGGCACGCAGCAGTTCCCGCCGTACGTGCAGGTCGAGCGCAGCCTCGCGTTCGATCTGGAATGGCGCGTGCTGACGACGGTGCGCCGTCTCGCGCCGGCCGAAGGCGGCTTCTCCGTGCGCGTGCCGCTGCTCGACGGCGAGCAGGTCATGAGTTCGGACGTCAAGGTCGAAGGCGGCCAGGCGCTCGTCGCGTTCGGCGCCGGCGAGAACGAAGTCAGCTGGAACGGCACCCTGGCGCGCCGCGAAGCGGTGGAGCTGGTTGCGCCGGCGCTGGAGCAGCGCGCCGAAGTCTGGAGCGTGGTGCTGAGCCCGACCTGGCATGCGGACTTCAGCGGCGTGCCCGAGGCGCGCCGCGCGCCGCCGGAACAGCAGTGGGTGCACGAATTCCATCCGCTGCCCGAGGAAAAGCTGCAGATCGCGCTGTCGCGGCCCGAGGCCGTCGCCGGCAAGAGCATCGCGATCGACGACGTCGTGGTCACGACCGCGGCGAGCCGGCGCGCGCTCGATACGACCCTGGAGATCTCGCTGCGCAGCACCCAGGGCGGCGAGCACGGCATCACCTTGCCGGCCGGCGCCGAAGTGCTGTCGGTCGAGGCCGGCGGTCAGCCCATCAACCTGCGGCCGCGCGACGGCAAACTGAGCCTGCCGGTCGCGCCCGGCAGCAAGCGCTACAAGATCAGCCTGCGCCAGGCCCAGGAGCTCGGCGTCAGCGTGAAGACGCCGGCCTTCGATCTCGGACTGCCGTCGGCCAATCTGCAACTGAACCTCAATCTGCCGGCTGACCGCTGGGTGCTGTTCACTCACGGCCCGGCCGTCGGGCCGGCCGTGCTGTACTGGGGCGAGCTGCTCGTGATGATCCTGCTGGCTTATGCGCTGAGCCGCACGCGGCGCACGCCGCTGAAGCTCTGGCAATGGCTGCTGCTCGGCTTCGGCTTCTCGACGGCCTCGTGGGTCGCTCTCGTCGTCGTCGTGCTCTGGCTGTTTGCGCTTGACTGGCGCGAGCGCTGGAACACCGGCTCGACCGTGTCTTTCAACCTCGTGCAGATCGCGCTCGCGCTGTTCAGCGTGCCGGCGCTGCTGTGCCTGGTCGCCGCGGTCTATGCCGGCCTGCTCGGCGATCCGGACATGAGCGTCACCGGCAACTGGTCCAGCGCGCGCAGCCTGCGCTGGTTCGCCGACCAGAATGCGGCGCTGCTGCCGCAGGCCGGCGCGCTGACCTTGCCGATCTGGATGCACAAGGTCGCGATGCTGGCCTGGGCGCTGTGGCTGGCCTCGGCGCTGGTCGGCTGGCTGCGCTGGGGCTTCGCCAGCTGGACCCGCGGCGGCTATTGGCGCCGCGACGTGCGGCAGCGCGTGAAGCTGCCGGATCCGCCGCCGCCGCCGGCGCAGGCCGACGCATGAAGCCGCCCCTGGGCCGGCGCGGCGCATGAGCCGCGTCGGCGACA
>NZ_JANFVR010000543.1 GCF_024609805.1 Tahibacter caeni | reverse complement strand
GCGGCGCCGCCCAGCGCTGGCTGCGCCGGCGCCTGTCGGCCTACGCGGGCCGCGAGCTCGGCGCCGGCGCCTTGCAGACCGGCGCGCACGGCAAGCCCGCGCTGGCCGACGGCGCATTCGCGTTCAATCTGAGCCACAGCGGCGCGGCCGCCGTGCTCGCGATCGCGCGCGGCGTGGAGCTCGGCGTCGACCTGGAAACGCCGGGGCGCCTGCGGCCTTTCGTCGCGTTGGCGCGGCGTTATTTCCGCCCGGCCGAAGCGCGTGCCGTCGCCGAGGCGGCCGAGGTCGCGCGCGAGTTGCTGTTCCTGCGCCTGTGGACGGCCAAAGAAGCCGTGCTCAAGGCGCTCGGTCGCGGTCTGGCGTTCGGCCTGGACCGGCTCGAGTTCGACCTGTCGGCGCCGCCGATCCGCCTTGCCTGGATCGCCGGGGACGGCGGCGATGCGGCCGGCTGGCAGGTGCGCGCGTTGCCCGTCGCAGCGCCGCGGCTGGGCCATCTGGCCTGGTACGGAGAAGCGCGGCAATTGCAGTGTTTCGAGGATGTCATGCCGGCGTCATCGACGTCGCCGGACCCGTACCAAGCCCAGTTGTAGGCCAGGGCTTAACGGGCTAAGTTCCGGTCAAACCCCGAACATTCGGTCGAGGCCCGCCGTCGACATGTGGAAGCTCCTGCGCAACCTGCTGCTATCGGCCGTTGTGCTTGCGCTGGGTCTCAAGCTGGCGCTCTGGTTCGCGGCCGGGCAGCAGGCGCAGGCACTCGCCGACGGCCTGCGGCGCTGGGGTGAGTTGAGCTGGACCAGCGCCAGCGGTTCGTTCGACGGCGATGTGACGCTCAGCGGCGTGCAGTTCCGGCCCAAAGCCGGGTTCGAGGTCGCCGGCTTCAGCGCGTCATCGCTGCGGCTGCGTACGCCGGGCGTGTTGTGGACCTTGCGCCGCTCGATCACGCGCGACAACAGCGCGCCCGAACAGCTGGGGCTGCGTCTGACCGATCTGAACCTGCCGGCGCTACGCAAGCTCGCGGCCGGCAACACGCCGCCGTGGTTCGGCGCGCAGAGCCTTGCGCCGTTCGAGACCTTCGCCTGCGGCGCGGTCGACGAGCTGTCGCCGGCGAATTTCAGCGCGATGCAGATGCAGCCGCGCGCGCCGCAGCTCGATCTCGACTACCGCTACGACGCGCAGACGCAGCGCCTGGATGCCGACCTGCGCCTCGACAACCCGCCGTTCGGCAAGGTCGCGCTGAGCACCGAGCTGCTTCAGCTCCAGCCGCAGATCTTCGACAGCGCCGCCGCACGCGACGCGCTGCGCATCGCCTCGGCCGACTTCAGCTATCGCGACAACGGCTTCCTGCGCCGGCGCAACGAGTTCTGCGCGCGCGAGACCGGACTGGACGTCGACGGTTTCGTCGACCGGCACATCGCCAGCGTGCAGGACCGGCTCAAGGCATCGCACATCGTGCCGGCCGAGGGCGTGGTCGAGATCTATCGCGAGCTGCTGCGCGGCGGCGGCGAGATCAAGCTCCTGAGCCTGCCGCGCGAGGACATCGCGCCGGCCCAGTACGACACCTACGATCCGGAGGAAGTCCTGCGCTGGCTCAACCTGACGGCGCGCCACAACGATGCGCCGCCGGTGCTGTTCAAGCTGTTCTTCCTGGCCGAACCGGTCGAGGCGCTGGCCGGCATCGACCTCGCGCTGATGCACGATCCGCTGGCCGAGCCCGAACCCGAGACCGTCGTGGTCAAGCCGCCGGAGAACCCGGTGCTCGCGACGACGACCGGTGTCGCGCCGACGGGCAAGCCGTCCGGCAAACCGTCTGCGCCGATTCCCGCAGAGGATCCGCTGCCGCCGCCGCTCGACCCGGTCACCGGCAGCGCCGGCCCGCCCGTCGCCGCGACGAGGCCGACCGTTCCCCCGTCCGTCGTCGCGCCGCCCGAACCGGAGTCGGCCGAGACGATCGCGGCCCG
>NZ_JANFVR010000542.1 GCF_024609805.1 Tahibacter caeni | reverse complement strand
GGAAGCGTCGGCCGCGTCGGCCAGCGCCGGGGCGGCGGCCGAGACCAGCGCCAGGCCCAGGGCGGTCGTCAGCAGGCGCGGCGGCGTGGCGGCGGCGGAACGGATGTAGCGGGAAGGATTCGACATGAGGCGTCCCTGGTTCTTTTGACTGAGCAAGAGGATTCGGCTCGCACATAGCGGCGCGCCGGCGGTATCGCGTAGGCGTGGCGGAATCGGATTCCCCTGGCGAGCCACCGGTGCGCGGAAGCGCCGACGGCCAGCGATCGACGGAAGATTAACAGTAAACAAGAATGATTCGCAATAATTGTCGCAGGCGTATTTACCGGCACAGCGATGCGACCGGCGTAGTCGGAACCCGCACGCCGGCCGGGCCGGGTGGACAGATCTGACACGGGCACTTCCCTGCCCCGCACCCGCCGCAGACAGGCTCTGGTCAGTACACGTCGCGCCGGTAGCGGCCGGCCTCGATCAGCGCGTCGACCGTGTCGGCGCCGAGCGCGGCGCGTAGTTCCTCGTCGACGGCCGGCGCCATGCCCTGCAGGCTGCCGCAGACGTAGACGCAGGCGCCGGCGGCGACCCAGACGCGCAGCGCGCCGGCGGCTTCGCGCAGGCGCTGCTGCACGTAGACGCGTTCGGCCTGATCGCGCGAGAACGCCAAATCGACGCGTTCGAGCACGCCGCTGCGCTGCCATGCCGCGATGTCGTCGGCGAAGAAGAAGTCCTGTTCGCGCCGGCGCTCGCCGAACAGCAGCCAGTTGCGCGCAACGCCGGCTGCAGCGCGTTCCTTGAGCAGCGCGCGCAGGCCGGCGATGCCGGTGCCGTTGCCGACGAGAATCAGCGGAACCCCGGCGGCCGGCGCGTGGAACTGGCGGTTGCGGCGCAAGCGCAGCTCGACCGCATCGCCGATCGCCGCGTGTGCCGTGAGCCAGCCCGAACCGAGACCGAGGCTGCCGTCGTCGCGGCGCCACTGGCGCACGAGCAACTCGACGGCGCCGTCGGCCGGAATCGATGCGATGGAATATTCGCGATGCGCCAGCGGCGGCAGGGTCTCGAGCCAGGCGTCGGCGTCGATGCCGGGCCCGGGCCAGAGCTCGGGCCATTGCCGCCGTGCGAGCGCGTCGGCCAGGCGTTCGCCGCCGGCGCTGCGGCGCTCGCCGTCGATCGCACAGCGGGCGAGCAGCGCGTCGACCGCATCGGCCGCATGGCGCGGACCGATCTCGGCGACGTCGCCGGCCTGCCAGTCCGGCGTCTCGCCGTCGGGCGCCTGCAGACGCAGCAGATAGCAGGCGCCGCCGACGCTGCCCGGATTGAGCAGGCGCCGCGCAACCAGACGCCAGCGCGAGTAGCGCGGCGGCGACCAGTCCGGCGCATCGGTGCTGCCGGCGATCACGCCGACCTGATGCTGCCAATGACGCAAGGTTCCCGGATCGGCATTGTCCACGTCGATGCGATCGAACAATGCCTGAGCCCCCTGCTGGCGCAGCCACGCGTCGAGGCGGCGGCCGAAGCCGCAGAAGTTCGCGTACTCGCTGTCGCCGAGCGCGAGCACGCCGTAACGCAGCTCCGGCAGCGGCAGCGACTGCACGAGCAGGCGGCGCACGAAGCCCGCGGCCATGTCCGGCGGATCGCCCTCGCCGGTCGTGCTGACCACGAACAACGCGCGGCGGCAGCCGCGCAGCGCCGCGGCATCGAGTGCGTCGAACGCGACGAGGCGCGCGGCGCAGCCCGCGTCGGCGAGCGAATGCCAGGTGCGCCGCGCGAGGTCCTCGGCCGTGCCGGTCTGGCTCGCATAGGCCACGAGCACGGCATCGTCCGTCGTCGTCGCGACGGCAACCGCCGGCGCGCGACGGCGCCGGTTCCAGGCCAGCAGCCCGCAGAACGCGACGAACGCGGCGACGACCGCGGCGGCCGCGCCGAACCGAGCGGCATCGGCCGCCGGCCAGTCCAGCGGCGCGCGCTGCCATCGC
>NZ_JANFVR010000541.1 GCF_024609805.1 Tahibacter caeni | reverse complement strand
TGAGCGCAACGCGGCCCCTGCGGCAGCCGCGCCGGCGACGGCGCGGCTGCCGCCTCGCGTGCCGTCCGCGCCGGTCGGATGCGACGCCGTCAACCGGCGCCGCCCGCCGCGCGCAAGGCGCGGCGGTGAATATCCGCACCGAATTTCAACGAATGATCGCCAAGGCCATCACTGGCGCCGGCGTACCGCGGCCATCCTCGCCTCCACTTCGCGCGTGCGCTCGTCTTCGGCGCCGAACGCGGCGCGGCGCAGGTCCAGAGCGCGCTGCAGCAGCGCGTCGGCTTCGGCGGCCTGGGCGGGCCGGCGCAGGCTTTGCTCCAGCGCGAGCAGCAGCGGTACGAGCTGGGCGTCGTCGGCCCGCAGGCGCGCGGAGTAGTTCTGCAGGGCTTCGCGCAGGGCGCCCTGGGCCTCGTCGAGCCGGCCCTGGCGCGTCAGCACGCGGCCGAGGTGCAGCAGGTCGGTGCCGACGAGCTCGTGCGCATCGCCGTACTGCTTGCGCTGGGCGGCCAGCGCTTCGCGGTATTGCGCTTCGGCCGCGGCGTGTTGGCCGCGCGCTTCGAGCACGCTGCCGAGGTTGAACACCGCGGCCGAGCGCCAGGTATGGTTGGGTTCGTACAGCGCGAGCGCCTGCCGGTAGTAGTTCTCCGCGGCGTCGATGCGGCCCGCGCCTTCGGCGACCCAGCCGAGATCGCTGAGGTTCATCGCGACCGTCGCGTGCTTCTCGCCGAGATGGCGGCGACGGATGTCCAACGCCTTGAGCAGCAGCGCCTCGGCTTCGTCGTTCTTGTCCTGCGCCTTCAGCGCGCGGGCGAGATTGTTCATGACCGCGGCCGCGAACGGATGGTCCTCGCCGCGCGTCTGCACGACGCCGGCCAGCGCCTCGCGGTAATGCGCCTCGGCGTCGGCGTAGCGGCCGAGATTGCGTTCGACCGCGGCGAGGCTCGACAGATCGGTCGCGATATGCGGATGGCCGGCCGGCAGCAGTTCGCGGTGCAGATCCAGGGCCTGCCGCAGCAGCGGTTCGGCACCGGCATAGTCGCCGCGCGCGCGCCGGGTCATGCCCAGGCGCCCGAGACTGTCGGCGACGCCGAGATCGCGCTCGCCGAGCAGGCGCCGGCGCATGTCCAGCGCCGCGCGGAACAGGGTCTCGGCGCCCGCGTAGTCGGCATGCTCGTAACGCACCTGGCCGCGGTCGCGCAGGGTCGTCGCGATCTCGGCGGTGTCGCCGGCCTGGCCTTCGCGATACAAGGTCTCGGCCTGCAGCAGCAGCTGCTCGGCTTCGTCGAAGCGGTCCTGCGCGCCGCGCAGCGCGCCGAGCGCGCGCAGCGCCGCGGCGCGCACGCCGGGCGCGAGCTCCGCATGCGCCTGCACGAGATCGCGCGCGCGCGTCAGCAGCTGCTGCGCCTGGTCGTACTGGCCGAGCTGGTAATAGGTCGCGCCGACGGTCGTCAGCAATTCGACCTGCACTTCGGGCTGGCCGACGAGCTCGGCCTCGATCGACGACCAGCCGGCATCGAGCAGTTCGCGCGCAGTCAGTTCCTTGCCGAGGCTGCGCGTGGGGTCGGCACCTTCGAACAGGCGCAGGATCAGCGACTTCACGCGGTCGGCCTTGCGCGCCTCGGCCTGGGCGCGGTCGCGCTGCTGCGCGATCGCGCGCGCCTGCACGCTGACGGTCAGCGCATAGGCCGCGGTCAGCAGGAAGATCGTCGAGGCCGCCGCGACGGCCCAGGCGTGCCGGCGCACGAAACGCGCCGCGCGGTAGCGCCAGGTCTCGGGCCGCGCGCTGACCGGGCGGTGATGCTGCCAGCGGCGCAGGTCGTCGATGAGATCGCGCACGCCCGCGTAGCGCCGCGCCGGCTCCTTGCGCAGCGCCTTCATGACGATGAGATCGAGATCGCCGCGCAGGCGCCGCGCGAGCGCGGCCGGTGCGAGCCCGCCGATGCGCGCGGCGCTCGGCGGCGGTGCGGCC
>NZ_JANFVR010000540.1 GCF_024609805.1 Tahibacter caeni | reverse complement strand
CGTCGCCGCGGCGAGCGCGAGCGCTTCGTCGCCGGGCTCGCCGCGGCGACGGTAGAGCAGCGGCAGGTTGCAGCTCGGGAAATAGTTGTTGAGGTCCAGCCGCATGCCGTTCTCGTAATGCCGGATCGCCAGATCCAGAAAGCGCCGGGCCTGCAGGCCGTCGCCGGCGTTCGCCGCCGCCCGGTACAGCCGTTTGTAGCGACCGCCGATCAGGCCCTGGCGTTCGGCGCTGTCGCCGCGCAGCGCGATCAGCCGCTTCAGTGCGGCGATGGCCTGCAGGTCGTCGCCCTGGCGCGACAGCGCGAGCGCGAGCTGTTCCTGCAGATAGGGCAGTTCGCGCAGGCGCGCCGGCAGCGCCTCGATGTAGTCGCGCGTGAGATCCCAGCGACCGATACGGTCGCGCAGCAGGCGCACGATCTCGACGGCGACCGACGCGCTGTCGGTCGCGGCGGCCGGATGTTCCCGCAGTATCGCCGCGGCGCGGTCCGGCCGGTACGCGGCATCGAGGTCGGCGACCTGGGCGATCTGCGCGCGCAGTTCCTCGAATGCTTCGAGATAGTTGGCCAGTTCGCGCGCACGCGCCTCGTCGGGCTGCGGTGCCCGATAACCGGGTACGACGGAATGGAACGGCGTGGCGGCGTGGCGGTGCCTGGCAACCTGATCGCGCAGGGTCGCGATGATTTTCTGCGCCGCGTCGGCATCGACGGCTTCATGCGGATGGTCGTAATCGATGCGGCGGATCTGCGCGAGATCGAACACCGGCCGCGCCCAGCTCGCCGCGATCAGCACGCAGCCGTCGTGGCGTGCCGCATGCCGTACGCCGACCTCGTAGTACGCGTTCGCGTTCGGAATGCTGATGTCGGCGATCACGAGATCGGAGTAGTACAGCCGTTCGAGCATCTCGTTGATGATCAGCGTGCCGACATCCTGGTCGGCGCGCAACGTGCGATAGCCCAGGTCTTCGAGCGCCGGCTGCAGCGCCTGTTCCCAGAGCAGGTCGAAGTTCACGCGCGCGGGCGCCGGCGGCGCGGCGGCGGTCTCGCGTACGCCGAAGGGCATGACGACGAAGCAGATCGGGCGGAACGGCGGGGCCATGGCAGTCTCGACGGGCGCGGCGCAGGGTGGCCGCGTGGACAGACTGTTGCATCGCGGACGTTCCTCTCATCGCGCATCGGCCGCGGCGCGGGCGCAGTGCCGCGGTATGCCGCATCGCCGGTTCTGTCATGACGCGTGCCGCGCGCGACGGCCGCGTACTGCGGCGCGCGGTCGCAGGCGGCAACTCCGGACCTCGGTCCAGGTCGCAGTTTCCGTCGCGGCGCGCTAGCCTAGGCGCCGTTCCCCCGGAATCCCTCATGCGTCGTCACCGCCTGCTCGTGGTCTGGCTGTGCCTCATCGCTCTGGTCGCCTGCCAGAGCGCGATGGCGGCGCAGCTGTGCCACGGCTTCGCCGGCACGAAAGCCGTCGCCGAAGCCGGCTGTCACGGCATGCCGGCCGACGGCGGCGGCGATGCGGGTTCGGCCGACTGTCCCGGCGGCACGGCGACGCCGGACCTCGGCAAGCTGCCGGGCATCGCACCGTTGCCGTTCGGCCACGACTTCATCACCGCGATCGCGCCGCTCGCGCGCACGCCGGCGCCGGCCGCGCCACTGGCCTGTTCGCGGGACGGGCCCGATCTCGACAGGCTCTGTCGACTGCTGATCTAGACCTCTCCTGAGCCGTTGCCGGCGCCGCATTCGCCGCGCCGCGTTTCCGTCTGCCGGGAGCTTTCCGATGATTTCGTCGTATGACCCGCTGTCGCAGCGGGTGCGACGCCGTCCGCCGTTCGCGGTCGCCGTCGCGTGTCTCTCGTTCGCCGCGCTCGCTCAGGCCGAGCCGGCTGTCCTGACCCTGGACGCGTTGCGCGAGGCCGTGCGCAACGCCGCGCCGCGCCTCGATGCGGCCGCCGCGCGGGTCGACGCGGCCCGCGCCGACGCCGCGCGCGCCGACG
>NZ_JANFVR010000054.1 GCF_024609805.1 Tahibacter caeni | reverse complement strand
GCCCGCAGGCCGCGGCCACGTCGGCCGGCGCCGTGCCGGCGCCGAGCAGGCGCTTGGCCTGCAGCAGGCGCAGCGCCATGAGCATCTGCTGCGGCGTCGCGTGGTACTGCGCGCGGAAGCGGCGCAGGAAATGGAACGGGCTGAGACCGGCCACCGCGGCGAGTTGGTCCAGGGTCAGGCGCTCGGCCAGGTTGGCGTGCAGGAAATCGACGACGCGCGCAAAACGCTGTGCGCCTTCGGCACGCGGCGGCCGCCTGCCGCGCGCATGCGGCGCAAGCTGCTGCAGCAGTTCCGGCAGCAGGCTGTCGAAGGCCAGCGGCGACGAGGCCTGCCAGAGCCGGTCCAGCAGCGCCGTCACGCGCTGCGCGCGCTGCGCATCGGCGGCGACCGCATCGGCGAACCACCAGTCGCGCTCGCCGCTGATCTCGGCGGCGACGTCGGCGTCCAGATAGATCATGCGATAGCGCCAGCCGCCTTCGGTCTCGGCGCGGCCCGTGTGCAGCTCGTCGGGATTCATGAGCACCAGCGAACCGGCTGCGGCCAGATGGTCGGCGCCGCGCAGGCGGAAGCGCTCCGTGCCCCGCTCGATCGCGCCGAGGCCGAACGCCGCATGCGCGTGCGGCTCGAATTCGTGCCGCACGATGTGCGCGCGGTACAGCTCGATGCCGCCGCGGTGCGCCGGATGGCGGAACTCGGCACTGTCGGCCGGAAAATCGAAGCTCGCGGGCACGCCTTGCATGCGCGCAGCTTGCCACAGGTTTTCCGGCCGCCGCCGCAGCGGCCGGCTGCGACCTAAGCCGGACCGGCGCTGCCGGCCAGGCCGCGCATCAGCGCCTGCGCGACCGCGTCGACGAACGGCGCGGTCATCATCGAATAGTGGCAGCCGGGCACTTCGTGCAGGCGCAGCGCGTCGGCCGGCAACACGCGTTCCCAGCCGCGCGAAGCGCGCATCGCGGCGAAATCGCAGCGCTGCGCCTTGATCAGGTCGACGGTCAGATGCAGCGGCCGCGCCGCGTGGCGCCGCGCGGCCAGCGCGTAGATCTCGTGCCGCGCGAGGCACTGCCGGCGCAGCGCCGGCTCCAGCGCGGCCACGTGCAGGGGCACCTCGGCGAAGTCCTCGGGCCGCTCGTCGGTGGTCGGTTCGTCGAAGCGGTAATAGCTGTCGATCAGGCCGAGATAGGTCACGCTCTCGCCCGCGTCGATCAGCCGCGTCGCGAGCTCGTAGGCGAGCACGCCGCCGAAGGACCAGCCGGCCAGGCGATACGGTCCCTGCGGCTGCGCCGCGCGCAGCGCCGCATACAGGCGATCGGCCAGCAGGGTGATCGATGCGGACTCATCCTGCGCCGCGGCCGCGTCGTCGAGCGCATAGACCGGGAAGCCTTCGGCCAGACGCGCGGCGAGCACGTGCGCGTACAGGGTGAGACCGAAGCCGTCGTGCAGCAGGAACAGCGGCACACCCTCGCCGCCCGCGCGCACGACGGCGACGGCGCCCGTTCCTGCCGTCGTCTCGCGCTGCGCGAGCGCCGCGGCCAGGCCGGCGATCGTCGGATAGCGGAACAGGTCGGCGATCTCGACACCGATCCCCTCGGCCTCGAGCCGCTTGCGCAGGCGCAAGGTCAGCAGCGAATGGCCGCCGAGCGCGAAGAAATTGTCCTCGCGCCCGAAGCCGCCGCGGCCGAGCACGTCCTGCCAGGCGGCGGCGATCGCCTGCTCGACGCCGCCCTGCGGCACCGTCGACGTGCTTGCCGCCGCCGGCGCCTGCAACGCCGGCAGCGCGTTGCGATCGAGCTTGCCGTTGGCGTTCAGCGGCAGCTGCGGCAGCCGCACGAAGAAGGCCGGCACCATGTAGTCGGGCACGGCCGCGGCGAGATAGGCGCGCAATGCCGACGCCTCGATGCCGGCGTCGCCGACCCAGCAGGCGACGAGGCTAGGCCCAAGCGCCGCATCATCGCGCAGCGCGACCGCGGCTTCTTCCACGCCGGGATAGCGCGCGAGATGGCTTTCGATCTCGCTGAGCTCGATACGAAAGCCGCGCAGCTTGATCTGCGCATCGTTGCGACCGAGAAAATCGATCTCGCCGTTGGCCAGCCAGCGCGCCTGGTCGCCGGTCTTGTACATGCGCGCGTGTACATCGTCGGCAAACGGATCCGGCAGGAAGCGCTCGCTCGTCAGCGCGGGCCGGTTCCAGTAGCCGCGGGCCAGCGGCAGACCGCCGATGTACAGCTCGCCCGGAACACCGGGCGGCAGCGGCCGGTGCCGCGCGTCGAGCACGTAGAGCCGGCAATTGTCGATGGGACGGCCGATCGGTATGCGTACGGCACCGTGGTCGGGTGTGCAGCGGTGCCAGGTGACCTCGATCGACGCCTCGGTCGGTCCGTAGAGATTGTGTAGAGCGGTCGGCGCAAACCGTCGCAGAAATACCTCCGCGACCGTGGGCGGCAATTCCTCGCCGCTGCACACCACATGGCGTAACCGTGGCAGCGCGACCTCGCCGCCATGCGCAAGAAACAGGTGCAGCATGGACGGGATGAAATGCAGAACGGTGACACCGGCTCTACGGATGATTTCCGCCAGGCGCTGCGGATCGTGCTGGATCTGTGCCTCGGCGAGAATCAGACGAGCGCCGCTGATCAACGGAACGAAGATCTCCCAGACCGAGACGTCGAAGGCCAGGGCGGTCTTCTGCAGGAATACGTCCGAGGACTCTATGGCGAACTCACGTTGCATCCAGACGAGGCGGTTCACCACAGACCGATGCTCGACCATGACACCCTTGGGAAGGCCCGTCGATCCGGAGGTGTAGATGATGTAGGCGAGCGCGGTCGCCGTCGTCATCCAGTCACGACGAGCCGGTGGATCGCTGCCGACAGCGGCGAGGGAAATGTCGACGAACTGCGGCGAAGCCTCCACACCATCCAGAACCGGCGGATCTCCGGCATGCAGCAGCCAGCCGGGGCGGCAGTCGGCAACCACATATGCCTTCCGGGCATCCGGATGCGTCACGTCGAGCGGCACGTAGGCCGCACCTGCCTTCAGCGTGGCGAGCAGGCCGACGATCATGGCGGTGCTGCGCCCCACATGAATCGCGACCAGGCTACCGTTGTCAACGCCGAGCTCGCGTAGATGTGCAGCGAGCCGATCCGCGCGCTGATCCAGCTCTGTATAGCTCAGCCGCTCGTCGCTCGATTCCAGCGCAATCGCGTCGGGCGTTGCCACCACCTGTCGCTCGAACAATTCGTGCAGACAGCGGTTTTGCGGAAATGGGCGCGCGGTCGCGTTCCACCCGTCGACTACCTGGTAGCGCTCCTCTGCCGACAGCCACTCCATTCTGTCGACGGTCGGGTCGCCCTCGAGAAATTGTTCCAGCAACGCCAACCATTGCAGCCGATAGCGCTCGATCGTCGCCGCATCGAACAACGCCGTGGCAAACTCGATGCCGCCGTGAATGCTATCGTCGTCTTCGACGAGGAGCAGCGAAAGATCGAACTTCGCATGACGCGGAGAACGATCCTGCAGCGGGGTCGCCACGACCCCATGCAGTCGCAGAGCTGCCGGACGCCCGCCCTGCCAGGCGAACATGACCTGGAAGATCGGATTGTAGGCAAGACTGCGTTCGGAGCGGACGATCTCGACGATTTTCTCGAAGGCAATGTCCTGATGCTGCTGTGCGGCCAGCGACCGCTGTTCGATCTGCTTGAGCAGGACCGACAACCGCGGCGTACCCGACAGATCGAGACGCAAGGGCAAGGTGCTGACCAGCATGCCGACGAGTTCCTGCGTTTCCGGCAACGCGCGATTCGCACTCGGCACGCCGATGACAAGATCGTCACGCCCCGACAAGCGAGACAGCAGGATCGCCCAGCTCGCGAGCAGCAAAACGAATGGGGTCGTGTCGAAACGACGGCTTGCTGCACGTATCCGCTCGGAGAGGTCCTTATCGAGCCGGCAAGCCAGGAAATCGCCGCTGAAATCCTGCTGCGTCGGACGCAAGCGATCGGCGGCGACTTCTAGCAGCGGCGGTATGCCGGCCAAGGTCTCGCGCCAATAGTCGGCCTGGCGTTCAAGCTGGCGCACCTCGCTGCTGCGCTGCGCAGCAACGAAGTCGGCAAACTGGATGGGCAATGGAGACGGCGCAGCAGCGACGCCGATCGCCGCGTTGTAGAACATGGCCAAATCACGCAGCAGCACGTCGATCGACCAGCCGTCGCACACGATGTGGTGGACGGAGACAAGCAAGACATGGCGGTCGTCGGATTCCCGCAGCAGGCTGACCCGCAGCAGCGGGCCGGATTCGAGATCGAACTGCCGTTCGATCTCCTCCCTGAGCACTTGGTCCAGCGCGTCCTCGGCATCCCCTGCAAGGGGCAGCTCGCGGAGCGCCGGCTCGTATGGTGGCCGCAGACGCATGACCGGCCGGCCGTCCACGTCGGGATAGTAGCTGCGCAGTAATTCGTGACGCGCAACCACACCCGCGAAGGCCCTTCGCAGCGCCGCGACATCGAGCCGTCCTTGCAGTCGCCGGCCGACGATCATGTTGTAGGCGGCCACCGCTCCCGGGAGCTTGGCGAGGAACCAAAGACCTTCCTGCTCGAACGAAAGCGGCATTGTCTCGTTGCGCGCGATCGGTTGGATACGTGTCCTGATCGCCGGTGCACCGGCTTGTACGAATTCAGCAAAGTCGACAAGCCTCGGCCGCCTGAACAAATCGGCCAAGGTCATCTCGACGTCGCATCGTTCGCGTAGCCGCGTAAGTACCTGTACTGCTGCCAGCGAGTGACCGCCCAGTGCGAAGAAGTGATCGTTGGCGCTCGAGACGACAACGCCGAGCACTTCGCCCCAGATCGCCGCGATCTGCCGTTCCAGAGACGTCTGCAACGGACGATTGCTTTCCGCGGGGGTCACCGTAGCGACGGGTGGCAAAGCCGCTCGATCGACCTTGCCGTTGGGCGTCAGCGGCAGCTGCGGCAGCAATACGAACTGCGCAGGCACCATGTAGGAAGGAAGTTTCTGCGCAAGAGCCGCGGCCAGTTCGCGACGCAACCGCGCATCGTGAGCGGCCTGGGCCGGTATGTTGGTCGATTCCCCGGCGCTTTCCGGCAGATCCCGCGTCAGGCGAATCGGATCGCACAGCTTCGCCTCGTCGTGCGCTATCAGCAGATGAAAGCGGCCGCGCCGGTCGGAGGAAAGCCAACTCGGCTCGGCGCAAAGTCCGGCCGCTCTGACGCGATCCACGGCTTCCGACGGCGACAGCCTGACACCGGTACCTGCGGACTGCGCGCCATCCACGAGTTCAGCGTCCGCTGCGACCAGCGCATTGGACAACGAGACAACAAGCGCGACGGCATCCACGCGCCGTTTGACCCAGCCCACAGCCTCGTCGAGCGCCGCTGCGTTCGTCTCCGCATCGAAGCGACGCGGGTCGCCGAGCAGCGGCGAAATACGCCGCTGCAGAACAACGTCGTAACGGTACTTGGTAAGCTCGTTGCAGTTCGGCGTCGTCTTCGGTATGACGCGCAACCCTTCCATGCACAGGCTTTCTGCAATCTCGCGAAAGTAGGCCGGCGCGATCAACAGTTCTCGTTCCTGCAACACGGCGGCGCGCGCCCGCGCGGCTAGCTCGGATCGCGACGCCGAGCCTTCGCGGAAATGCAGCACCGACGCGTGGAACGATTCGGCGAGCAGAGCGTTGCGCACATCGCCGACGAAGAGCGCACCGTCGCGCTGCAGCATCGCCGCGGCTTTACGGAGCACGCGATCCAGGTAGCTCCGATCGGGGAAATACTGGACCACCGAATTGACGATGATGAGGTCGAAGGTTTCGCTGCCGACGCGGTCGAGCTCATCGGCGCGGCAATGGATCAGCGCCACCCCGCCGATTCCGCTGCGGTCTACGCGGCGCTGCAGGTCGTGCAGAGCTTGCGCCGAGAAATCCAGGCCGACGTAGCGCTCGCAGTCCGGTGCCAGACACAGCAGCAGCAAGCCGGAGCCGCAGCCGATTTCGAGCACACGCCGCGGTTTCAGCGCGCGAATGCGTTCCACGGTTTCTTGCTGCCATTGCGACATTTCCTGTCGCGCAATCGGCGCACCGGTATAGCTGCTGTTCCAGCCGTCGAAGTCGTATAGTTCATCGCCGCCCGCTTCCGTATAGGTATCGTCGTATACCCGTTGCCATGCGGCGATCCGTTCGTCTTCCGCCCCGGTAGACGAATCGCGCCGACTGCTGACGTAGGCGACGATCTGACCCTCTTTCGCGATTCCAGGGACGAATACGACCGCGGCTTCACGCACGGATTCGATCTCGGCCAGAGCCGCCTCGATCTCGCCAAGCTCCACGCGCATGCCACGCAGCTTGATCTGGTCGTCGCGACGACCGAGGAACTCGATGCGGCCGTCGGCCAGCCAGCGGGCACGATCGCCGCTGCGATACATGCGCGCATCCGGAACCGAAACGAATGGGTCCCTTAGAAAACTCTGCGCGTTGAACTCCGGCAAACCGAGATAGCCGGCCCCCACGCCGACGCCCCCGATATGCAGCTCTCCGTCGACGCCGATGGGCTGAGGCATTCCGGACGCGTCGAGTATGTAGGCGCGCGTATTGGCGATTGGACGACCGACGGTGATACGGCCTTCGTAGCCGACGTCGTCGATCGTCGACACCACCGTCGCCTCAGCCGGCCCGTAGACGTTCAGCAGCCGGAAAGGCGCGCCGACCGGCCGATGTCGTGTCAGAGCTGCGCCCCCCGTCGCGAGCACACGCAACGTGGGCGGTGCACTGTTCTGGGCGAGTACGATTTCCGCCACCGGCGTCGGCAGCAAGCTGCACTGCAGGGTTTCGGAGGACCACCAGCGCAGGAATGCGTCTGCATCGGCTGCAAGTTCGACCGGGGTTTGCACCAATGTTGCGCCTGTACACAGCGCCGGCCAGATGTCGATGGTGCTGGCATCGAAGGCGAGTCCGCAGGCGTTCGACACGCGATCGCCGGCAACTATTCCGAACGCATCAGCAATGGCACGGACGACGTTGGCAAATCCGCGCTGCTCGATCAGCATACCCTTGGGCACGCCGGTGGAGCCCGAGGTGTAGACGATGTAGGCGATGTCATCGACACGCTCCGCCGCAACGTGCGTGGAAGCCTTCGCGGACGTCGCGGCGGCAGCGGCGAACGGTGTCGGATCGTTCACCACTTCGACCATCGTTGCCGCCATGCTCAGCCGCACCGGAGCGATTTCGTCGACGAGCAGGAGTCGAGCACGCGAATCGACGAATATCCGTTCCAGACGCTGCAGCGGCAACGCCGGATCGAGCATGACGTAGGCGGCTCCGCGACGCAGCACCGCGAGCAGCGCGACGATCAGGTCCGGGCTGCGCCGCAGCAGTACAGCTACGTGATCGCCGGCGCGGATGCCCCACGTTGCAAGCCGCCGCTCCAGGCGCTCCGCACGATCTTGCAGTTGTGCGTACGTCAACCTGCGCGCCCGCTGCTCCACCGCGACGACGTCCGGATACTTGCGCGCCGCCGCTTCGACGAGCCGATGGACGCGTTCGTTGCCATAGTCGACGTGTGGTCCGGCGGCAAAGTTGTTCAGCAGTCGGCTTTGCGCAGCGGCGTCGAGCAGGGCGAGCTGCCGCAGGGTCAGTTGCGGATCATCCGTAAGCGATCGCAACAGCACCAGCCAGCAGTCGAGGTAGCGCCGTATCGTGGCGCGATCGAAAAGCGCGCTCGCAAATTCGATGCCACCCGAGAGACCACCGTCAGCTTCCCACAGGTAGAGCGTGAGATCGAACTTGGCCGTCCGGTTGCCGAACAGAAGATGCGGGACGGTGTCGAGTCCGTCGAGTACCGGCTTCGTGGGTGGCACGCTCTGCCAAGCAAATGCGATCTGGAACACTGGCGTATATGCAGGGCTGCGCTGTGGGCTCAGGATCTCGACGAGATGCTCGAACGGCAGATCGCGATGCTGCTGCGCCCCCAGCACTTCACGGCGCGCGACATCGACGAGCGCCGTCACCGGCAGGTCGTCATCGAGCTCGAAGCGCAGCGCGACGGTATTGGCGAAGAAGCCGATCAGCGCCTCCGTTTCCGGCAGGTCGCGGTTGGCGACAGGCATGCCGATGACGAAGTCGCGACTGCCCGACAGACGCGCCATCAGCGCCGCCCAGCCCGCAAGCAATGTCATGAACAGCGTCGCACCGCAACGATCGCCGAGACGGCGCAGCTGGGCGGTGAGCTCCGCATCGACCGCGAACGGCAGCAGATCGCCGGCCAGGTCCTGCTGCGCGCCGCGCGGTCGGTCGCTGGGCAGCTCGAACAGTTCGGGCGCGTCAGTGAGGCGTTGTTTCCAGTAATCCAGCGACCTCGCAAGACGGCCTTCGCTGAGCAATCCGGTCTGCCATGCAGCGTAATCCGCGTACTGCAACGGCAATACCGGCATGGTTGCCGCGCGGCCGGAACGTGCTGCGTTGTAGTGAGCCTGCAATTCACCGAGAAACAGATCGAGCGACCAACCGTCGCAGGCGATGTGATGCACGGTGAATAGCGCGATGTGCCGTCGAGCCGAGCAACGCAGCAGCGCGGCGTGCAAGGGCGGCCGGTTTTCCAGATCGAACGGACGGGCGATCTCGGCCGCGATCAGTTCATGGGTCGCGGCGGCCGCCATCGTGGCGGTATCGAACTCGCGCCACTCGACCGGTGCTTCCTGCGGCGCGAGTATGCGCTGGGCCGGCTGACCATCGCACAGCGCAAATGTCGTCCGCAGCGTTTCGTGGCGAGCGACGATGCGCCGGCACGACTCGAACAGCGCTGCACGATCCAGCTCGCCGTCGAGTTCCAGCACGATGGGCATATGGTATGCGCGACTCGCCAGCGTCCCCGTCTGTGCCAGAAACCACAGACGCCGTTGGGCCGACGACAGCACCAGCGGGCCCTCGCGCGAGACGGTGCGAGGGGCCGGCAGCGCAGCCTTTTCAGCACGGGCGGCTGCGATCGCGAACGTTTCCAGCGTCGGATTGGCAAACAGGTCGGCGACCGTCATCTCGACGCCGAGCTGTCGGCGCAGACGCACGATCACGCGCACGGCCAGCAGGGAGTGTCCGCCGATGCGGAAGAAATTGTCGCGCCTGTCGATCAGGCAACCGTCCAGCAGCTCGCTCCAGATCGTTGCGATCTCGTTCTCGATGCCCGCCTGCGGCGCCTCGCGGGTTCGCTGTACGGCCACCGAAGGCGCAGGCAATGCGCCACGATCGATCTTTCCGTTCATCGATACCGGCAGCTGTTCCAGCCCGATGAACACCTCCGGCACCATGTAGGCCGGCAGGAAATGCAGCAGATGATTGCGCAGATCTTCCGGCGGTATCGCATCCACGCTGCGACCGGTCCCGGCCGTGACATAGTAGGCGACCAGGCGCTCGTAGCCGACACCGTCCTTGCGCAGGACGACCACGGCTTCGCTGACGGCCGCATGTTCGGCCAGTCGTGCTTCGATTTCTTCGAGCTCGACGCGATAACCATTGAGCTTGATCTGGGTATCGCTACGTCCACAATGATGCAAACGTCCGTTTCGATCCCAACAGGCCAGGTCACCCGTGCGATAGAAGCGTTGCTGCGGCGCGAACGGATTCGTCAGAAAGCGCTGCTGCGTCAGCTCGTTCAGTCCGACATAGCCGTCGGCGAGCCCGTCCCCTCCGAGGTACAGCTCACCGACAACGCCCGGCGGCAGCAGCTCGCCATTGCGATCCAGCACATAGGCGTGGGTGTTCGCTATCGGCCGACCGATACAGGCAATCGCCCTTCCGGGGTCCGCGTCGGCGGTGAAACGCTCCATTGTCGACCATATGGTGGTTTCGGTCGGCCCGTAGACGTTCCACAGCGACGTCACACGCGCGGCGATGCGCTGTGCGAGATCGACCGGCAATGCCTCACCGCCGCAAAGTGCTGTGAGCCCGGACTTTCCGCGCCAGCCGACGTCCAGGAGCATCCGCCAGGTCGTCGGCGTAGCCTGTACGAGGCTGATGTCCGCCTGGTCGATCAGTTGAGCGAGCGCATGCGGGTCCTGCGCGGTGCTGCGGTCCGCAATGACGACGCTGGCTCCGCAGAGCAACGGCAGGAAGATTTCCAGCGCCGCAATGTCGAAGCTGATTGTGGTCAGCGCTAGCACGCGGTCGTTGGCGTCGATGGGCAGCCGGTCGCGCATCGCCAGCAACAGGTTGACGAGCGCGGCCTGTCCGACCTGTACGCCCTTGGGTGTACCCGTCGTGCCTGATGTGTAGATCACGTAAGCGGGACTGCAGGCACCCGCCCGGTCCGGCATTGCCGGGGCCGATGGCTCCCTGCTGCCATCCAGGCCGGTGATGTCGATGGTGATCTCCGCCGCGGCGGCGGCATCGCTGTCTGCCGGTCCGGCGACCAGCAGCGCGCGGACACTGGCGTCACGCATCGCGTACTGGCGACGTGCCGACGGATGCTGCGGATCCAGCGGCACGTAAGCCGCCCCGCAGCGGAGTACCGCGAGCAGCGCCACGACGAGCAGGTTGCCGCGTTCGATCTGCACCGCCACGCGAGCACCTGTGCCGATGCCACGTATGGCGAGCTGGCCGGCCAGCTGCTCGACGCGCGCACCGAGCTCGGCGTAGCTCAGTGTTTCGGAACCATGACGCAGAGCGACGCGCTGCGGTGAACGCACCATCTGTTCAGCGATCAGGCTGCTCAAGGTGACACGGGGTCTGATCGCCTCGGTGGCATTCCATTCCTGCAGCATGCGCGCGCGCGCGCTTTCGTCGACGAGCGGGATACGCGCCAGCGGTTGCTGATCGTTCTCGACGAACGCGACCAATATTCGCTGCCAGCGGGCGACATAGCTCTCCACGGTTGCGCGGTCGAACAGGGCTTCGGCATATTCGATGCCGAGTGTGATTACCCCGTCCATTTCCCAGATCAGCAAGGTCAGGTCCAGTTTCGCGACGACCCTCTCCACCGTTCCGCCGTAGAGCGCGAGCGAGCGCGCCTGCTTTGCGTCGAGCGTGGCGTCGGCGAGGCCGAACTTGCGCAGGACGCCGGGCAGCGGCGCGATCTCGGCGCCGTCGAACTCGAAGCCTCCGGCGCCACTGCCGTACCAGTTGATCAATGTCTGGAACAGCGGATTCTGGGCCAGATTGCGTTCCGCTTTCGCGGCTTCGACGATTCGTTCGAACGGAAGATCCTGGTGGTCGGTCGCGGCTCGCAGCTGCTCCGCGCCGTGGCGTATCGCAGCGGCGGGCGTCTCCATCAGGGAAATACGCACAGGCACCGTACCGAGGAAGCAACCGACGACATTGCGGAACTCACGCACCGAGCGGCCGTTCGTCGATATGCCGACGACGACTTCGTCCTGCTGGCCCAGACGCTGCAGCAGACAGGCCCAGCTGGCCAGCAGCACGCTAAATAGGCTCGTGCGATGACGCCGCGCCAGTGAATGCAGGCGCGCCGTGGTCGCGACGTCGATGTGCCCGCCGACGAGACCGCCGCGAAAATCGTGATCCGCGCCTCGCGGGCGATCCGTCGGCAAAGCGGAGAGCATCGGCGCGCCGCGCAGAGCCTCCCTCCAGAAATCGGCCTGCTGGCGCAATTTCAGCTGGAAGCCTTCGCTCTGCTGCAGCGCGATGCAGTCGGCAAAGCGTCGTACCGGTCCCGTCGACGGCGCCTGGCCGTGCCGCAGCGCGCGATAGAGCTCCGCCAGCTCACGTGCGAAGTAGTAGGTCGAGGTACCGTCGAAGATCAGATGATGTACGGCCAGCAGCCAGACATGTTCGTCCCGCGGCATCGTGATGAGGCTGGCACGAATCAAGGGCCCCTGTGCCAGCTCGAAGCCGGCGGAAAAATCCGACTCGATGAAACTGTCCAACCGCGCTGCTGCAGCGGTCTCGTTGCTGAAGTCGTATTCCTGCAGCGCAAAACCCGTGTCCGGCGCGATGTCGAGAAGCAGCCGCGGCGCGCCGTCGGTTTCGACGATACGCGCGCGCAACGCATCGTGGCGCTGCCACAGCAGATTCAGCGCACGGCGCAATGCGACGGCGTCGACGCCGCCACAAATACGGGCGCCGGTCGACACCATGTAGGCTTCCGCCGCGTCGTTACCGAGGCCGCTGAGAAACCAGATGCGCCGCTGAGCCAATGCCAGCGGCAACGCCTCTTCGCCGGCTGCGCGCAGGAACGGCCCGGCCGGCGCGGCCATGGCTTCGTTTTCGTTGCCCATAATCCCCCCCGTATTCCGCAGAAAAGTCAAAGGAACTGCTGCCGAACCGGCAATCCTTCGCCTGCGGATGGGGGCGTCAAATTCTACGCATGCCGCCTGGAAGCGGATCGTTCTGTGTGCGTCGTGCCGTCAACGATGCGTCGAAACGCGCCACCCTGTCGCGTCCCTCGAGTTTTGCTTTGTACAAAGCGGCATCGGCACACGCGAGCAGATGATGCAGCTCGTAGCCGGCTTTCGTCGTCGACGTCACGCCGAAGCTCGCCGATACCGGGCAGTGGCCGAAAGCGTCGTCCGTATTCGTCGCCCGGACCGCATTGCGCAGCAGCTCGGCAAGCCCCACGGCGCGATCCTCGTCGCAGCCGATGAGCAGAATCGCGAACTCCTCGCCGCCTATGCGCCCGAAAAACTGATTCGGCTGTTGCAGATACGACTGGCAGACGGCAGCCACCTTGCGCAACACATGATCGCCGGCGGCATGGCCGTAGCGGTCATTGATGATCTTGAAATGATCCAGGTCGAGCAGGATCGCAGCCGACTCCACGCGTGTGCGCCGGCATTCCTCGAGCGCCCGGCCAGCCAGATCGAGGAAATGCGGCCGGTTGGCGATCTGGGTGAGCCCGTCGCGCTGGGACAAGGTGCGGAAATGCATCTGCCGGCGTTTGGTGTAGAACGCCCACAGGAAGACGAGGAGCAGGCCGGCGACCAGCATTGCGATGTAGAGACGGCTCGTCTCCGCGGCCTTCGCGCCGAGATCCTGCTGCAGTTGAAGCACCTGGTTCTGCTTGTTCAGCGCATCGATCTGCAGCTTGTTGGCGATCGACTGGTGCCGTGCCATCTGATAGGCCAGTGAGCGGGCACTGACGTCGTCGAAATTCTGCCGATCGGCTTCCGCGAATTTCTCGTGGTAGCTCAGCGCCCCGCGCACGTCGTCTTGCTGCTGGGCGATCTTGTAGAGCAGATAGTACGCGGCAACCGTAGGTTCCGTTGCCTGCCCGGTGATGCGCCGCTCGATAGCACGCAGTGCATAGGTGCGCGCCTGCGCCAGGTTATGCAGATTCCACTGGGCCTGTGCCAGCACGACGTCGACCTGGGCGATCAAATGCGGATAGCGCGTTTCCTGGACGTCGTCGTAAACGGCATTCAACAGATCGGCCGCGGCCTGATATTTCTGTCGGTCGATGAGTTCGCGGGCGACGAAGGTACGCGCGAAGTTGCCGAACACGACTTCCTTGACGCGATTGCAGGCCTCGAGGGCTAGACGGACGTCTTCGCCGTCGGGATCGAGCTTCTTCTGCTTGTAAAACGACTCGATCTGCAGCTGACGCCCCATGCATTCGCCGCGGCCGTCGGGACTTTCTGCGATGAGCCGCTCGCTGAAATCCTCGGCCAGCTCGTATTGACCGACCTGATTGTTGAGGTAGGCGGCCATGTGAAACGCCTGGGCCCGGGCGGCGCGGTCGCTGACCTGCGGCAAGCGCTCGACCAACAGGTCGAGGTAGGTGAAGGCCTCGTGGTAGCGCCGTGCAATGACCAGCGTATTGACCATGCTCGCCGTTGCGCGGAACTGCAGAGTGAGATCGTCGGATGTCTTGATGACTTCCTGATATTTCGGAATGGCGACGTCGTATTCGCCGGCATACCCCAGGCGCCAGGCTTGCAGATAGTCCAGATAACTCGTCTGGCTGTGCGAAAGGTTTTCTACCGTCTGCAAGCGGTCGAGTACGCGACCGAATTCCTGATAGTCCGAGCTCTTGATCGCATCTGCCTGAGCAAGCAGGCGATCGATTTCGGTGGGCTGCAGAGCCAGCGCCGTACCGACCAGCACTGCCAGAAACAGAACGACAGCGCGACCGGCCGGCCTCGAAAGCCGGGCGATCGCGCCGACCGCTTTGCGCAGTGTGTGCGTCTTAAGCCGCACGAACCGTATTCTGCAGCGCGACGATTTCCTCGCCATCGTCCGGCGACTGCTCCTGTTCGTCGTCGTCCTGGGCCGGTGCGAAGCCGCAAACCACATTCGTGCGTGCGCCGAGCAGCGCCGCCAGAGCAGCTTGATCGCTGCCGAGGATCGCATCGCGTACAGCGGGATCGATCTGCGTACGCTCGAGCACAGCGGCGAGCTGCGCCGCGTCGGCATAGCGCAACCGCGCGTCGCCACCCATGCTGTTCAGAAACTCGATGACTTTGGACATGTGTTTTCCTCCTGGTTTAACCGCAACATGACTGATCACAGCCAGGAACCGGATGCCGAGAGGCTGACTGGCAGTTGCCGGCCCGGTCCAATCCAAACGCAGGCGAACCCGCGCGTTTGTCCCGAAAGCCGGCTCTGAACGCAGCCGATTCTCGTCCGACCCGTCCTGGGTCGCTGGCGGCGCGGGTTCGCCACCAGGGCAATACGGACTCAAGCCGGCTACCTAAGCGACACTCCGACGACGAACACAGCGACGCAGTGGTTTCTCCGCCTTTTCTTCCGGCACGAAGGCCGCGCGCATGGCCAGCTTGGCCATGGGCACGTTGTTCAAGTCGTATTCCAGATAGATCTCATCAAGCAATTGCGGCACGAGGCAACGCTCGATCAGACGACACAGTACTTCTTTGCCCAACCCGCGTGCTCGCGCCGTGGGCAGCAGCAGCAGACCAACCTCGGCACATCGACGCGGCAAGTCGATCTCGCGCAGTCCGCAGATGCCGATGCCGTCCCTGCCGTCGGTCGACGTCACCGCGGCAAACAATGCGGCCGGGGCAGCGGCATGCGTCTGACGCAGTGCACCAGCGAAGCTCCGTCGTGCCCGGGCAAGCGACAGCGGCGGACCCACGTGACGCATGGTGTCCTCGTCGCCGTAGATGCGGCAGTACAGATTCACGTCGCCGGGATCGAGCGGACGCACGCAGGCGCTCGGAGTATTGAATGTGAGCGCTGCCGTCAGCGTCGGTTCCATGGCGTTCACGCATACCCCACGGCCCGGTCCAGCGCGCTCAGCCGTTCGCGCACCTCGTGATCGGGTTCGAGCTCGCGCGCCGGCGGCAGCACGACAGTCGCGTGCAGGTCGATGTCGGCATCGACGAGGCCGGCGATCGTCGTGTGTTCGATGCGCGGCGTCTGGATGGGCAGGGTCGCGACCTTGTAGATGATCGCCGGATGGTCGCGCGGATAGTCGCGCGCGAGCACGTCGACGAGCACCTCGCGGTAGACCGCCGGCGTGGAGAAGCGCGCGAGCGACTGGTCGCCGGCGATGCCGACCTGCCAGAGCACGAGGTAGGCCGAGGTGTCGACGCGGCGCCGGTAGAACATGAACTGGCTGGCTTCGTAATGCTGGCAGCCGACGCGGCCCGGGTCGATTCCGAGGTCGGCGTAGAGGCAGTCCTCGGCCGAGATGCCCGGGTCCATGTGCGCCGCATAGCCTTCGGCGCGGGCCTGGGCGATGGCGCGGTGCGGCGGCAGCGCGAACACGCCGGGATGGCCGTAGAACGCGCCGACGACCTTCTTGCCCGCGCGCACCTCGGCGAGGATGGCCTCGACCATCTGCTCGTAGGTGCGCAGGCGCGACAGGCCTTCGCGGTAGTAGGGCTGCAGGCTGCGCACGTCGGGATGCATGCGCTGCAGCCAGAGCTCGACGATGCCGTCGGACACCCCGGCGAACACGACGTCGGCCCGTTCGATATGGCTGCGTGCGAGCGGACTCAGGTGCGAGCCCAGGGTCATGCCCAGGCCCACACAGACCAGACTGCCCTCGTGCGCCATGCTCCCCCTCCGTTCGGTCCGCCCGTTCCCCGTCGCGGGCTGTCGCCGCCGGCACGAACCGCTGTGAAAGCGGAACTTATGCGCAATCGACGCAGCGCGGCAAGTGTGACGTTGTTGCTTCGTGAGAAATGAACCGCGTCATCTCTGCAAGCGAAGCGTATGCACATCGCATACCAGACCACGGCGATGCGTCGGCCGTTCATGCTTGTGCAGACGATCGCGGGACCGGCACGGGCAGAAGGGAAACCGGTGCCAGCCCGCGCGGCAACCGTCACGGGGAATGAGGCGCAGGACGGTTCCGCCGCGCGCCCGCAGCGGGCGCCGGCGCCGTGACCGGCGCCTTGCCGCGCCGCAGAACCGCTGCAGCCGCGGCTCGACGTCGCGGGTCCGCAGTGGTCCGCTCAATCGATGGCCGGGAGCGAGCTGTCTCGTGACATCGAGTTCGAAGCGGCTTCTCGGGACACGGGTAGTCAGTCGAACCCGTCGGCGAACATGCGATCCGTGTCCAGCCGCGCGACGAGGTAGTCGCGGCCGCCGCCGGGATTGCTGCAGTCCGCGTCGGCATAGCCGACGAGGACCGGCTGGCCGCGCCAGAACGTGCCCGCGGCGAAGGTCTGCTCGACCAGCGCGCCGGTGCAGGCCGCGCCGGCCGAGCGGAACGCCGCGGTCTGCGCGCCGCCGGTGCCGAACGACGTTTCGAGCGCATCGTCGCCGGCCGCGTCGCCGATGCGCACGACCGCCAGATGCATGCCGCGGTCGACGAACTCGCCGGGGCGGCCGACTCCGGCGGTCACGAGCACGCGTCCGCCGGGCAATACCGTGACCGACTGCGACGCGAACGCGGTATTCAGGGTCAGGGTTTCGCCGGGCAGGGACGGCGGCGGCAGCGGCAGGAACACCTTGCCGCCGGCGCGGTAGATCATCAATGCCGGCAGGAACCGCAGCGGATCGGTGCCGGCCACGGTCTGCATCAGCGGCACGGCGATGACGTCGTCGCGCACGCGCGCGCCGGGCCCGGCGTAGATATCCTCGCCGGCGCCCGGTAGCGGATCGGGCACGTCCAGCCACTGCAGGGTCTGCCGGTCGAAGCGCACGCGGAACGGCGTGACGCGCGTCGCGCCGGGCTGCACGCCTTCGACGATGCCCCAGAGGCGGCCGTCGCTGGCCGGTGCGGCGGTCAGCAGGACGTGCGCAGTCGCGCGGTTCGGCGCGTCGACGAAGACGCGGGCCGCCGGCACCTGGGCCTGCGCCGTCACGCGCGCGGCGAATGCGACGTCGCGGCCGGCTCGCCGCACGCGGCCCATGACGAGCACCTCGCCGCCGTCGAGCGCCGCGAGCGCATAGGGCGACTCCATGCCGTCGAGGCCGCTCTCCCAGCCGTCCATGTCGAGCAGGTGCACGCCGTTCTGGCCGAAGCTCGCGTCGGGCAGTCCGGTGTTGCCGTCGATGCGGATGAGCTGCACGTCGGACTGCCCGGGCGTGGCCGCGGCGAGCCGGCGCGCGAGCAGGATCTTGCCGTCGGGCAGGCACAGCCCGGTCATCGGCGTTGCCGGCGTCATCGCGAGCTCGAAGGTTTCGCGGCCGTCGATGCTGAAGGCCGGATCGTAGTCGCCATTGGGCAGCAGGCGCGCCGTGACGATGCGCCGCGCGTCGGAGGCCGCGCCGGCCACGACGAGACCGCCGTCGGCACGCGGACACGCGACGGCGGCCCGGTCGTCGCGGCCGCTGCCGTCGACCGACTGGAAGCCGTAGGCGCGCATGCCGCCGTCGCCGAAGGCGGGATCGAGCGGACCGTCGTGAGCGGCCGCGCCGCCGGCGGCGGCCGCGAACGCGAGCGCCGTCAGCCCGTTGAGCAAGCGTGGAAACATGAGGATCACCCGGAAGCCGCGCCGATCGCGCAGCCCGCAGTACGCAGCCGCGGCGGGTTTTCTCCGCGGCCGGCAGACGTCCGGCCCGCAGCACGGCGCAGGCGACGTCCCGTTCCGCTACGGTTCCCGCGCCGCGAACACGTCGGTCTTGAGCCAGGCGCAGGCGTGCGCCCATTCGCGGTTGACCGACGACGCACTGATGTCCATGGCCTGCGCGGTCTCGTCGATCGTCAGGCCGGCGAACACGCGCAGCTCGACGACGCTGGCCGCGCGCGGGTCCAGCGCGGCCAAGGTCGAGAGCGCATCGTCGAGCTCGACGAGCTCGGCCGGATTGGCCAGGACCGGAATCTCGATGCCGGCGTCCAGCGATTCCGGCGCCTGGCCCGCGCCGCGCTTGTCGGCCAGCTTGCGCCGCGCGCGGTCGACGAGGATCTGGCGCATCGCGCGCGCGACGATGCGCGCGAAATGGCCGCGGTCCTCGGCCGCCGGCGCCTGGCGCGCCTCGATCAGCTTGATCAGCGCGTCGTTGAGCAGCGCGGTCGGCTGCAGCGTCTCGTGGCCGGACTCGCTGCGCAGCACCACGGCGGCGAGCCGCTTGAGCTCGCCGTAGAGCCGGCCGAACACGCGGTCGCGCGCGATCGCGTCGCCGTCCTGCCAGTCGCGCAGCCAGCCCGTGATGTCGGCATGGTCGTCCATGCGCGCAAGCATAAGCGCGGAGCCGGCGCCGCGGCGTGCGGCCGGTCGCGGCCCGGCGCCGCGGAGGAAATCGCGCGTTCCTGCGTACGGCGAGCACGAGGACGGCACGCCGCCGTCGACGGAGCAGGACCATGCAGGCAACGACTCTCGCGATTCTCCTGGCGCTCGGCGCCGCGCCGGCCGCCGCGGCCGACCTCGTGCGCGACGATTTCTCCGACCCGGCCAGCGGCTGGCAGGACAAGGCCGCGACGCGCAGCAGCGATCTCGGTTTCGCGGTCTACACCGACAGCGGCCAGTACCAGATGACGCCGGTCGCCGACGGCGCCTTCGGCTTCGTGCCGGCGCCGCACCAGGCCGCCGACGGCAATGTGCGCATCCAGGCCGACCTGTTCCTCTACGCCGGCCTCGGCGCCGGCGCCGGCGGACTGGCCTGCCGCTTCAAGGACCACGGCAATTTCTACGGCTTTCTCGCGCGCGGCGACGCCAGCCTGCTGATCGTCAAGGTCAAGGACGGCAAGCCGACGCCGCTGGCCCAGGGCAAGGTCAAGAGCATCATGGCCGGCAGCGTCGACACGCAGCTCAGCGTGGAATGCGCCGGCGACCGCCTGCGCTTCACGGCTCGCGACGGCAGCCGCCTCGAGGCGCGCGACACGGATCTGACGGCGGGCCAGAGCGGCCTGCTCGTGCTCGGCGAGAAGATGGCCGGCACGAGCGCGGCGTTCGACAACTTCGTGCTCGCGACGGCGCCGTAGGCGCTTGCCGCTCGTTCGCGCGGCCGGCGCGAACGAACGTCGGGCGTACGCAACCCACTGCCGGCGGCGGCGTATCGAAGCGCCGCCGCCGGCGATCGACACCGCAGCGGCCCGCAAGCGCCGCAACACCGAGGCTTGAGCCGGCACCGCCGCTGCGGCTAGCTTGTCGCTTCGCGCGGCTGTTGCGGCCATCGGGAGTGCGGCGTGGTGTCGAGAATCTGTCTGCTGTTGCTGATCGCGCTCGCGGCCGCGGCGCCGCTGCGGGCGCAGACCGCGACGGACCATGCCGAGGCCATCGCCGCGCTGAGCCGGCGCTATGCGGAGCAGCCGCAGTCGCACTATCTCGCCTACATGCTCGCGCGGTTCAGTGCGGAAGACGGCCTCGACGACGCGGCGCTGCAATGGCTCGCGCTGCTGCTCAAGCGCGGCTGGGATCTCGGCGTGAATCCGCGCGACTTTCCGGCCCTGCAGAACCGCGACGAGTTCCGCGCGCTCAAGCTCAAGCTGCAGCGCCAGCAGCAACGCCGCGAACGCGGCCAGCGCGCGCTGCTCGTCAACGTCGCCGGGCTCGTGCCCGAAGGCCTGGCTTACGACGCGAAACGCGACCGCTTCGTCGTCGGCGCGATGAACGCGCCGCGCATCCACGCGGTGGACCGGCACGGCCGCGTCAGCCTGCTCTGGTCGGTCGACGAACCGGTCGTCGTGCTCGGCATGACCGTCGCCGGCGACGGCGAGACCCTGCTCGCCGTCGTCGATCCGACGCCGAGCGCCCGCGCGGCCGGCACCGCGAAGCCGTTCGTCGTGCGCATCGCCCTGGCCGACGGCCGCGAGCTCGCACGCATGACCGCGGCCGACGCGGCGTTCCTCAACGACCTGTGCCTCATGCGCGACGGCCGGCTGTTCGTCAGCGACAGCGAGCAGAGCCGGCTGTTCCGCGCCGGTCCGGCGGATGCGGCATTGAGCCTCTGGACGGAGCCCGGCCATGCGATCGCCGCGAACGGCATGGCCTGCGACGATGCGCACGATGCGGTTTACGTCGCGGTCTACAACGGCATCAGCCGCATCGACGCCGCCAGCGGCCAGGCCCAGCTGCTCGCGGCGCCGAACGGGGCGGCTGTCGGCGGCATCGACGGCCTGTACCTGGCCGACCGCTATCTCGTCGGCGTGCAGAACGGCTTCGGCGCCGGACGCGTGCTGCGCGCGCGCCTGTCCGCCGACGGCCGCGAGATCCATCGCGTCGAGACGCTGGAATCGGCCATCGTCGACCTGAACGAGCCGACCACCGGCGCGCTGACGCCCGACGGCTTCGTCTACATCGCCAACAGCCAGATCTGGAAGTGGGACGCCGAGCGGGAATCCCTGCGCGCCGGCGCGCGCCTGTCGCCGATCATGCTGCGGCGCGTGCCGCTGCGCTGAAGCCTCGCGTCGCCGCGGCGCGGGCGCTGCGGCGACGC
>NZ_JANFVR010000539.1 GCF_024609805.1 Tahibacter caeni | reverse complement strand
CTGTCGAGCCAGCCGCGCGCGCCGACGACGACGAGCGGCAGCTGCGCGCGGCGCGCGTCCGGCAGGCCCGCATAGGCCTGCACGAGGCGCTCGAGGTTCTTGCGCGGCTCGAGGGTCGCGACGACGAGCAGATACTCGCCGTGGCGCAGGCCGTGGCGCGCGAGCACGGCGGCGGTCTCCGCCGCGGACCGCGGCCGGAACGCGGCGTCGACGCCGAGCGGCACCACGTGCAGCTTGCCCGGGTCGACGCCGAGCACGTTGACGAGCTCGTCGCGCACATAGGCCGAGTCGGTGATCAGCGCGTCGGCGCGCGCGAGCGTCGGCGGCAGGTGGCGTTCGAGGAAGCGCACGCGCTCGACCGGATGGAACTGCGGATAGCGCAGGTAGGAGATGTCGTGCACGGTCGCGACGCAGGGGCCGTCGAACGGCATCAGCACGAAGTTCGGCGCGTGCAGCACGTGGTCGCGCAGCGCGCGCGCGCTGCGCCGGAACAGCGCCGCGCGCAACGCGGTATAGCCTTCCAGCGCCGCGCGCTTGAACGGCAGCACGCGGCGCACCGTCTGTATCGTGCGATTGACCTGGAAGGCCTGCTCGCTGTTGGCCACCCAGCGATAGGCCGAGAACAGCCTGAGCTCGGCGAGCTCGGGCGCGCGCTCGAGGCCCAGCGCGAGTTCGCGCGTATAGACGCCGATACCGGTCAGCGGCGCGCTGATCGCATCGACGTTGAGGATCAGCCGCAGCGGCGCGCCGCTCATGCGGCCGCGCTCCCGAGACGGCGGCGCTCGGCATCGACGAGCAGCCTGGCCAGGCCCGCGAGGTCGACGCTGCTCGCCAGGCCGAGCTTGCGCCGGGCGCGCGTCGCGTCGCCGCGCAGTACCGGCGCATCGGCCGGACGCAGCAGCGTCGCGTCCACGGCGATGCAGCGCCGTCCGTCGCGGTCGAGCGCGCATTCGTCGCGGCCGCGGCCGTGCCACTCCAGAACGATGCCGGCCGCCGCATAGGCCGCCGTCGCGAATGCGCGCACCGAGGCGGACAGGCCGCTCGCGAACACGAGATCGTCGGGCTGCTCCAGCGCGGCCAGCGCGCGCAGTCCGGCGACATAGTCCGGCGCGTAGCCGAAATCGCGCCGCGCATCGAGATTGCCGAGCTGCAGCACGCTCGTGTCGCCGGCCGCGCGGCGCGCCGCGGCCGCGGCGATCTTGCGCGTGACGAACGCGGCGCCGCGCAGCGGCGATTCGTGGTTGAACAGGATCGCCGCGCTCGCATGCAGGCCGTAGCTGTCGCGGTAGCAGCGCACGGCCGCGTGTGCGAGCAGCTTGGACAAGGCATACGGATGGCGCGCCTGCAGCGCACAACTCTCGTCGACGACGCCGTGGCGCGGCACGAAGATCTCGCCGCTCGACGCGAGCACGAAATGCGCGTCCGGTGCATAACGGCGCAGGGCCTCGAGCAGATGCAAGGTGCCCTCGCCGTTGCTAGCGACCGCGGCCAGCGGATCGGCCAGCGCCTGCGCGACGCTGCTGACCGCGGCGAGATGGAACAGCAGCTGCGGCCGCAGCTGCTCGACCGCCGCGCTACAGGCGGCCGCATCGCAGACATCGAGCGCGAGCAGGTGCAGCCGCGGCTGGCCGAGCAGGCCGAGTTCGCGCAGGCGCCACAGCGAGTCGTCAGACCAGCCTGGGCGCAGGCCTGCATGCACTTCACGGCCGGCCGCGAGCAGGTCGCGGCAGAGGTAGGCGCCGTCCTGTCCGGCCGCGCCGGTGACGAGCACGCGCAGGCTCATGCGGCGTCCCCGAACGGCGCGACCGGCGATTTAGCCGGATTGCCGACACCGAGCAGCGCCGCGACGTCGGCGAACGCGGGCGGCAGCGCGCCGGCGATCTCGTCGATCGCGTGCGCCTGCAGCAGCCGCGCGAAGCTCGCGGCCCATTCCGCTTCGGCCGCAGCCGTCGCGACGGCCGCGTCGGCGAGGCGCTCATGCAGCTGCGGCG
>NZ_JANFVR010000538.1 GCF_024609805.1 Tahibacter caeni | reverse complement strand
GCGACGACCGACGGAGCCGCAGCGGCTGCCGCGGCCGCGGCCGGCGCCGGCATCGCCGCTGCAGCGTCGCCGCTGCGGCGGAAGCCTTCGACGCCGGGAATCCAGCAGCGCTCGCGCGCGAACGGATACGTCGGCAGCGCCAAGCGCCGCGGCGTGCGCGGGCGCCGCAGGCATTTCCAGTCGACCTCGGCGCCGTTGACCCAGACGGCGCCGAGCGCCGCGAGATCCTGCGCCTCGATCAGCGCCTGCACGGTGTCGGCCGAGGCCGGCGCGGCGTCCTTGCGCGGACGGCTGCTGCCCTGGCTGAAGCCGGCCGCGGCGGCGCCGTCGGGCGCGGCACCATCGAGAAAGGCGCGCAAGGTGCGGCACAGCTCGTCGTGCGAGGCCGCGACGACGGCCAGGCGCTCCGGCATCTCGTCGCGGCCGACCTGCAGGGTGTAGGCGAAGTCGATCAGGTCGGGCGCGGCGCGCTCGGCGCGTTCGAGCATCGCCGCGGCATAGGCACGCAGGCGGTCGTCGGTCTTGGCCGACAGCACGAACAGCTGCGGTCCGGCCTCGACCGCCGGCGCCGGCATCGCCGAGGCCGGATGTTCCTCGAGCACGATGTGCGCGTTGGCGCCGCCGAACCCGAACGAGCTGACGCCGGCGCGCCGCGGCAGCACACTGCCGTCGCCGGCGCGCGCCGGCTCCCAGTCGCGCGTGCGGTCGGCGATGTAGAACGGCGAGCCGGCCAGGTTGATATAGGGATTGAGTTCCTCGAAATGCACGTTCGCCGGGATCTGCCGGTGGCGTATCGCGAGCAGCACGCGCAGGATGCCGGCGATGCCGGCGGCCGTTTCGAGATGGCCGATGTTGGTCTTGGCCGAACTGAGGCCGATGTGCGGCGCAGCCGCGGGCGCGTGCTCGTGGCGCTTGTACAGCTCGCCGAAGGCCTTGCTCAGCGCCTGGATCTCGATCGGATCGCCGAGCCCCGTGCCGGTACCGTGGCATTCGATGTAGCCGACCGTCGCCGGGTCCATGCGCGCCTTGTCGTAGGCCTCGATCAGGAGCTCGGCCTGGGCCGCGGAATTCGGCGCGGTCAGGGTCGTGACGCGGCCGCCGTGGTTCTCGGCCGTCGCGCGCACGACCGCGTAGATGTGATCGCCGTCGGCCTCGGCCTGCGCGAGCGGCTTGAGCAGGATCGCGCCGGCGCCTTCGCCGCGCACGTAGCCGTTGGCGCGCTTGTCGAAGGTCTTGCACTTGCCGTCGCCGCTGAGCATGCCGGCCATGCCGAACGAGATGTAGGCCGCCGGACTCAGCATGACCTGCACGCCGCCGACGATGGCCATGTCGCAGCTGCCGGTGTGGATCGATTCGATCGCGCGGTGCAGCGCGACGAGCGAGCTCGAACAGGCCGTGTCGATCGGCGCGCTCGGGCCGCGCAGGTTCAGCAGGAACGAGACGCGGTTGGCCAGCACCGAGTGCGAGTTGCCCGACGCGGAATAGCCGTCGAGGCCGATGTTGAGCCGGTTCATCACGTCGACGTAGTCGTTCGTGGCGACGCCGACGAACAGGCCCGTGCGCGTGCCGGACAGGTCCGACACGCGATGACCCGAATCCTCGATCGCCTTCCAGACGGTTTCGAGGAAGATGCGCTGCTGCGGATCCATCATCTGCGCTTCGCGCCGGGATATGCCGAAGAACAGCGCGTCGAACTTGTCGACTTCCTTCATGAAGCCGCCCCACTTGGAGTTCGACTTGTTCACTTCCTTGAAGGGGTCGCCGTAGTACTCGCGCCAGTCCCAGCGGTCCTCCGGGATAACGCTGATCAGGTCGTCGCCGTTCTTGAGGTGCTGCCAGAACTCGTCGAGGTCGTCGGACTGCGGCATCACGCCGCTCATGCCGACGATCGCGATCGGCATGTCGTGGAAGCGGTTGACCGGCGCCGCGGACGCGGCGGCCGGCGGCGCCAGGTGCGCCTGCGCGTCCCAGGCCTTGGCGAAGCGCGGCAGCGGCGACGATG
>NZ_JANFVR010000537.1 GCF_024609805.1 Tahibacter caeni | reverse complement strand
CGCTCGCCGCGGCGCCGGCGTTCGACGGCGCATTTCCGCCGCCACCGGAGCCCGGCGACCCGGCGGCGGCGCGTTTCGCGTTCGCGCTCGGCAGCCAGCTGCGCCGCACCGCGCAGCTGATCGCCGTGCGCACGGCGCTGAGCCAGCGGCGGCAGATCTTCTTCTGCGCGCTCGGCGGCTTCGACACGCACGATGCGCAGAGCGCCGACCAGCCGCAGCTGCTGGCGGGCCTGGACCGCGCGCTGGCCGCGTTCCAGCGCACGCTGCAGGCCATGAATCTGCAGGACCAGGTCACGACGTTCACGGCCAGCGACTTCGGCCGCTCGATGACCAGCAACGGCGACGGCTCCGACCACGGCTGGGGCAACCATCTGTTCGTGCTCGGCGGCGCCGTGAACGGCCGGCGCGTCTACGGCGCGATACCGGACATGGCCGCGGGCAGCGCCGATTTCGCCGGCGACGGCAACCTGATCCCGCGCATCGCCGTGGACCAGTACGGCGCGACGCTCGCGCGCTGGTTCGGCGTGACCGATACGCAGTCGCTGGACACCTGCTTCCCGAACCTCGCGAACTTCACGCTGCGCGATCTGGGATTCCTCGGCTGAGCCCGCCTGGGCTACCTGGCATGAGCGGCGGCTCGCGGAAGGCAGCGCGCCCGGCCAACGCGCCCGCCGCGAAATCCGCAGGCGGGCCGGCCGCGCCTGCTAGACTGCGCGCCGCCGTAAATCCGCAGGAACCCCCGTGCACGCCCCCGCTTCTCCGCCGACTGCGCGCAAGGCCGCGCTGGCCTTCATTTTCGTCACGGTCCTGCTCGACATCCTCGCGTTCGGCGTCGTCATTCCGGTGCTGCCGCGGCTGATCAAGCAGATGGCCGGCGGCGACATGGTTTCCGCGGCGCATTGGGTCGGCGTCATTGCGACCGTGTTCGCGGTCGTGCAGTTCTTCTGCAACCCGATCCAGGGCGCGCTGTCCGACCGCTTCGGCCGGCGGCCGGTGATCCTGCTGTCCAATCTCGGCCTGGGCCTGGATTTCATCCTGATGGCCGTCGTGCAGACCTTGCCGTGGCTCGTCGTCGCGCGCGTGATCTCGGGCATGACCGCAGCGAGCTTCAGCACGGCCAACGCCTATCTCGCCGACGTCACGCCGCCGGACAAGCGCGCCGCCGCGTTCGGCGCGCTCGGCGCCGCGTTCGGCGTCGGCTTCGTGCTCGGTCCGGCGCTCGGCGGCACGCTCGGCGACATCGACCTGCGCCTGCCGTTCTGGCTCGCCGCCGGGCTCGCGCTCGCGAATTTCTGCTACGGCTTCTTCGTGCTGCCCGAGTCGCTGCCGCGCGAACGGCGCAGCGCGCGGTTCGACGCGCGCCGCGCGAATCCGGTCGGCGCACTGCTGCTGCTGCGCCGCTATCCGCAGGTCTATGCGCTCGCCGCCGTGGTGTTCCTGTCGCAGCTCGCGCACTACGTGCTCAACACCACGTTCGTGCTGTACGCGGACTACCGCTACGGCTGGGGACCGCAGGCGGTCGGCTTCACGCTGGGCTTCGTCGGCATCTGCAACGGCGTCGTGCAGGCGCTGCTGGTCGGCCGCATCGTGAGCCGGTTCGGCGAACGCCGCGCGATCTTCGCCGGGCTCACGTTCGGCGCGCTCGGCTTCGCCTGGCAGGGACTCGCGACGACGGGCTGGCTGTCGCTTGCGGCGATTCCGCTGCTCGCGCTGTGGGGCTGCGCCGGACCGGCGACCCAGGCCCTGGTCACGCGCCAGGTCGATCCCGGCGAACAGGGCCGGCTGCAGGGCGCGCTCGCCGGACTGACCAGCCTCGCCGGCATCCTCGGGCCGAGCCTGTACACGCAGATCTTCGGCTGGAGCATCGACAAGAATTCCCCGGTGCATCTGCCGGGCGCGGCGTTCCTGCTCGCGGCCTCGCTGCTGCTCGCCGCGCTCGTCGTGGCCTGGAAGGCGACGCGGCCGGCCGCCGACGCGGCGCCGGCCGCGGACGCGGCGGGTCCGTGAGGATTGCCGCGGCGGCGCTGGGCCTG
>NZ_JANFVR010000536.1 GCF_024609805.1 Tahibacter caeni | reverse complement strand
CGCAACGCACGAGCCGCGCCGCAAAGGCGCCCGACCGCAGCCTCGCCGCCGCGGCGCAGGCGCCAGGCCGCGCCGCTTCTGTGCCAAAGGTAATGCTGCGCAGCAAACCGGCTGGTGCATCGCCGCAAGCCGTGCTAGCTTGCCCGTATGGCACAAGTCCGAGTCATCAAGAAGTACCCGAACCGTCGGCTCTACGACACCGAGATCTCGAGCTACATCACGCTGGAAGAAGTCCGCCAGCTCGTGGTCGACGGCGAGGAGTTCGAAGTCCGCGACGCCAAGACCGGCGAAGAGCTGACCCGATCGGTCCTGCTGCAGATCATCGCCGAGCACGAGGAACGCGGCCAGCCGATGTTCACGACCCAGCTGCTGTCGCAGGTGATCCGGTTCTACGGCGATTCGCTCCAGGGCTTCATGGGCGGCTATCTCGAACGCAGCCTGCAGGTCTTCCTCGACCAGCAACAGCAGTTCCGCAGCCAGCTCAACACGATGATGGGCCAGACCCCCTGGTCCATGCTCAACGATCTGACCGAACGCAACATGGACATGTGGAAGTCCCTGCAGCAGGGCTTCCTGAATGCCGCGACGAGCTCGATGAAGGCCGGCGGCAACGGCAACAAGGACAAGGAAAAGTCCTGACCGTCCGGCGCGGCGTCCGCCGCGCCCTTTCCAGCACCGAGAGCCTGCGCCGCGTCTGGCGAGGCCGCTGCGCGTACAGCCATATCCTCAGGGGGATACATCCATGAATCGGCGCATCGCCATCGTCAGCGGCGGCATAGGCGGGCTCGGTACGGCCATCTGCCGCCATCTCGCCCTCTCGGGTCATTACGTAATCGCCGCCGACCTCGCGGCGCGCGCCGAACGCATCGCCGCGTTCGGCGAGGAGACCGCCGACCTGGCCGACCGTATCCGCTTCATGCCGCTGGACATCAGCGACTTCGATGCCTGCGCCGCGCTCGTGCGCAAGGTCGAGGCCGAATTCGGCAGCCTCGACGTGCTCGTCAACGCGGCCGGCATCACGCGCGACACGACCTTGCGCAAGATGAGCCCGGAGCAGTGGCGCAGCGTGCTGACGGTCAATCTCGACGGCGTCTACAACCTCTGCCGCAACGCCGTCGACGGCATGTGCACGCGCGGCTACGGCCGCATCGTCAACATTTCCTCGGTCAACGGCCAGACCGGCCAGTTCGGCCAGACCAACTACGCCGCAGCCAAGGCCGGCATGCACGGCTTCACGATGGCGCTGGCGCGCGAGGTCGCGCGCAAGGGCGTCACCGTGAACAGCGTCTCGCCGGGCTACTGCGAAACCGCGATGGTGCTGCAGATCGCGCCGGATATCCGCGAAGGCATCATTGCCGACGTGCCCGTGGGCCGCCTCGGCAAGCCGGCCGAGATCGCCCGCGTGGTCGACTTCCTCGCCGCCGCCGACTCGGGCTTCATCACGGGCGCGAACATTCCGGTCAACGGCGGCTATTTCATGGATTTCTGAGCGGGCGCCGCAGCGGGCCGTCGGGCCCGGCGGCGCCGGTTCACCAGATCAGGTCGGCCGGCACGTCGTCCTCTAGCGGCGCGTTCGGATCGACCAGCAGCACGAGCGCGTCGGCCAGCACGGCCTTGACCTGCTGCGCGACGTCGACGGCGACGATGAGGTAGCGGCCGTTGTGTTGCACGACGGCGAGCTCGCCGCGATTCAGCGCGGCCAGCTGCGCCTGGGTGCAGTAGACGCGGCGGATCTTGCCGCCGTGCTCGAAGTGCCGCGCATGTTCCGCCTCGGCCGCGTTCAGCGCCTTGCCGTTGAGCAGGCGCGCGACCTGTTCGCGGCGCTCGCGCTTTTCGCGCGCCTTCTGTTCGGCTTCGCGCTGGGCGCGCTCGCGCTCCTCGCGCTCGCTGCGCGCACGCAATGCGTAGGCCTGGGCCAGATCCGGCTCGCCCGACGCGGGCCTGGGCGGCTTCTGCGCCGGCTTCGCTGCCGGATTGGCGCCGCCGCGCGGCGACGGCTTGCCCGAACCCTGGTGCGTACCCGGACGCGGGCCGCGGACGTCGCCGGGGCGGCCGCCCGGCCT
>NZ_JANFVR010000535.1 GCF_024609805.1 Tahibacter caeni | reverse complement strand
CGCTATCCGGAGTCGCCGGATCTCGCCGCGTTCTGGACCAACCTGCGCGACGGCCGCGACTGCATCGTCGAAGTGCCGGCCGGGCGCTGGGACTGGCGCGACTACTACAGCGCCGACCGCAGCGAGAGCGGCCGCCACTACAGCCGCTGGGGCGGTTTCATCGACGGCGTCGACGAGTTCGATCCGCAGTTCTTCCACATCGCGCCGCGCGAGGCGCGCCAGATCGATCCGCAGGAACGCCTGTTCCTGCAGCAGGCCTGGCTCGCGATCGAGGACGCCGGCTACACGCGCGCGGCGCTGCAGGGCCGCGACGACGGCCCCGCGGGCGGACTCGGCGGCCAGGTCGGCGTCTACGTCGGCATGATGTACAGCGAGTACGCGCTGTTCGCGGCCGAGGCCAGCCTGCGCGGCCGGCGCATGGGACTGACCGGCAGCTTCGCGAGCATCGCCAATCGCGTGTCGTACGCGCTGGACCTGCACGGTCCGAGCATGACGGTCGACACGATGTGCTCCTCGTCGTTGACCGCGATCCATCTGGCCTGCCAGGACCTGCGCCAGGGGCGCACGCGGCTGGCGATCGCCGGCGGCGTCAACGTGACGATCCACCCGAACAAATACCTCGCGCTCAGCGCGGGCCAGTTCATCTCCGGCGACGGCCATTGCCAGAGCTTCGGCGAAGGCGGCGACGGCTACATTCCGGGTGAGGGCGTCGGCGCGGTCGTGCTCAAGCGCCTGTCCGATGCGCAGCGCGACGGTGACCCGATCTACGCGATCATTCGCGGCAGCGCGCTGAATCACGGCGGCAAGACCAACGGCTATACGGTGCCCAATCCGCAGGCGCAGGCCGCCGCGATCGCCCAGGCGCTCGCCGAGGCGCGCGTGGATGCGCGGCACATCAGCTACATCGAGGCGCACGGCACCGGCACGAAGCTCGGCGATCCGATCGAGATCGCCGCGTTGAACCGCGCCTTCGGCCAGTACACGGCGGAGCGGCAGTTCTGCCGCATCGGTTCGGCCAAGTCGAACATCGGCCATTGCGAGGCCGCGGCCGGCATCGCCGGGCTGACGAAGGTGCTGCTGCAGCTCAAGCACCGGCAGATCGTGCCGTCGCTGCATTCGCGCACGTTGAATCCGCACATCGACTTCGCGGGCAGCGCGTTCGTCGTGAACCAGACACTGACGGAGTGGGAAGCGCCGCTGCTGCAGGGACGGCGCCTGCCGCGGATCGCCGGCATTTCCTCGTTCGGTGCCGGCGGCTCGAACGCACACCTGATCGTCGAGGAATACACCGCCGCGCCGGCCGGCCCGGTGCTCGCGCCGCGCGAGCCCGTCGTCGTGCTGCTGTCGGCGCGCACGCCCGAACAGCTGCAGCGCCGCGCGCAGGACCTGCTGGCCTTTCTCGCCGCGGCGGCGTCGCCGCCGGACCTGACGGCGCTCGCCTATACCCTGCAGACCGGCCGCGAGCCGATGGAGGAGCGCCTCGGTCTCGTGGTCAGCAGCATCGAGGAGCTCGCGACGAGGCTCGCGGCCTGGCGGGCGGACGAGAACGACGGCGACGTGCAGCGCGGGCAGGTCAAGCGCCACAAGGAAACGCTCGCGTTGTTCAGCACCGACGCCGACCTGCAGCAGGCCGTCGGCCGCTGGCTCGGCGCGCGCAAGTTCGACAAGCTGCTGGAGCTCTGGGTCAAGGGACTCGACGTGCGCTGGGCGCAGCTCTACGACGCGCCGCTGCCGCAGCGCATCAGCCTGCCGGGCTATCCGTTCGCGCGCGAACGCTACTGGCTCGATCTGCCGGCGGCCTCGTCGCCGACGGCGCCGGCAACCGACACGGCGCGGCACCCGCTGCTGCAGGAGAACATTTCGGATCTGTATCAGCAGGGCTATCGCTCGCAGTTCCGCGGCGACGAAGCGTTCTGCAGCGCCGACGGCCGCCTCGGCGCCGGCGCCTGCCTGGAGATGGCGCGCGCCGCGCTCGCGCAGGCCGGCCTCTGGTCGGGACCAGTCGAGCTGCGCAACACCTTGTGGGCGCCGCCGCCGCGCGTCGGCAGCGCGAGGCCCGTCGGCATCGCGGTG
>NZ_JANFVR010000534.1 GCF_024609805.1 Tahibacter caeni | reverse complement strand
CCGAGTTCGCCGCCGTGCGCGCCACGCTCGCGCATGCGCAGCGCTGCCGCGGGCCGGACCGCTTCGCGCTCGTCGTCGAGCAGGCGTTGCCGCGCTACGTGTATCTCGATCTTGTCTATGCGCGCGATCCCCGCCGGCGGCAGGACGACGTCGAGGCGGCGATCCGCGCGGCCCTGGGCCTCGCCGGCGACGAGGCGAACGCGCGCGGCGGCGTGTTCGGCCTGCGCGCGCGGCAGCTCGGCGAGGTGGAATACGCGAGCCGCATCGAAGGCCGCGTGCAGAACGTCGACGGTGTGCTCTGGTGCAAGGTCGCCGGACTCGGACGCTTCGCGGCCGGCGCCGTCGATCCGGCCGCGCTGGTGCTGCCGCCGGCGCCGCGCGCCGCCGCCGCCGTCGTCGCCTGCAGCGCGCACGAACTGCTGCAGCTCGCGCCGGCGCACCTGAGCCTGACGCCGGCCGCCGAGCCCTCCGCCGGAGAATGCGCATGACCACGCCCGTCCCGTTGTTCGACCGGCTGCCCGAGATCCATCGCACCTACGATGCGGAGCAGTCGCCGTCCGGCCAGCTGCGCGCGTTCCTCGGCGCGGTCGAGCGCGCGTTCGGCGCGCTGCACGACGACATCGGACGGCTGTACGACGACCTGTTCATCGACACCTGCGACGACTGGGTCATTCCGTACATCGCCGACCTGCTCGGCACGTCGCACCTGTCGGGCGATCCGCGCACCCTGCGCGCCGATGTCGCCGACACGATCGCGCTGCGCCGCCGCAAGGGCACGCTCGGCGCGATCGAACGGCTCGCGGTCAATCTGACGGGCTGGGCCTGCCGCGCCGTCGAGCTGCGCGAGAACCTCGGCTGGTCGCAGCACCTGAACCACCAGCGGCCGGATGCCGGCGGCGCGCCGCCGTACGGCGATCCGGCGCTGACGCGCTTCGCCGTGCCGCGCGGCGGCACCGCGACGATCCGCGATCCGGCGATGCTGTCGCTGCTCGGCACGCCGTTCGATCCGTTCGCCTACAGCGCCGACGTCAAGATCGCCGTCGACGACGCGCGGCACGTCAATCTGCCGAATCTCGCGGTATTCCTCTGGCGGCTTTTCGCCTACCGGCTCCCGCGCGTGCGGCCGCTCGCCAAGGGCGTGACCGATCTCGGCGCCGTCGCGGCCGGCGACGCGCGCTTCGCCGTGCGCCTCGACCTGCACCCGCTCGATCTGCCGGTGCGCCTGTTCAACACGAGCCGGCCGGGCTTCCTGCGTGCGGCGACCTCGGGCGGCTTCGTCGCGCCATTGACCGAGGCCGACGCTGTGCCGGGGCCGATGCTCGACGCGCGCCTGACGAGCGGCTCGCCGGCCGGCCGGCCCGAAGCCTACGTGCGCATCGATTTCTACAACGCGGCCGTGACGCCGCCGACCGGCTTCGACCTCGGCGATCCCGGACTGCACCTGTTCCTGCCGCAGTCGCTGCAGGCGCTGCTGCCGGCCGGCTGGCGCTGGCGCTTCCGCGGCGACAACCTCTGCGCCTGGGAAAGCGGACTGCGCCGCGCGCTGCGCGACGGCGAGGTCGTCGTCGATCCCGACATCGGCCGCGTGCTGATCGGCCTCGCCTCGCAGGTCCAGGCCGACGAAATCGCCGTGCAGCAGAACGGCGCCTGGACGACGCGCGCGTTCGCGAGCTTCACCTACGGCGCGGCCGGCCCGGTCGGCGCGCATCCGGCGTCGCGGCGCATCGCCGACGACGGCGACGTCGAGCTGCGCCGCGTCGGCGACATCGCCGGCGGCCTGACCCTGCAGGCGGCGCTGGCCGGCCTCGACACGGCGACCAAGACTGTCGTCGTCGAAATCCACGACAGCCTCGTGCACGAACTCGACATCGCGGCGCTGCCCGGCACCGCGATCGACGGCGGCAGGTCGCTGCGGCTCGCGCAGTCGCTGACGATACGCGCGGCCGGCGAACACCGGCCGATCGTGCGGCTCGCGCAGCCGCTCGCGTTCCGGCCCGTCGACGCCGCGGTCGCGAAGGCGGCGGCCGGTCCGGCCGTGCGGCTCGACGGCCTGTACCTCGCGCCCGGCGCGGCGCTGC
>NZ_JANFVR010000533.1 GCF_024609805.1 Tahibacter caeni | reverse complement strand
GCTGACGCCAGAACGCGATGCCGGCGAAAACGGCCGTCGCGGTCGCCAGCAGCGGCACGACCGCCGCGAACAGCTGCGCGCCGGCCGGCTCGCGCTGCAGGCCCACGAGCAGGCCCGTCGCGAGGAATCCGAGCACGACCGCATGACCGGCGCCGGCGAGGAAGTCGCCGGCACGCCGCGGCCAGCCGGCGACCGCAAGCCAGATCGCCGCGCCGAGCACGACGCTGCAGAGCCAGCCGAGCAGCAGTCCCGGCGTCATGGCGCCGCCTCGTGACCGAGGCGATAGAGATGCAGCGGCGGCGCGTCGAGCAGCGCCTGGGCCGGCAACGACAGTTCGCTGTCGATCTGCAGCAGCCCCTGCTCCGCGTCGTAGCGCGGCGCCTCCTGTGCATAGGTCGCGACGTATACCGGCTCGCTGAGGAAATTCGCACCGCCCCAGCCGACGAGGTTCACCGGGCCGGTGCGGGTCGGGGCGAGGTGGTAGATCAGACGCGCGCGCACGAAATCCGACTCCGCGTCGACGAGCAGGCGCACGCGGTCGGGATCGGCGCCGGCTTCGCGCAAGGTCGCGCGCACGCGTTCCGCCGCATCGAGCAGGTCCGCATCGGGCAGCTGGCGCTGCCGCTCGGGCCAGTCGAGTCCCGCATAAGCCAGCCGCGTCGCCGCATGCCGGTCGGCGAGATTCAGGCTCCAGCGCAGGTCGAGCAGCAGCCAGGCGACGGCAGCGGCGACGGCCAGGATTTTCAGGTTCCGGCGCGGTTGCTGCGGAGCGAACTGCAGCAACAGCACCGCGGTGAGCCCGAGGCCGAGCGCGAGCAGCAGCACCGGCGAGCGCGTGCGCACCGCGCCGCTGTCGGGGCCCAGCGCGCTGATCGACATCAGCGACCAGCTGCGCCGGCCCGACCATTCGGTCGCGACGGCGGCAAGACGGCCGGCCCAGGACGGCGACCAGAGCTCGGCGCTTTCGAGACGGAACGGATGGAACGCACGCGCCGCCGGCACCGACTGGGTCACCGGGTAGACCGCGAAACCGATTTCGCTGATCGCGCCGCGCCATTCCTGTTCGCGGCTCAGGTCGACGCTGCCGACACTGCCGCGCGCGCGCGTCAGCGGAATCGTGCGCACGTCACGCGGCGAATCCGCGCGCCGGTAGACGAAAGCCAGTTCCAAGGTCGGCGCGAGCGCGGCGAAGCGGTAGCGCAGCACCGGCCAGTCCGCCGCATCGGTGATGTCCACGCTGCGAACGAGCAGCGCGCCGCCGTCGGCATCGGCGGCCGGGACCGCGAGCGCGCTGCCGTCGGTCTGCGCGCCACTGAACGCGGCGAACTCGGCGCCGTCGATGTGCTGCCGCTGTCGCGGCCAGGGCGACTGGAACGGCGACAGTTCGACGAAGCAGGCGATCAGCACGAGCCAGACCGCGACGATGAGCAGGACGAGCGCGCGCGGCATCAGGCCACCAGCGCGTCCAACCGGTCGAGCTCCAGCGGCGTGAAGCCCGCGGCGAGCCGGTCGCGCCGGTTGAACGGTCCCTTCAGCGCGCCGCGGCAATACTGCTGCAGCAGGCGCTCGAAGGTATCGGCCGGATCGACGCCGGCGCGTTCGCAGCACCAGCCGAACCAGCGCGTGCCGGCGGCGACGTGAGCCACTTCTTCGGCGAGTATCTGTTCGAGCATCGCGACCGTGGCCGTATCGCCGACGGCCTGCAGGCGCTGGATCATGCCGGGTGTCACGTCGAGGCCGCGCGCCTCGAGCACGCGCGGCACCAGCGCCATGCGCTCGAGGCAGCTGCCGGCGGTGCGCCGCGCCATGTCCCAGAGCCCGTCGTGGGCCGGCAGGTCGCCGTAGCGCAGGCCGAAATCGGTGAGCCGCCGCTGCAGCAAGGTGAAATGGCGCGCCTCGTCGGCGGCCACGGCGATCCAGTCCGCGTAGAACGCGGCCGGCATGTCGCGAAACCGATAGACCGCGTCCCAGGCCAGATTGATCGCGTTGAACTCGATGTGCGCGACCGCGTGCACGAGCGCCGCGCGGCCGGCTTCGCTGCCGAGCCCGCGCTGGGCCAGCGCGCGCGGCGCGACGAGCA
>NZ_JANFVR010000532.1 GCF_024609805.1 Tahibacter caeni | reverse complement strand
CGCCGGCCGTCGCGCGGCGCGAACGGTCGCCGTCGGCGCTGGTCACGCGCACGTGGAAGACGTTGCTGCCCGCGGCGAGCGCGAGCGCCTCGATGCGGAAGCGGCCGTCGGCGGCGGTGTCGCCGACGGTCTGCTCGGCCGCGTCGCCGAGGCGCAGCGCGACATGACCGGCGCGCGTGCTGACGCCCTGCACGGTCGTCGTGGCGGCATCCGTCGGCGTGAACGGCGGCTCGACATGCAGCGAGAACACCTCGGCCGCGTCGCTGCGTTCGGCCGACAGATTGCCGCCGGCATCGAATGCGCGCACGCGATAGGTCCGGCGGCCGTCGGCGAGGCCGCCGTCGCTGGCCGTCGTCGCGCTCGTCTCGGTCACGGGCTGCCAGTCGTTGCCGTCGTAGCGTTCGATCCGGTAGCCCGTCACGTCCGCGCTCGTGCTCGCGCTCCAGCTCAGTTGCACGACGTCGCCGTCGGCCGTGGCCTGCAGCGCGCCCGGCGCTGCCGGCGCGGTCAGGTCCGCATAGCGCACGGATACCTGCGGCGGCTGCGGATCGACGAGCCCGCCGCCGTCGGTCGCGAGCGCACGCAGCTCGTAGTCGCCGTGCGGCAGGGCGCCGGGCACCCAGCTCAGGCGGTACGGCGCTTCGGTCAGCGCCGCGCCGATCGCGGTCCAGCCGGTCGCGCCGGCCGCGCGATACGCGAACTGCACGCTCGCGATGTCGCGGTCGCGGCTCGACGCGCGCACGTCGATCTGCGTCTCGAACGCCGTGCCGGCTTCGGGTGCATCGATGCTCAGGTGCGGCGGACCGTTGTCGAGCGGTCCGATGCTGGCCGGCCCCGACGGTGCGCTGATGTTGCCGGCCTGGTCGATCGCAAAGACGACATAGCCGTGCGTGCCGTCGGCCAGCGCCGCATCGATGTAGCCGTTGGTCTGCAGCGCGAAGCCGCGCAGATCGGCCGGCAACTGGGCCGGGCCGTTGACGAGCTGGCCGTTGCGATAGAGCAGATAGCCGAGCAGGTCGGCTTCACTGTTCGCGTCCCAGGCCAGGTGGGCGTCGCCGCCCTGCAAGGTCGCGACGAAACCCTGCGGCGCGGCCGGCGCGAGATTGTCGACGACGACCTCGATCTCGCTGACGGCTTCGTTGCCGCTGCGGTCGCGCGCGCTCAGGCGCAGCACGACGGCGGTGTCTTCGGCGTAGCCCAGGCTGTCCCATTGCGCGAGCAGCTGGTTGCGCCGGGGCAGGGCGCCCTGGGCCAGCACGCGCGGCGTGTCGTCGCCGTCGCGGCGCCGCGCGCTCAGCACGAAGCCGTCGAAATCGTCGGTGCTGTAGGCGGTCGCGACGATGGGCACGACGCCGTGCACGCGCGTCGCGTTCAGCGGCGCGTGGATCTGCGCCTCGGGCGGCGTGCGGTCGACGTCGACCTCGACGCGATTGCTCGGCGCACTCTCGTTGCCGGCCTGGTCGAGCGCGGTCACCGTATAGCGCCAGCGGCCGTCGGGCAGCGCCGTGTCGACGTAATGCGGCGCGGACTGCAGCGCCGCGTTCAGGCGCACGCCGTTGCGGTAGACCGCGTAGCCGGCGAGATCGCCGGCCGCCGGCGGCGACCAGTCGAGCACGGCGTCGGCGCCGTCCATGCGCACGCGCAGCTGCAGCGGCGCCGGCGGCGGCGCCTTGTCGATGCGCAGGTCCAGACGCACGCTCGCGGTCGCGCCGGTCACGTCGGTCGCGAGCACGCGCAGCACGTAGTCGCCGTCGGGCAAGGGCAGGTCGACCTCGGCCAGCACGCCAGCTTCAACCGCGGCCAGGCCGCGGTACAGCGGCGTCCAGGTATCGGTCAGCGCCGCGCTCGGCGTCGCGATCGCGACGACGTAGTCGCGCAGGTGCGCGTCCTCGACCGTACCGAGCAGGCGCAGCCGTCCGGCCAGCGCGGCGCCGCCGGCCGGCGCGTCGATCACGATGCGCGGCGGGGTGCCGTCGACCGCGACGCGGCGCTCGGCGCGGCTCTCGTTGCCGGCGCGGTCGCGCACGCGCAGGCGCAGGCGGTAGTCGCCGTCGGCTTCGGTCACGGTCCAGCGGCCGAGCT
>NZ_JANFVR010000531.1 GCF_024609805.1 Tahibacter caeni | reverse complement strand
CCTGCACCTGGCGTTCGCCGCGGCCGACCGCGCCGCCGTCGACGCGTTCCACGCGGCCGCGCTGGCCGCGGGCGCGAAGGACAACGGCGCGCCGGGCCTGCGGCCGCACTACCATCCGAACTACTACGGCGCTTTCGTCATCGACCCGGACGGCCACAACATCGAAGCCGTCTGCCACCGGCCGGCCTGACGACCGGCGGCACGCCACGCATCACCACCCTGCTCCGCCGCGCCGCGCTTCATGCGACGCGGCCGCACCGAACGGAAGGCTCACGATGCAAGGACTGTTTTCCAAGGTACTCATTGCCAACCGCGGCGAGATCGCCTGCCGCGTGATCCGCACCTGCCGCCGCCTCGGCATCCGCACTGTCGCGGTCTACTCCGACGCCGACGCGACCGCGCAGCACGTGCGCCTGGCCGACGAAGCCTGGCCGATCGGCGGCTCGCGGCCGGCCGAGTCCTATCTGCGCGGCGACGTCATCCTCGACGCCGCCCGGCGCAGCGGCGCGCAGGCCATCCATCCGGGCTACGGCTTCCTGTCGGAGAACGCCGACTTCGCCGACGCGGTCGAAGCCGCCGGCCTCGTGTTCATCGGCCCGAGCGCGGCGTCGATGCGCAAGATGGGTTCCAAGGCCGGCGCCAAGATCCTCATGCAGGAGCACAAGGTGCCCGTCGTGCCGGGCTATACCGGCGAGGACCAGGATCCGGCGCTGCTCGCGCGCGAGGCCGACCGCATCGGCTATCCGCTGATGATCAAGGCGGCCCACGGCGGCGGCGGCAAGGGGATGCGCATAGTGCGGGCGAAGGACGAATTCGCCGCGAACCTCGAATCCTGCCAGCGCGAGGCGAAGAACGCGTTCGGCCGCGACCGCGTGCTGCTCGAACGCTACGTCGAGAAGCCGCGGCATATCGAGTTCCAGGTGTTCGGCGACCGCCACGGCAACATCGTGCATCTGAACGAGCGCGAATGCTCGGCGCAGCGCCGCTACCAGAAAGTGCTCGAGGAAGCGCCGTCGCCGTTCGTGACGCCGGAGCTGCGCGCGCGCATGGGCGAGGCCGCGGTCGCCGCCGCGCGCGCGATCGACTACGCGAACGCCGGCACGGTCGAGTTCATTGTCGGCCAGAACGGCGATTTCTATTTCATGGAGATCAACACGCGGCTGCAGGTCGAGCATCCGGTCACCGAGCTCACCCTGAACCTCGACCTCGTCGAGCTGCAGCTGCGCGTCGCCGCCGGCGAGGCGCTGCCGGCCTCGCTCGTGCGCAACAAGTCGGTGCCGGCCGACGGCCATGCGATCGAGCTTCGCCTGTACGCCGAAGACCCGGCGCAGAACTTCCTGCCGGGCTCGGGCCGGCTGACGACCCTGCGGCTGCCCGCGGCCTCGCGCCACGTGCGCATCGACGGCGGCGTCGTCGAAGGCGACACCGTGTCGATCTTCTACGACCCGATGGTCGCCAAGCTCATCGTCTGGGATCGCACGCGCGATGCGGCGCTGCAGCGCCTGCGCGAGGCACTGGCCGCGACCGAGATCGTCGGGCCGAAGTCCAACGTCGAGTTCCTCGAACGCCTCGTGCGCCATCCGGCCGTGACCGGCGCGAGCATCGACACGGGCTATCTCGACCGCCACCTCGAGGAATTCCTGCCGGCGCAGGCCGAGCCGGTGCCGGACGCCTGGTTCGCCGCCGCGGCCGCGGCCGTGCTGCTCGACCAGGAAGCCGCCGCGCCGCTGCTCGCGGCGACCGGCAGCGATCCGCATTCGCCATGGGCGCGCGCCGACGGCTGGCGCCTCGGCCATCCGGGCAAGCGCGTGGTCGTGCTCGTTCAGGCCGGCGAACGCGTCGAGATCGCCGCGCACGGCAACGGCGGCGACTACACCCTGGACTGGAACGGCAAGCAGGCGCGCGTGCGTCATGCGCTGCTCGCCGACGGCGCGTTCAGCGCCGAGATCGACGGCCATGCGCGCCGCCTGCGCGCCGGTGTCGACGCGGCCCACGTGCTGCTGCACGACGGCCAGACGCGCCGCGTGTTCGAGCGCGCGGCGGCGTTCGCCTATCGCGCCAGCGCGGGCGGCGGCGGCGACCGCGTCGT
>NZ_JANFVR010000530.1 GCF_024609805.1 Tahibacter caeni | reverse complement strand
CGCGCGGCCGCCGACGGGCGCGTGCGGCGCTGACCCAGCCATACCCCTGTACCGACCAGGACGGCCGCCAGCGCGGCGAGCGCCAGTGCGACGAACAGCGCGTAGATCATGTAATCCGCCTCCCCGACGGACAGTCGTGACACGGCAGTCTTTTTACCGGCGCGCACGGGCGCTTGTCCACGCGCGCGCCGATGCCGGCGTTTGCGGTCCGCGGCGGCGGCCGCAAAACTACGCCGGTGCCGCGGCGGACCGGGCCGCCGCGGCGACTGCCGCCGCCGTCCGGAGACGTTTTCATGCATACCCTCGTGTGCTCGCGTCAGCGTTTCGTGATCCGGCTGTTCCGCCTTGCGCTGGCCGGCCTGTTTCTTGCCGGAGGATGCGCCATGCCGCAGAGCCCGCCGCCCGCCGATCTGCTCGCTGCTGCCGCGGCGTCCGTGCGGCTGGAGCGGACGCCACTGACTGTCGCGCTGGTTCCGGCCGGCGGCGACCTCGCGGCGCGGATCGCCGCGCTAGCGCCCGGACGCGAGGTCTACCTGGTGCTCGACGGCCTGCGCGTGAACGGCGATCCGGGCAGCCTGTACCAGGTCGAGCTGATCGCCGACGCGGCGCCGCGGCCGGCGAAGGCCGTCGGCAGCTTCAACGTATTCGGCGTCGCGCACGCCGAAGGCGCGACGGCCCGGCGCAGCTTCGTCGTGACTGCGGCCGTGCGCGAGCTCGCCGGCCGCGGCCTGGCCGTGCGCCTGTCGCCCGATCCGGCGGCCGCGCCCGAAGCGCAGATCGAGATAGGCCGCATCGCACTGCTCGCGCAGTAGCCGCCGCGTGCGCGCAGGAACCGCCGGCCGTATTGAAGCGCGTGCCGGCCCCGTGTATACCTGTGGCGTTTTTAAGTATTGCCGATAAGGTATTCGGGGAATCCCGGATGCGCCTGCGGTTCCGGCCGGAGTCCTCCCGGGATGAACGGCCGAAAGCCATATCCGCATCCGGCAAGGTTGTAGGGGGAAAGACCGCAGCGCGCAGCCGCCGCGCCGGGGGCACTGATTCATCCATCCTTACGGGAGAACGCCATGACTACGCTTTCCCGCCGCGACTTCGTCCGCGGCGTCGCCGCCATTCCGCTATCCCTGTGGCTCGTGAACCGGGCCGGTGCCGCCAAGCCGCGCGTACGCTACGACGCGCGCAGCAGTCAGGGCCAGGAGATGCTCAAGATCTACGCCGCCGCGGTGAAGACCATGCGCGGCCTGTCGGAGACCGATCCGAGCAACTGGACCTTCCAGTGGTATACCCACTTCGTCAAGAAGTCGACGACCAAGAGCGCCGAGATCGACCGCATCTTCGGCACCTCGCCGAGCGCCCACAAGGCGCTCGCCGAAGCGATGTGGAACACCTGCCAGGCGCACAGCGGCCAGAACGAGAACCTGTTCCTGCCCTGGCACCGCATGTACGTGATGTTCTTCGAGGACATCGTCCGCGCGGTCAGCAAGCGCGACGACTTCACCCTGCCGTACTGGAACTATTCGGCCGGCGGCCCGACCCACGGCGTGCTGCCGGATCAGTTCCGCCAGAAGGACGATCCGGTCTTCGGCCCGCTCTACATCGCCGAACGCAACGCGCTGGCCAACGACGGCAAGGCGATCGACCAGGGCAAGTCCGGCGATCCGCTGGGCCTGTCGGCGCTGCAGCAGTCGCAGTATTCGTCCAGCGGCGCCGTGCAGGGCTTCTGCCTCGCGCTGGATTCCGGGCTGCACGGCAACGTGCACGTGCTGACCGGCAATACCGTGAACATGGGAGCGGTGCCCTGGGCTGCGCGCGATCCGATCTTCTGGCTGCATCACTGCAACATAGACCGGCTCTGGGCGAGCTGGAACGCGAACGGCGGCGTCAACCCGCGCGCGCCGTGGAACGACGACACCTTCGTGTTCGCCGACGTCAAGGGCAATCGCGTCGTGGCCAAGGTGTCGGATTACTTCGACATCGCGACGCTCGGCTATTCCTACGACCGGCTCGAACCCAAGCCGAAGGCGATGCTGGCCGCGAGCGCCGGCGACATCGCCGCGCGCGCGCCGCAGCAGGCCGCACGCGCCGGCGCCGGCGTGGCGCT
>NZ_JANFVR010000053.1 GCF_024609805.1 Tahibacter caeni | reverse complement strand
CGTCCGTAAACCGCGTCGTTACGGCGGCGTATGGAAGCCGCAACCCGAGTGAAGACGTCGGTATGCCACAGGGCGCGGAACACTCGGTCAGGCGTGAGGCACGGTCACGGCCGCTGCGTCGTCTGCCTTCGGCAGGCGGCGCGTGCGCGGCATCGGACAGGCCCACCGTGGCGTAGCGCGGCGTGGACGGCGAGAGCGAGGCGACAGGCAGCAACGCGCAACGGTTCCTGCGAGGCGCTCCTTAGATACTGCAAAGCCCGAGCGGCGGCGACGCGGACGACGCGCAAACGAAAACGGGCCGCATCAGCGGCCCGTCGGAATACGACCTAGCGCGCCGGCCGCAACGCCGGCGCGCAGGAATCAACTCACTGGAACCCGTTGGCGAAGATCACGTCGACGACGACCGGGCAGTTGGTGTTGTTGATGACGCAGCGCGCCCACTCCGGATGGTCGATGAACGGATTGCGGTTGCCCTGGAAGGACTGGACCATCGCGTTGCGGTTGCGCTCGTAGTCGTCCGGCGGATCCTGGTCGTTCCAGTCCAGCAGCACCGACTTCAGACCCATGTAGCCGATGCAGCCGCTGCAGGTCGTCGCGTCCTTGCCGACGATCAGGCTGCGGTCGTCGGTGACTTCCAGACGCGGTTCCGGCGCGCCGCTGACGTTGTTGCCGCCCTGGTAGCGCACGACCATGTACAGCACGGCGCGGGCCATGTCGCCCTTGCGGAAATCCCAGACCTGGAACGTGCTGGCGTTGAAGTAGTTGCTGCTCGTGCCGCCGGTGCCGCCGACACCGTGATTGGCCGTGGTCGGACGCGCGGTGCAGCCCGAGCAGAGGCCGTACGGGCTGTTGCCGCGGTCGGAGTTGTAGCCGACGTGCGAGGCATACAGCATGTGGCCGTCGGTATGTGGCGGATTCGGACGGCCGCTGGAGTCGGTCGGGTTCGGGAAGCCCAGCGACTTCGGCCAGGTGTGCTCGCGGTTGTAGTTCGCCGCGCCGCTGGTCTGCTTCGGATAGCTCTCGTTCTTGTAGACGTCCCAGACCTTGGTCGTGTCGGTCGGATCTTCATCCGCCTTGTTCATGACGGTGTAGGTGTCGCCGTAATGGATCGAGGTGTGGTCCTTGATGCGGTTGTGCAGCCAGGCCTTCAGCGCGGGACCGCTCGAGGTGTCCACGCCGGCGTAGTAGTCGTTGATCGACGAGGCCGTCTCGAAGCCCACGACGACGTTCGCGGTCATGTCCTGGATGGTGCCGTCCTGGTCGTGCACCTTGTTCGCGAGGATGGTCAGCGTGCACTGCTCGAGCAGGCCGAGATCCACGTCGGGGTTGATCTGGAACGTGACCGGACCGCCGCTGGTCTGCGCCGTGTGCGCGCCGCTGTTGGCGCACGACAGCGTGTACCAGCCGGCATCGGCGGTGACCGATTCGGAGAACGTGACGCTGAGGTTCGAGCTGCCCGGGAAGCCGTGCGCGCCGTTGGACGGCGTCGTCGTGGTCACGCCCGGCGGCAGATCGCCGGCCGTGCTGAAGCTCATCGTGTAGTCGGCGGCCATCGTCTCGACGGTGCCGTCCTGGTCGCTGACCTGATCGCCGATCACGGTCAGGGTGCAGGTTTCGCCGCTCGCGAAATCGACGTCGGGGTTCAGGGTGCGCGTGGCGCCGGTGCCCGTGGTCACGGCCGAATGCGAGCCGCTGACGCTGCATTCCAGGGTGAACCAGCCCGTGGTCACGTCGACGGGTTCGCTGAAAGTCACCGCGACGTCGACCGTATTGGCCTGGCCCGTCGCGCCGTTGGCCGGCGTCGTCGAGGACACGATCGGCGGCACGTCGACCGGCGGGCCGAAGCTCTGGCCGTTGTTGCAGTTGCCGAAGGTCTGCGTCGCGCTGCCCTGCCAGGTGAAGCTGCCGTAGTCGCTGCCGCTGCCGCTGAGCTGCAGCGAGGTGCCCGGCGCCGTGGAGTTGGTTTCGGACACGCCGATGTCGACGCTGGTCATGCCGGAGGCCGGGCCGTTGCTGGCCGTGGCCGGGCCTTCGTAGCTCAGGAACTGCACCACGCTGCCGCCGGCGTCGACGAGCGCGATCGCGTCGTTGGCGCCGTTCTGCACGCCGTTGGTCGGATAGTTCAGAACCAGGATCTGCTTGCTGCCGCAGGTGCTCGCCGTCGCTTCGGACAGCAGGCGGTCGCTGTAGGTAGTCGCCGCGGCCGGCGTGTTGCCGTTGTACAGCACGACGCGCCAGTTGCTCAGGTCGGTGCCGGTCGGGCCGACGACTTCGATGGCTTCGCCGACGTCACCGGCGCCGGTGCTGTCGTCGTAATGCAATTCATTGATGAAGACGGCGGTATCGGCCATCGCCGAGGCGGCGAAGCCCGACAGCAGCGCGACGACGGCGCCGCTGAGCGCGCGGGAACGAAACGACATTGGAAGCAATCCCCTGTTCTGAAGACGGCCCCGCGCATCCGGCGCGGGCCCGACAAGGCAATGACCGGAATGTCCGGTCGTCTGGATGATGAGCCTGATCAGCCCGCTTGCGCCTCCGCCGTGGAGCGCGCAGCCGGCCCGCGTATCCGCAGCGGGGCCCGGCAATCCCGGACAGCCATGGCCCGGAATCGCGCGAATATAGCGGGAGCGCATGACAACTGCACGGCAGCCTGCAGCAACGAAGGGCTTGGTGAACGTTCGCCCCGTCGACCGTACGTCGAGTCACCTGATTTCTCGGTCCGCCGATCGCCTGCGCGGCAAGCCGTCGGCCGCCGTGACTCGCGGGGCGGGGAAGCCTGTGCGGCTTGTGCGGATCGTCGCGACGCGCGCGGCACGGAACGGGCGGCGATTCGGGCGGGCGCTCGCGCGGAAACGAGCGGCTGCGCCTGCCTGGATCTGGGCGCATCGCGCCGGTTTCGACAGCCCTGATACGCGCATAGCAATCTCAGCCGATTCCGACGGCCCGGCGCGCAAGATACGGATGGCCGCATGCCGGGGGGCGGCGCAGACTGCAATCCAGATACCCGATCCACCGAGTCACGCCGCCATGTCATTCGCCCACACCGATCCCGTCGCCCGCGCCCACGAACTGCTCAGCGCCACCGAGGAAGCGCCGAGCCTGCAGACCCTGGCCGAGGAAGTCGGCCTGTCGGCCAGCCATCTGCAGCGGCGCTTCCGCGCACGCTACGGCATGAGCCCGGCCGAATTCGCCGCGAGCCGACGCCTGGGCCGCCTGAAGAGCGCGCTGCGCGAAGGCGCCTCGGTCACCGACGCGGTCTATGCGGCCGGTTTCGGTTCGGGCAGCCGCGTCTACGAACACAGCGACCGCCTGCTCGGCATGACGCCGGCCGACTATCGCCGCGGCGGCAAGGGCGCGACCTTGCGCTATACGACCTTGACGACGCCGCTCGGCGAGTTGCTCGTCGCCGCGACCGAGCGCGGCGTCTGCGCGATCCTGCTCGGCCAGGACGAGGAAGGCTTGCTCGCCGAGCTCGAGCGCGAATTCCCGGCGGCACAGCGCGAACGCGTCGATGCGGGCCGCGACGAATGGCTGGCCCGCATCATCGCCGAAGTGCATGCAGGCCTCGGCTGGGGCGAACGCAGCGAACAACCCCTGCCGCCGTTCGACCTGCGCGCGACCGCATTCCAGTGGCGCGTCTGGCAGGCGCTGACGCGCATTCCGGCCGGCGAGACGCGCAGCTACAGCGCGATCGCCGACGCGATCGGTTCGCCGCGCGCGGTTCGCGCCGTCGCACGCGCCTGCGCGACGAACCGGCTCGCGGTGCTCGTGCCCTGCCATCGCGTCGTGCGCGAGGACGGCAGCCTCGGCGGCTATCGCTGGGGTCTCGCGCGCAAGCGCCGCCTGCTCGCGCGCGAAGCGGAAGTGGCCCCGCAGGCCTCATGAACAGTGGCGCTATCGGGCGCGACCGCACGCGACTTAGCATGCGCAATCCGAGGAACGGGGGGCCGCTCTTCCGCTTCCGATCATGACCGATACCGTTTCCGATGCGCCCGCCGCGGCGTCGCCTCCGCAGCCGTCGGGCCTGCCCTCCTCGGGCATGCTCTCGCCGCGCGTGCTCGTGCCGCTGGCCCTGGTCGCGCTGTACCTGATCTGGGGCTCGACCTATCTCGCGATCCGCATCGGCCTCGAAAGCTTTCCACCGTTCACGATGGCGGCGCTGCGCTTCCTGATCACCGGCGTCGCACTGTACGCGTTCCTGCGCTGGCGCGGAACGCCGAATCCGACCTTGCTGCAATGGCGCAACTGCGCGATCACCGGCACCTTGCTGCTCGGCTTCGGCAACGGCTTCGTCTGCTGGGCGCAGCAGAGCGTATCCTCGGGACTCGCGGCGGTCGCGGTCGCGAGCATGCCGCTGTTCGCGGCGGTGTTCGGCACTTTCTTCGGCCAGTGGCCGCGGCGTCTGGAACTCGTCGGGCTGCTCGTCGGCTTCGCCGGCGTGATCCTGCTGAACCTCGGCGGCGATCTGGCCGGCTCGCGCCTCGGCGCGCTCGCGCTGCTGACGGCCGCGGCAGCCTGGGCCTTCGGCTCGCTCTGGTCCAAGCGCCAGGACATGCCCGAGCCGATGATGAACACCGCGGCGCAGATGCTCTGCGGCGGCGTAGCGCTGACCCTGCTGGCCCTGCTCAACGGCAACGGCCTGCCGAGTGCGCCGACCGTGCGCGCGACACTGGCGCTGACCTATCTGGCCGTGTTCGGATCGATCATCGGTTTCAGCGCCTATCTGTACCTGCTGCGCACGGTGCGGCCGGCGCTCGCGACGAGCTATGCCTACGTCAACCCGCCGGTCGCCGTGCTGTTCGGCGCCTGGCTCGCCGACGAGCGCGTGCATGCGCTGGATATCGTCGGCATGGCCGTGATCCTCGGCGGGGTCGGCATCATCACGCTCGCTCGCGACAAGCGCTGAGGCCGCGCCGCAAGCGGCTCAACGCCGCGTCAGGGTCGCATGCAGTTCGACGACGACGTTGAAATAGTGCTTGCTCGCGAACGCCTGTTCCTTGGGCGGCAGATGCTGGAACTCCGGCGCGACGACGCCGCCGAACGTCGCGTCGAAGTCGCACCGGATGCCGTAATGCGTGAGCTGCAGCGCACGGCGCGCCTCGGCGTTGAAATACAGGTAGGACTGCTCGGCGATCGGCGGCCATTTATGGGTCGGGTCCTGCACTGCGCCGGCCGAGGTCCAGTACGGCGTGATGATCAGCGCCGTCGCACCGGGCTTGAGCACGCGATAGAGCTCTTCCATGAATGCGACGCGCTCGGCGCCGTCGAGGTGTTCGAGAAAGTGCGAGCAGTGCACCTCGTCGACGCTCACATCGTCGAACGGCCACGGCGTCACGCGCAGGTCGTGCACGACGTCAGCGCCGCAGTCCGCCGACACGTCGACACCGACGAAGCCCGCGCGCTTACGCTGACCGCATCCCAGATCCAGCTTCATTGCGACTCCGGAAAACGAAGAACCCCGGGCCGCCTGGCGGCGACCCGGGGCGGAGCATAGCCCGGCGACGATCGACGGTCCGCGACGCAGCGCGCAGCCGCGGCGCGGTTACAGCGCCTTGCTCATTTCCAGCAGCGGATCGCGCGTGAGGTTGCGCTGCTCGCGGCTCCAGATCACGCGGAACATCGCGACCATCAGCAGCGGCCCGAACAGCACGATGCCGGGCACGACCGCGAGCAGGCTGAGCACGAGCCGCACGAACGTCGAGTTGCCGTTGCCGCGAGCGGCCCAGTTCAGCAGCGCGCCGGCGGCGAAGTACCAGATCACGCTGTGGATCGCCGTCACGACGATGACCATGAACACCGTGCGCAGCAGTCCCGCCGCGCTCATGCCGGTGACGACGCCGACCAGCGCGACCAGCGCCGCAACCAGCGGCACCGCGACGATGGCCCAGGTCTTGCGGTACGAATAGGCTGACTGGAACGCCGGCACGAGCGCGCCGACGAAGCCGATCAGCAGGGCGATCGCAAGGCCGCGCAGCAGCAGCATCGGCGTGATGCGGAAGCTGAAGACGACCTGGGTGAAGTTCGCGCTCAGGGTCGACAGCGACACGTTGTTGAACAGCACGTAGGCGATCAGTGCGCCGATCACGCCGCCGACCAGGGCCAGTACCAGCGCCTCGATCAGCACCGACACGGTGACCGGCATCGCACCGAAGCCGATCGCGCGCAGGGTCGCGATCTCGCGCGCCCGCGCCGACACCGCCGCGTACATGGTGTTCAGCGCGGCGAAGATCGCGCCGAGGCCCATGATGATGGTGACGACGCCGGCGAGGATGCTGATCATCGTGCGGAACTGCTTGGTCTGGCCGCTGAAATAGGCCTGCTGCGTCTGCACGTCGACGTTGAGCCGCGGGTCGGCGCTGAGTCCGGCCTTGAGCTTGTCGATCGCGTCGGCACCGTCGAGTGCGGCCAGCACCGAGGAATAGCCGCGTCGCGTGAACGTGGTCTGCGCGACTTCCGCGTCGGCCCAGAGCTCGCTGTCGGTCGCGTCGCCGGCTTCGAACACACCGACGACGGTCCATTCCGAACCGCGCATGCGCAGGGTCTTGCCGACGTCGGCGCCTTCGAACTGGCGCTGCACGCCGCGGCCGACGACGAGTTCGCGCAGGCCGCTCTGGAACATGCGGCCCTCGACGATCTTCAGTTTGGGCCGCAGCGTGAACGAGGCCGGCTCGACGCCGCGCAGGGTCATGTTGGAACCGGTCTGGGTTTCGCCCTTCTTCAGGAGCTCTGTGATGACGATGAGCTCGGCCGCGGCCTCGGGCTTGCCGTCGGCGCCGCGCCTGATGCCCGGGCCGTCCTTGATCAGCAGCGCCGAGTCGCGGTCGAACGCCGAGTTGAGCTCGGCGCTCGAACCGCCGCGCATGATGATCGCCGCGTCGGTGCGGCCGCTGGCCTGCAGCGCGCTGGAGAAGCCTTCGGCCATCGCGAGCAGCGCCGTGAACACGGCGACCACGCCGGCCAGGCCGATGACGATGACGAGGGACGGGCCCCAGCGTTCGGGCACGCTCTTGAGATTGATACCGGTGATGGCGAGAGTCTGGCTCATGGAATGGTCCTCAGCGTCCGGCCAATGCGTCGACGATCTTCAGCCGCTGCGCACGCAGCGCCGGCAGCAGTCCCACCACGGTGCCGACGACGGCGATCGCGATCAGCCCGGCGGACCAGACGCGCCAGTCCACGCTGATCGGCAGCATCGCGCCGGCGTTCTTCTGCACGAGGATGCCCAGACCGGTCGCGAGACTCAGGCCGATCAGGCCGCCGGCGCCGACGATCAGCAGCGCTTCGGCGAGCACGAAGCCGAGCACCGAACCGTCGGAGAAGCCCAGGGTCTTGAGCACCGCGAGCTCGGGTATGCGTTCGCGCACGCTCTGCGCCATGGTGTTGCCGACGACGAGCAGCAAGGTGAAGAACACCGCGAACAGGATCCAGCGCACGAGCATGCCGATGTCCCCCATCTGCTTGGCGAAGCCGGCATTCCAGTCCTTCTCGGTCTGAGTCTTGGTTTCCTCGGTGGAGTTCTCGTACTTCTTGTCGATGGTCAGCGCGACGTCCTTGGCCTTGTCCGGATCGCCGAGTTTGAGCACGTAGATGCCCGCGCGGCCGCTGCCGAACTGATTGGCCTCGTCGAAATAGGCGAAGTTGATGAAGATCTGGCTGGTCTGGCGCTGCCATTCCTCGTCCTTGCCGTCGTAGATGCCGACGAGGTCGAAGCTCCAGGCCTTGCTGCCGTCCTTCTGCGGGAAGATCGACGACTTGATCGGCAGCTTTTCGCCGACTTTCCAGCCGAACTGCTTGGCGACCTGGCGGCCGGCGATCATGCCGGTGCGGGTCTGCGCGAACTTCTTCCAGGCGTCCTCCGGCATGGTCCATTCCGGATAGACCTTGTGCAGGCGTTCCGGATCGACCGCGAACGCGATCAGCTGCGTGTTCTCCTGCCAGACGCCGCCAAACCACTGCTCGTACATGACCGCCTCGACGCCGGGAACGGCCTCGAGCTCGGGCAGCTGGCGCAGCGGCAGCGACTGGGTGAAGGACACGCGCGACTGGGTGATCAGCCGCGTCGCGCCGACGAAATCGGTGCCGGCGTTGAACATCACGTTGACGGCCTGCAGCAGGCCGAACAGCAGGAAGGCCATGATCACCGACAGCAGGGTGAGCACGGTGCGGGTCTTCTTGCGAAACAGGTTCGCAATGACGAAACCGGTCTTGGTCATGGGATGGACTCCGCGCTCAGTGCGCCGCCTGCTCGGCCAGCTGGCCCTTGTCCAGATGCAGGGTGCGCTTGGCGTATTCGGCCGCGCGCGGATCGTGCGTGACCATGACGATGGTCTTGCCGTGCTCGCGGTTCAACGTCTGCAGCAGGGTCAGGATCTCGTCGGCCGTCTTGCGGTCGAGATCGCCCGTGGGCTCGTCGCAGACCAGCAGCTCCGGATCCGAGACGATCGCGCGCGCGATCGCGACGCGCTGTTCCTGGCCGCCCGACAGCTCGCGCGGCTTGTGCTTGGCGCGCTCGGCGAGGCCGACCACCTGCAGCGCGATCGCGACGTTCTTCTTGCGCTGCGCCGACGACAGCTTGGTCAGCAGCAGCGGCAGCTCGACGTTGCCTTCGGCCGTCAGCACCGGCATCAGGTTATAGAACTGGAACACGAAGCCGACGTTGGACGCACGCCACTTAGTCAGCTCGGCGCTGCTGAACCTGTCGATGCGCTTGCCGTCGATCGTCAGCTCGCCCGAGGTCGGCTGATCGAGTCCGCCGATCAGGTTCAGCAAGGTGGTCTTGCCCGAGCCCGACGGCCCCATCAGCGCGACGAAGTCGCCCTTGGGAATGTCCAGGGTCAGGCCGTGCAGCACCTCCACCTTCTGCTTGCCGCGCTCGTAGCTCTTGGTCAGGTCGCGAATGCTGATCAGGGTGCTCATGGGTTGCTCCGTTTCGGAAAGCGATGAATGCGGGATGGGAAAAGCGGCCGCGTCACTGCGTCTGCGTCTCGACCTTGTCGCCGGCCTTGGCCTGCGCCGGCAGCGCGAGCGCGACGCGGTCGCCGACATTGATGCCGCTGAGCACCTGGCGCGAGCTGGCCAGGGTCTGGCCCAGGGTGATCCTGCGCTCCTCGAGGCGGCCGTCCTTGACCACGTAGGCCAGCGACGCGTCGCCGACGGTCCTGATCGCGTCGCTCGGCACGAGCACGCCCGGCAGCGGCTTCGGCGCGGCCTCGGCGACCGGCCGTGCTTCGCCGAGAAACGCCACGCGCGCGCCCATGTCCGGCACGATGCGCGAGTCCTTGACGTCCATGCCGATGCGCACCTTGACCGTGGCCTTGCCGCGGTCGGCGGTCGGGATGATCGCGATGACCTTGCCCGGAATCTTCCAGTCCGGATACGCGTTCAGCGTGCTCTCGACCGGCTGGCCCGGCTGCACGCGGCCGATGTAGGCCTCGTTGACGTCGACCTCGATCTCGAGCGAATTCATGTCGACGATGGTGCCGATGCCTGTGCGCGTGAAGCCGCCGCCGGCCGACATCGGCGAGACGATCTCGCCGGGCTGGGCCGCCTTGACCGTGATGACGCCGGCGAACGGCGCCTTGACCACGGTGTTCTCCAGGTAGACGCGGGCCACTTCCACGCCGCTCTGCGCGACGGCGATCTGGCGTTCCTGCGCGGCGATGCGTGCCTTCAGCGCAGCGACGTCGGTCGCCGCGTTCTCGCTGAGCTGCTGGCTGGTCAGCTTGCGCTCGACCAGTTCCTGCTGGCGCTTGAGGTCGCGTTCGGCGCGCGCGAGCTGTACTTTGTGCTCGGTCAGCTGCGCGCGCGCGGCTTCGAGCTGGGTCTGCGCCTGGTCGAGCTGGGCCTGCGCGTCGATCGGATCCAGCCGCGCCAGCACTTCGCCTTCCTCGACGCGCTGGCCTTCCTCGATGTGCACTTCGGCCACGCGTCCGGTCACCTTGGCCGAGACCGTGGCCTGGCGCCGCGCGGTGACGTAGCCGCTCGCATCGAGCACTGACGAACCGGCCGTCGCGGTCGGCGTCACGGGTTGGGCGACCGCGGTCGCGACGACCCAGGTCGTACCGCGGCCGAACAGAAACCAGGCGCCGATGCCGGCGACCGCGACGAGCGCGATGGCCAGGCCTATCCAGCGTCCCTTGCCGGATTCTTCCGGCGGCGGCGCGCTGCGGTCGATGCGCAGCTGCTTGAGCATTTCGGTGTTGTCCACGATTCCACCATGTCCTGCGGGAGGTCGGCTGCGGCGCTGGCGGCATGTCGAAAAACGGGCTCGCGCCCGTTTCTCGATCGAACGGCGCAAGCACGACTTGCACACGTTCTCCTGGAATCAATCGCTTACGCGGTCGACTCTCGTGCGACCCCTGTCGGGATCGTCTGGCAGGCTGTTTTCCTACACCTGCCAGCGGGCTGGCTGCTCGCCGCAACGCCGAAGTGTGCCATAGACTGCCGCAGCCGCCGGATCGCCGACAGAGGCGTCGATCAGCAATTGGAGGTGACAGGTGTCAACTGACGCAGGCGCCGGCTATTCCGGCACGCCGCTGGCGAAAAAGCTCGGCCTCAAGCCGGGTTTGCGCCTGCTCGTCCTCGGCGCGCCGACGGACTACGCGGCGATTACCGGTTTCGACTTGTCGACCTGCCGCGTGCTCGCGCGCGTCGCCGCCTTCGACTTCGCGCATGCCTTCGTGCGTTCGCGCGCAGAACTGCAACAGGCGCTCGATGCGCTGACGCCGGTGCTCGACGATCGCGGCACGCTATGGATCTCCTGGCCGAAGAAGGCGTCGAAGATCGCGACCGATCTGAACGAGGACGGCATCCGCGAGCTCGCGCTGCCGCGCGGGCTCGTCGACGTGAAGGTCTGCGCCGTCGACGCGGTCTGGAGCGGCCTGAAGCTCGTGCGCCGCGTGACCGAACGCGGCCGCTGACATCCGCGGCCCGGAAGCAGAAGCCGATGACGCGCGACGCGCCGGCTCCGGATCAGCGGTGGCCGTATTTCTCGGTCAGCCGCTTGCCGAGGGCCTTGTTCAGCACCTTCGCTTCGCCCTTGCGCTTGAGCTGCGCCTCGAGATTGCCGGCCTGCGCCTGCAGTTCGTCGCGCAGCTTCTGGTAGCTGGCCCAGCGCTCGGGGTCGAGCTCGCCGCTGTCCAGCGCCGCGCGCACGGCGCAGCCCGGCTCGGATCGGTGCGCGCAGTCGCCGAAGCGGCACTGCATCGCGAGGCTGTCTATGTCGGCGAACTGGCCGGCTTCGAGGTCTTCTTCGCCGGTCAGTTTCAGTTCGCGCATGCCCGGGGTGTCGATCAGGCAGCCGCCCTGCGGCAACGCGATCAGCGCGCGGAACGTCGTCGTGTGCCGGCCGCGGCTGTCGTGCTCGCGCACGGCCTTGGTGGCCTGGCGTTCCTCGCCGAGCAGGGTGTTGGTCAAGGTGGACTTGCCCACGCCCGAGGAGCCGACGAGCACTGCCGTGCGTCCGGGGCCGAGGTACGGATGCAGCACCGCGACGCTCTGTGCATCCTTGGCGTTGACCGCGTGCACGATGATGTCCGGCGGCAGAACGTCCGCGACGTCGGCGAGCAGCGCGTCGAGGTCGTCGTGCCGGTCGGCCTTGGTCAGCACGACGACGCAGGTCGCGCCCGAGGCCTGGATCAGCGCGAGGTAGCGTTCGAGCCGGCGCGGGTTGAAATCGCCGTCGAGCCCCATGAGCACGAGCACGCTGTCGACATTGGTCGCAATCAGCTGGCGCTGGTAACGTTCGCCGGCGGCGGCGCGCGACAGGGTCGCGTGGCGCGGCAGCACGGTTTCGATCTGCGCGTGTTTGCCGGGCTTGAGCAGCACGAAGTCGCCGACGGCCGGACGCTCGATCGGATCGAGACTGCGTTTGAGGAAACGCGGTGCCGGCTGCACGGTGAATTCGTTCGCGCCGTCGTGCACGACGTAGCCGTTGCGGTGCTGGATGATCACGCGCGCCGGCAGATGTCCGGCCGGCGCGTCTTCGGGCAGCACGATGGCGTCGCTCCAGCCGATACGGGCCAGACGCGCGCGGGTCTCGGGGGTCAGCATGCGGGCATTCTAGGGAAGACCGGGACACGTGTCCGCAGTGGCCGCGCGCGACGGCCGGGCGCGCCGCGAGCAAGCAGAGTTTCCGTACGGAATGCCCGCCGGAGGAAGGCTGACCGTCCGCCGCCTTGTCCGGGCGACGGACGGGGGGCGGGTATCGGTCAGCGCTTGGCTACGGCCTCGGCTGGCGCGTTCGCGCGCAGCGCCTGCACCTCGCTGCCTTCGGTCAGCGCACCCTGCCCGGCGACGACGACGTCGGCGCCCGGGCTCAGGCCCTGCAGCACCTGCACGTTACGGCCCGATTCGTAGCCGAGCTTGACCGCGACGCGCTGGGCTTTGTTGTCGCGCACGACGAACACGCTCGTGTCGCGGTCGCCGCTGAGCAGCGCGGTCTTCGGAATCAGAATCGCGCCGGCCACGTTGTCGTAGGCCACGTCCAGGCGCGAGAACAGGCCCGGTCGCAGCTTGGCGCTGCTGTTGTCCACGGCCACGACGATGTCGACCGTGCCGCTGGCCGCGTCGACGACCGGGCTCACGCGCTCGATCTCGGCAGGGAAGCTCTGACCCGGCAGCGCGTCGGCCCGGTAGTCGACGAGCTGGCCCGGCTTCAGCGCGGCGCTGGCCCGTTCGGGCACGCGCAGGCGCGCCTTGAGCTCGCGGAAGTCGGCCATCTCGAAGGCGACTTCGTTGACCTTCAGCAGCTGGCCTTCCTTGACGCGGCGGCGCGTGATCACGCCGTCGAACGGCGCGACGACCGCGCACTTGGACAGGCTCAGGCGCGCCAAGTCGACCTCGGCCTTGCGCGTGGCCAGATCGGACTTGTTCTGTTCGTAGGTGTTACGCGCGATCAACTGGCGCTGGAACAGGCTCTCGTTGCGCGCGTCCTGGTGCTTGAGGCGCTCGAGCTCGGTCTCGGCCTGGCGCAGCAGCACGCCGTGACGTTCGGCGTCGAGGCGGGCGAGCACCTGGCCCTTGCGCACGAACTGGCCTTCTTCGGCCCCGAGCGACAGAACGACGCCGCCGATCTCGCTGACGACCTTGGCTTCGCGCTCGGCTTCGAGCACCGCGGTGCCCGCATAGCGTGCGGTGATGTCGCCCTGGACGACGGCCGCGATCTCCACCGGGATCGCTTCGGCCTTCGGCTTCTCAGCGGTGGACTTGGACTGGGCCTCGCCGGCGCAGCCGCTCAGCAGCGGTGTCGCGGCGGCCGAGAGCAGGAGCAGGGAGACGAACGCGGCGGTCTTCATGGCGATCTCTATTGAGATAGTGTTGTAGTAAACTACAACACCAATTGCGGACGGTCAAGCGAATCCTAGTCGGCGCCGGTTACACGCCACATCTGCCGGAGGAAACAATGACTTCCGGCGACCCGCCCGGCGGTGCCCGACGGCCGGACCGGCGGATTCCGCCTTCGCCCTGCCCCGATGCCGCCGCCCCGCGGATTCCACGAACGGCTCAGATGCGCGATGAGCGGCGAAGGTTGCGCCCGGCGCGGCGAAAACTTCAGCCGCCTCGCGCAGCGCAGCAAAACGCCCACGTTTTGCCACAAATGTGACCGAATGCTGTTTGGACATTCGTCTGCCAGCCGCTAGGATGCGGCGACCCGAACAGGACCCATCGCAATGGCGCAGCGCACCGTACCCGTCAGTTCCCGTCTCGGCGACGTTCGTTACGAGATCCGCGGGGCCCTGTCGCGTCGTGCCCGCGAACTCGAAGCCGAAGGACGCCAGATCGTCCGGCTGAACATCGGCAACCCCGGCCTGTTCGGTTTCGCCGTGCCGGCGCATCTGCGCGAGACCATCGCCGAACACCTGCACCAGAGCGAAGCCTATTGTCACCAGCAGGGCCTGCAGCAGGCGCGCGAAGCCATTGCCGAGCGCGAGATCGCCCGCGGCGCTTTCGGTGCCCACGCGGACAACGTCTTCATCGGCAACGGCGTGTCGGAACTCATCGACCTGACCCTGCGCGCCCTGCTCAACAGCGGCGAGGAAGTGCTGCTGCCGAGTCCCGACTATCCGCTCTGGAGCGCCGCAACCGTGCTCAACGGCGGCCGCGCGCGCTACTACCCGTGCCCGGCGTCGCGCAGCCACCTGCCCGATCCCGACGAAATCGAGGCGCTGATTACGCCGCGCACGCGCGCGCTCGTGCTGATCAATCCGAACAACCCGACCGGCGCGGTCTATCCGCGCGAGCTGCTGCAGGCGCTCGCGCATATCGCCGAAAAGCACCGCCTGCTGCTGCTGTCCGACGAGATCTACGACGGCATCCTCTACGACGACGCCGAATTCCATCCGCTCGCCGCGCTGGCCGGCGAAACGCCGTGCATCACCTACGGCGGCCTGTCCAAGATGCACCGCGCCTGCGGCTACCGCGTGGGCTGGATCAGCCTGTCGGGCTCGCCGGCGAAGATGGCCGAATTCCGCGCCGCGCTCGATCTGCTGTCGGCGCTGCGCCTCTGCGCGAACGTGCCTTCGCAATGGGCCGTCGTGCCGGCTCTGCAGGGTCCCGACACCATCAGCCCGCTCGTGCGCGACGGCGGCCGTCTGCATGCGGCGCGGCGCGCCGTCATCGACGGCGTCGCGCGCAGCGAATTCCTCGACGTAGTCGCGCCGCAGGGCGCGTTGTACGCGTTTCCGTCGGTACGCACCGAACATCTCGGCCCGTTCGACGACGAGGACTTCGCACTGGAGCTGCTGCAGAGCGAAAGCGTGTTGATCGTCCCGGGCACCGGCTTCAACATCCGCGAACGCAATCATTTCCGCCTGACCCTGCTGCCGCAGCCGGCCGAGATCGACGACGTGTTCGTGCGCATCGACCGCTGCCTGGCGCGCATCGCCGAACGTTCGACGGCCGCGCGCGCCCGCCATGTCGCCTGAGCGGCGGGCCGACGGCTTGCCCGGCGACGGGCGCGAACTGCGTTACCTCGCACTCGGCGACTCCTACACGATCGGCGAAAGCGTCGCTCCGGGACTGCGCTGGCCGCAGCAGCTCGTCGAGCGGCTGCGCGGCGACGGCGTCGCGATCGCCGATCCGCAGATCGTCGCGGTCACCGGCTGGACCACCGACGAACTCTCGGCCGGCATGGACGCGGCCACTCTCGTGCCGCCCTACGATCTCGTCAGCCTGTCGATCGGCGTGAACAACCAGTACCGCGGCCGCGACATGCAGAACTACCGGCGCGAATTCGCTGCACTGCTGCAGCGCGCGATCGCGCTGGCCGGGCGGCGCGCGCAGCGCGTCTTCGTCGTCTCGATTCCGGACTGGGGCGTCACGCGCTTCGGCCGCGAATCCGGCCGGGACGTCGCCGCGATCGCGCGCGAACTCGACGCGTTCAATGCGATCAACCGCGAGGAAGCGCAGCGCGAGCGGGTCGCCTGGGCCGACGTCGCGGCGACCTCGCGCGCGGCCGGTGCCGATGCGGCCGAGCTCGCCGACGACGGCCTGCATCCGTCGGGCCGGCAGTACACGGCCTGGCTCGCGACGATAATCCCGGCCGCGCGGGCCGCGCTGTCATCGCCCTGACCCCGTTCGGCAACGCCGCCGATACCTGCGCCCTCTAGTCTTGTTGCGGCTTGGCTACCGGGGCGTCCCATGGACCGCCTGCGCTTCCGCAGCATCTTCATTTCCGACGTGCACCTCGGCACGCGCGACTGCCGCGCCGACTTCCTGCTCGACTTCCTGCGCTCCACACGCTGCGATCAACTCTATCTCGTCGGCGACATCATCGACCTCGAGGCGATGGAGCAGGCGCCGTACTGGCCGGCGCGGCACAGCGAAGTGCTCGCCGAATTTCTCGACATCGCCGCGCGCGGCACCGCGGTCACCTACCTTCCCGGCAATCACGACGCGAGCCTGCGCGGTCTGGCCGGCCAGCGCATCGGCGCGATCGAGGTCGCGCTCGACGCGGTACACACGACCGCCGACGGCAAGCGCCTGCGCGTCAGCCACGGCGACGAATTCGATCCGGAGCACCAGGGCAAGACCTGGCTGACCTGGTTCGGCGACTACGCGTACCGCCTGATCTGCCTGGCCAACCGCAAGCTCAACGCGCTGCGCCGGCGCCTGCGCCTGCCGTATTTCGCGTTGTCCATCCTGGCAAAGTCGCGCATCGGCAAGGCACTGGCCTACATCCGCCGCTATGAAGCGCTTGCGACGGCGCGGGCGCGCGAGCTCGGTCTCGACGGACAGATCTGCGGCCACATCCATTTCGGCCACCTGGCCGAGCACGACGGCATGCTGTATCTGAACGACGGCGACTGGGTCGAACACTGCACGGCGCTGGTCGAGCATCTCGACGGCACGCTCGAGCTGCTGCACTGGAGCGAGCGCCGCGCCGCGCTGATGCGCGCGGCGGCCGGCGAGTCGCGGCCGCAGCCGGCGCCGATTCCGGCCTGGGCGCAGATACTCAGCGCGCGCGGCTGAAGCGCCGCGCGCACCGGCAGGTTCGGGACAGTACGACACGCGGCAGACCTGCCGCGCACCAGGTCGGCGACGTTTACGGAATGTCGGTCACGTTGACCGTGACGACGGCCGAGACCTCGTGGCCGTGGTCGTCGGAGATCGTGTAGCGGATCTGTCCCGGTCCGTGCGTGCCGTGGATGTGCTCGAAGCGGATCGTGCCATTCGCGTTGATCGTCAGTGTGGCCTGGTGCGGGCCGAGGTTTTCCACGCGGATCACGCGCAGCAGGTCGCCGTCGGGATCGCTGTCGTTGGCCAGCACCGGAATGTCCACGCCGCCGCCCTTGAGCACGCCGATCACATCGTCGAGCGCGACCGGCGGACGGTTCGCGCCGGCACCGACCTGCACGTTGACGCGCGCCGTCGCGGTGCCGCCGCGACCGTCGCCGACCACGTAGCTGAAGCTGTCGCTACCCTCGAAGCCTGCGGCCGGCGTATAGGTCACGCTGCCGTCGTCGTTGAGCGCCGCGACACCGTGGGCCGGCGCGCTGACCGACGTGACAGTGAGCGTGTCGCCATCCGGATCGCTGTCGTTGCGCAGCACGCTGATGCGCACCGGCGTCGCGGGCGACGTCTGTGCGCTGTCGTCGGTCGCGACCGGCGGGCGGTTGCCGGCGGTGCCGATGGTCACGGTCACCGTGGCCGTGTCGCTGCCGCCGCGGCCGTCGCTGATCGTGTAGGTGAAGCTGTCGGTGCCGACGTAGCCCGGCGCCGGTGTGTAGCTGACCTGTCCGGCCGTGAAGCTGACCGAGCCATGGGCCGGCGCCGAGGTGCCGGTGATCGTCAGCGGATCGTTCTCGGGATCGGTGTCGTTGGCGAGCACCGCAATGCCGGTCGCCGCCGCGTCGCGCGCGATCGCGACGGCGTCGTCGACTGCGTTCGGCGCGGTGTTGGCGTAGACGCGCGGCCCGAGGGCCGTCGTCGTCGCGCTGCGCTCGAAGCGATAGACGTCGACCGTGCGCTTGTGCTGCGCCGGATTGCGCAGCGCGCGCTCGATCCAGGCCGCCGGCGCGGCCACCGGCTCGCGGCGCCATTCGGTCGGCTGAGCCGCCGTCACGGGCTTGTCGCCCGGCACTTCGTGCTCCTCGACGCTGAGGAACTCGATGTCGACGCGGCGGTTCTTCTGCCGGTTCGGCGCAGTGTCGTTCGGGTATTCCGGATTCAGCTCGCCCTCGCCGCGCGTGTCGATCTGGTCGGCCGGCACGCCGTGGGCGACGAGATAGGCCTTCGCGCTCGCGGCACGGCGCTCTGACAGGCGCTGGTTGTACGGCACGCTGCCGACGCTGTCGGTATGGCCGACGACGGTGATGCGGCTGACGCGGCTGCTGCCGTTGAGCTTGGCCAGCAGTTCGTCGAGTGCGGCGACTGCGTCGGGCCGCAGCTCCGACTTGTCGAAATCGAAGAACGCGTCGCCGTTGAGGCGCACGTCGTTGCGCACGAGGCGGACCTTCGGCGTCTCCGCGTCGGCGACGGCCGGCGCGACGCCCTGCACGGTCTGGTATCCGAACGGCGCGCGCGGCCGGTAGGTCTGGCCGAATTCGTAGCGCAGGGTCAGCCAGCCGCGCGTGTCGTTCTTGTCGATCTCGAAGTCGCCGGACTTCTTCAGCTGCTCGCCGTCGAGCGACAGGCTCCAGCCGGTATTGCGGAAATACTTGTCCACGCCGAGCGACAGGGTGACCTGGTCGGAGCTGAACTTGCCGCGTTCGTAGTCGAGACCGCCGCGCAGGCGCCAGAGCGACTCGTCGAAATAGCGGCCGAGGCGTACCCCGACGCCCTTCTCGTACGGATGCTCGAACGCGTCGGTGACGACGCTGACGGTCTGCGTCTGGGTATAGGCGTGGCCGTTCTCGATGCCGGTCAGCACCGAATTCGTCGTGTCGATGCGGCTGCCGACCTGGCGCTCGCCGGTCAATGCGCCGGACACGTAGCCGTCGATGAAAAAATCGTTCTTCTGGTAGCCGACGCCGAGCGTGGCCTTGCGGTCGTGCCAGATGTTCTGGTCGACGGCGACGAAGGCCTTGGCCACGCGCACGTCGTCGGGATGGTCGATGCTGTCCTGCCGCGTCTTGCCGCCGAGCAGCCAGTGATAGTCGAGCTGCGCGCCGCCGGCGCCGTGCTCGGCGAGCCAGAGCTGGGCGATCCAGGCCGAGTCGCCGTCGAAGCCGAAGATGCCGAGGGCCTCGCCGTTGACATCGCCGTCCTGGTCGATGCCGAGGCTCACGCGCGCATTCGATCCGACGTAGGTGACCGGAATGCTCGGATCGTCGGCCGCGGGCCGGGGCGGCGCGCCCGGTTCCTGGGCGGAGGCGGCGGACAGGGCAAGGGCAATGCTCAGGGCGAGCAGCGAGCGGCGCATAAGGGTTCTCCGAAATCCATGGACAGGGCCGAGCGGCGGCGATTATCGCGCAGCGCTGCGCTGCAAAGATCCCGCAACCTGCAGCGGAAACGTGAAAACGACCGCAAAGCGAAGCGCCGAGGCTGCACGCGGCGCGCCGGAAAACCCCCAGCGGGTCCGGCGCCGCCGGAAGGGCGCCGCCCACGCCGGCGATCCTGACCCCGGGACGGCGACCGCCCCTTGCCTGCCGCCGCGGACGCCCGCATCTACCCGGCGCTATCATCCCGCGCCTGCCCGCCTCGTTCCCGGAATCCCATGAATCTCGACCCCGCCCTTCGCTCGCGCATAGCCGCGCTGTTGACGCAGAACCGCATCGTGCTGTTCATGAAAGGCACGCGCCACGCGCCGCGCTGCGGCTTCTCGGCCGGAACGGCCGGCATCCTCAACGGCCTGCTCGAGGACTACCTCAGCATCGACGTGCTCGCCGATCCGGAAATCCGCGAAGGCATCAAGGCCTACGGCAACTGGCCGACGATCCCGCAGCTCTACGTGGACGGCGAGCTGATCGGCGGCGCCGACATCGTCGCCGGCATGGCCAACAGCGGCGAGCTGCACGCGCTGTTCGGCCTGCCCAGGCCCGACCGCACGCCGCCGACGATCACGATCACCGACGCGGCCGCCGAGGCCATGCGTGCCGGCCTGGCCGACAGCGGCGGCGCTGCCCTGCACTTGTCGATCGACGCGCGCTTCCAGGCGCAGTTCTTCCTGCGCGAAGCCGAAGGCCACGAGATCCGTGCGACCGCGAACGGCATCGACATCCTCATGGACGTCGCCACGGCGCAGCGCGCGCGCGGCATCGTCATCGACTGGGTCGACACGGTGCAGGGCAGCGGCCTGTCGATCAGCAATCCGAACGCGCCGCCGGCGGTGCAGTCGCTCGACGTACACGGCCTCAAGGCGCGGCTCGACCGCGGCGACATCACCGTGATCGACGTACGCCCGGCGCCGGACCGCGCGCTCGCTCCGTTCGCCGCAGCGCAGGTGCTGGACGAGGACACCGTCGCGCGGCTCTCGGCATTGCCGAAGGACCAGCCGCTGGCCTTCCTTTGCCACCATGGCAATTCCAGCCGCAGTGCGGCCGAACATTTCCGCGGACTGGGCTTCCGCCAGGTGTTCAACGTCGACGGCGGCATCGACGCCTGGTCGCGTCAGATCGATACGTCGATACCGCGCTATTGAGTGTTTTCCGGGCCAGGCGCCTGGAAAATCCCCTGTGACGTTCATGTTGCAACGGATCGCCGTTGCAGGTTCCGCCGTGCCCGCGGCGGCACGGCGGATGCGTGAGCCGCTGCTATACTCGGACGCGTCGGTCGCATCGGCCCAACTCGATCGGATCCGGTGCGTCCAGCCTGGCTTCAACAGGGGAGACAGTCGATGCGCGCAGCAGTACTGGCAATGGCGCTGGCGGTGTCGCTCACCGCCTGCGGCGGGGGCCGCGAACAGATCGCCGCCCGCGCCTGCGAAACCGCGGTCAAGAACAAGCTCGCCGGACGCACGTTCGAGCTCGATCCGAAGGCGCTCGCCGCGCGAGCGAAGGCCGAAAGCGGCGACATCCTCTCGCTGAATTCCGAGATCGTGTTCGATCGCGGCCTGACCAGCGAATACAAGCAGACGTTCGACTGCAAGGTCCGCTTCGAAGGCGACAAGGAACCCGCCGTGATCCTGCTCCAGTTCAACTGGAGCATGGAAGACCCGAAGAAATAGCCGGCACCGCGCTGATCGCACACGGCGCCGGCGACGCGGCGCCGCCGGTCCGAGCGCGCCGCCTCGCCGGTCAGAAGCGCAGGTGCTTGACCGACTTGCCTTCGTCGCGGATTTCCTTGAGCGCGTCGATGCCGATGCGGATCTGCGCTTCGACGAATTCGGTCGTGACCTTGCGGTCGCTTTCCTCGGTCTTGACGCCTTCCGGAATCATGGGCTGGTCGGACACGAGCAGCAGCGCGCCGGTCGGAATCTTGTTGGCGAAGCCGACGCTGAACACCGTCGCGGTTTCCATGTCGATGGCCATGCAGCGCGTGCGCCGCAGGTAGGACTTGAATGCGTCGTCGTGCTCCCAGACGCGGCGGTTGGTCGTGTAGACCGTGCCGGTCCAGTAGTCGCGGCCGTGGTCGCGCACGGTCGAGGACACGGCGCGCTGCAGGGTGAACGCCGGCAAAGCCGGGACCTCAGGCGGGAAGTAGTCGTTCGACGTGCCTTCGCCGCGCAGCGCCGCGATCGGCAGGATCAGGTCGCCGAGCTGGTTCTTTCGCTTGAGACCGCCGCACTTGCCGAGGAACAGGACTGCGCGCGGCATGACCGCGGAGAGCAGATCCATGATGGTGGCGGCGGTGGGACTGCCCATACCGAAGTTGATGATGCTGAGCCCGTCGGCGTGGGCGCTGGGCATGGCCTTGTCGCGTCCGCGGACCTCGACGCCGTGCCACTGTGCAAACATTTCCACATAGTTGCTGAAGTTGGTCAGCAACACGTACTTGCCGAATTCTTCCAACGGCACGCCGGTATAGCGCGGCAGCCAGTTGCTGACGATATCTTTCTTGTCTTTCATGCTTTCCCCGTGATCACCCGCGTCGCGGGTCAGGGTTACCGGCGACGCCACGCCGGCGATGTTCTCGTTATAAGCCCGCGCATGATAGCACGGCGGCACCCGCCCCCCCCGGCCGCCGCGGCGCGCGGCGACAGCCGCGGTACATCGTGGCCGCGGGCCGGAGCCGCGGCGGATG